>SFNH01000068.1 GCA_004554205.1 Clostridium sp.
GTATGGCTTTCCATGTTGAAGGATCGCAACGATATGACACATATTTATGACGGCTCGGCGGCGAAGGAATTGGTTGCAAAAATTTTAAATACTTACATTCCGGCATTTTGCGAGATGCGGGATGAAATCGAAAAAAGGTATGGTGCAGTCTTATGAAAAAATATGATTACATTCTGGTGGGAAGCGGTCTGTACGCGGGCGTGTGGGCGTATGAGGCGAGAAAGAGAGGGAAGAGCTGCCTTGTGGTTGAGAAGCGGGGTCACATCGGCGGCAATGTGTACTGCGAGGATGTGGAGGGAATCCATGTTCACCGCTACGGCGCGCATATTTTCCATACGAGCGACCGCAAAATCTGGAATTATGTAAACCAGTTGGCGGAGTTTAACCGCTACACGAACAGCCCGGTTGCAAATTACAGGGGTGAGATGTACAATATGCCGTTTAATATGAATACCTTTAGCAGGATGTGGGGCGTCAGCACACCGGCGGAGGCGAGGGCGATCATCGAGGAACAAAAAAAGGCCGTGACTGGGGAACCGAAAAATCTCGAGGAGCAGGCGATCAGCCTGGTGGGGACGGATATTTACAAAAAGCTGGTCAAGGGCTACACGGAAAAGCAGTGGGGGCGCGACTGCAAGGAGCTTCCCGCCTTCATCATAAAGCGTCTGCCGGTGCGCTTCACCTACGACAACAACTACTTTAACGACTTATACCAGGGCATTCCCATCGGCGGATATAATGTGATCATTGATAAGCTGTTTGAGGGCTGCGACATTGAAACCGGCGTGGACTATCTGGAGCGGAAGGAATACTATGACGCGCTTGGCGAGACGGTCGTGTATACAGGAACCATTGACGCCTACTATCAGTATCAGTTCGGCAAGCTGGAGTACCGGAGCTTAAAGTTTGAGACGGAGGTGCTTGACGAGGAGAACCATCAGGGCGTTGCGGTCGTAAACTACACGGACAGGGAGACGCCCTACACGAGAGTGATCGAGCACAAGCATTTTGAGTTCGGCACCCAGCCGAAGACGGTGATCACGAGGGAGTACCCGGCGGAGTGGAGAGAGGGCATGGAGGCGTACTACCCGGTCAATGATGAGAAGAATCAGGCGTTGTACCAAAGGTACGCCGCGCTGGCGGCAAAGGAGCCGAACGTGATCTTCGGCGGCCGCCTGGCGGAGTATAAGTATTACGACATGGACAAGGTGATTGCGTCGGCGCTTGCGCGCGCGGAGGCGTGCATGGGCGCCTAAGGCATGAGAATCTCCCTTAACGCATGGCACAGATAGTCATCGTCTTTTTCGTTGCGTACCGCAATGCGGATGAAGGAGCGTCCGTTAAGCTTTGGACTTAAATCCTTGATGAGCAGATTGTGGCGCGTCAAGAGTTCTGTCGCAAGCTGTGTGGAGGTCAGAGCTGTGGCGGCGTCTGCGCAGCCCACGAGTTCCGCCATCAGGTAATTTGCCTCGGACGGGATGACACGCAGCGCGGGGATTGTACCGAGCATGGCGGTCAGCCGCTCGCGCTCTTTCCGGAGCAGCGCGAGGGAGTTTACATAATCCTTTTTATATTTTCCCGCAATCTGCATATAGAATTCGCCAACGGAGTTGATATTCCATATTGATACCTCATGTTTTATGCGGGTGATCCGATCTGCATTACCGCTTGCGGCAATCCCCAGACGCAGGCCGGGAATGCCGTAAGATTTGGAAATGCTTTTGATTACGGTCAGATGCGGGTTGGCATCCAGGAAGTCTTCCTCCAACAGGGAGGCATCGGGCTCGGAGGAGAAATCAACAAAGGATTCATCTATAATCAGGTGGATCCCTTTTTGCTTTGCCCAGCCTACCAGTCCCATCATATCCTTTTTGCGGATATAGTTGCCGCTCGGATTGTCGGGATTGATCAGCACCAGGTTCTGAATCCCGGTATTTTCAAAGTATGAGACAAGGTCGTCCGCCGTGTAGGAGAAAGAATCATTGTCCGGGCAGTAGGTGATGAGCCTGTCTGCAGGATAACGGTTGGCATACTCCTCAAATGTGGGGCGGATGATCCCGAGCCGGCCTTCTGTGTTATCGAGAAGGAGCTTGATCAGCTCTGCCGCACCGTTCCCAACGACGATCTGATCCTGACGGAGCGAGAAGTTTCTCGCGGCGAGCAATGTATTGACATACATGCCGGAGGGGTATCCGCATATCAGGGTGTCAAAGCTTGCCCGCAGTTCATCTAACATTTTTTTCGGCGGATAATAACAATTCACGAGATAGCAGAAATCCAGCATATCGGGGTAGCGCCAATACCCGCCGTAGCGACGATTAAGGAGCGAAAGTCTTTCTTCCTCGGGGGCAAACAGCGACTCTGCTATATCCAGATCCTGAATGTCGTCAATCTCATACCAGCGAAGCCCCTTTTTAAGGCGCTTTGCCTTTATGCCCGGGTCATCGAGCGCCACCAGCACCTTCAGTACCTGCTCATAGTATTCGTTGTCGCCGAGGGCTTTCGTGTAGGCCTCAAGAAATGGGACATAGAGGGAGCGGGAAAACTCGCGGCTGAATTTGTAAAGATTTACGGTCTTGTAGCAGCCGGAGATATCCGTGAACTGAAATTTGCTTCCCGATATGATCTGTGTAATGTCGTCCTCATTGGAGAGACGCACGCAGGTTCCGTCCATCCACGGCTCATATTCCGCTACGAGCGCAAGGCTGGGTCTGGGGTCTTCAATCAGGCAGTCGAGCACAGCGCTCTCAAAAATGATATCCGACTCCAGAAGGAGGGAATCCTCGCTCAGGAGATATTCCTTTGCGAGCGAGAGGGAATAGATGTTGTTGGTCTTGTCATAGATAGGGTTTTCAATGAACACGATCGGGGTATTCAAGCTCAGTGTATTAATGTGGTTTATGAGGTTTTCTGCCTCATAGCCGACAACGATGATGATTTTGGAAAGCTGCTTTTTGTCCAGTTCGCACAATGTCCGGTTGATGAGCGGTACCCCGTTTACCTCCACCATACATTTCGTGTTGTCGCGTGTCAGTTTTTTTAAACGTTTCCCCATTCCTGCTGCTAAAATAATCGCCTGCATGATATTCTCCTTTGATAATAAAGTTATTTGCTACTTCCGGGAAGATAACGCGGGTCTGCTCCGTCCGGCTTTTTCCCGATTCCTTTTAAGACATCCCTGTAAACCTGTATCCGGTAACGCCGGGTATCCGGATCGCTCCCTAACGTAAGCCCAATGGTATCCAGGAGGATGTGGGCCAGGTGGTTCAGACGGATAAAAAGCAGATAGAGGGCAGGGAAAGAGGAATAGGTCCTGCCGATATCGATCGCGTTGCGGAAACCGTAAAAACTTTTCCAGCAGATGGCGGGCGCTTTTTCCGGCGGCGCAGTTTTGTGGTTTAAGACGGCTCCGTTTACATTCAGGATGCGTGAACGCCTGTTAAAACGCAGGCAGTATTCGGTGTCATCAAACCATATGAAGTATTCTGCCCTGGGAAGACCGATCTCACGCACCAGAGAGGTCTTTAAAAGCAGACCGCAGAAGGTGCTTATGTCATACGCGAAAGTCTGGGAAGTATAGGCGTCTTCCGGCACGGCCTTGTATGTCATAAAAAGAGAGTTTTTCAAGATGCGCCGGTGGATTAGGTCAATGCGACCTCCGGTCGTGACGCTCCCGGAGTAGGCGAGATAATCGGTTGTCTCTATAGCTTTTTCCAATTCCTCAATATAATTTTCTGCGATCATGGCATCGTCATCTATGAGTAAAACCCAGTCGCAATCGGTCTCGGCAAGTATGGAGAGACCGAAGGAAAAGCCGCCGGCTCCCCCGAGATTTTCCTCCAGGTGGTGAATGTCGAGTACCGGTGCGGTCTGCTCACAGGAGTAAGCTGATGCTAACTGATCCAGATATGCCCCGGTTCCGTCTGTGCTGCAGTTATCGATCACGCAGATGCGGGAAAAGGAGAGCGTCTGTCTCATAACGCAGTCAAGACATTCCGCTAAAAGCTGTTTTCGGTTGTAGGTCACGATAAGGACTGCGAATTTCAAAATAACCTCCTCTGCGGCCATGGGAAAAATATGTGTTTTGCCGCTCTGAATAGATACAATTATAAGAGATTTCCGGAGGGATGTCAAACTGTTACAAACATGTTGTGATTGCGAAGAAAAGCGTAATATGTTAAAATCAACGTAACAGTTCAGACGGTGGGAAAACAGGTACAAAACTGTCATGAAACCGGAAAAATAATGAAAATCGAAGGTGGAATTTTGAACGGGAAATCTGTTGGAGACAGGGAGCATAAGGCACCCAGCATCCGCAAAAATTATGCATATAATCTGATATACCAGGTGATGGCGCTGCTCACGCCCTTTATCACTACGCCCTACATTTCACGGGTCCTTGGGGCAGACGGGGTCGGAGTGCAGAGCTACACAAATTCCGTGGCGCAGTATTTTATTATTTTTGCGGCGCTGGGGACCGCTTCCTATGGGCAGAGGGAGATTGCGAGGAATCGGGATGACCGCAGAGCACGCAGCAGAATTTTCTGGGAGATCGAATTGCTCTGCGCCGGGACGACCGCGCTGGGCGTGATAATCTGGGGCGCGGTGATTGGGATGTCAGAGGAATATGCGCCATTCTATGCGGTCTTAACGATGAATATAATCGCGGTTGCTTTTGATATTTCATGGTTTTTCGGCGGTCTGGAGCGATACGGGGTCATTGCGCTCAGAAATATCATGTTTAAGCTGCTTTGTATTGTAATGATGTTTTTGCTTGTCAGGCGGCGCGAAGACTTACTGATTTATATGGGTCTGATTGCGGCGACAACCCTGCTCGGCAATCTGTCGATGTGGGGAGCTTTGAGAGGTGAGATTGAGCGCCCCTGTCTGCGTGAGATCAGGCCGTGGAGACACTTAAAAGAGACACTGGTTTATTTTGTGCCGACGATTGCGACCTCCGTGTATACGATGCTTGATAAAACCATGCTCGGCTGGTACACCGGGGAGAGCAAGACACAGAATGGCTATTATGAGTATGCGACCGGCTTCATCAATATGGCCAAGGTGCTGATCCTGTCCTTCAATGCAGTCATGTCCGCGAGAATGTCTTATCTTTTTGCGGAGGAAAACCGGGGCGAGATCCGCGAAAAATTGAAAGGCGCCCTGGATTTTGTGCTTTTCCTCGCCATACCGATGGTGTTTGGGATGGCGGCAATCGCACCCGACTTTGTGCCGTGGTTTCTCGGAGCGGGATATGAGCCTGTAGTAACGCTTATGTATGTGTGCTGTCCTCTGATCTTAATCGTGGGACTTAGCGATTATATGGGGAGCCAGATCCTGACACCAGCCGGGCGCAGAGCAGAGAGTGGGAAGGTGATCGTGGCAGGAGCGGCGTTTAATTTTGCTTTGAACCTTGTTCTGATTCCGCGTTTTAAGGCGATGGGTGCGGCAGCCGCATCGGTGATGGCGGAGATTTTTATCACGTCGATGTATTTTCGGCTTTCCAGGGACTACCTGAAGCTATCGTGGCTGATCTTGCCGGGACTTAAGCGCCTTGCAGCCGCGTTCGTTATGTATGTCGCTGTGGTGAGGCTCGGGGCGCTTTTGACCGGGATACACGCAAGTTTACTCACAGCGCTTGAGATTGGCGTCGGGACAGCCGTCTATTTTGCGCTGCTGTGTATCTTGAGGGATGATTTTCTGCTGAGCCGGAGAGGCTTTGCGCTGCGCGCAGGAAATGAGAGGACAGGAGAGCAAGATGGAGAATGAGAGGTTTTTTGAGGAGGAGATTCGCGGCGGGGTTAAGGTGGATTCCATGAAAAAGCGTGTGTGGGCCGTACAGCTTAAGCTGCTGGATGAGGTGGAGCGGATCTGCGGAAAATATGGCCTTCGCTATTTTGCGGACAGCGGTACTCTGATCGGTGCGGTGCGGGAGCGGGGGTATATTCCCTGGGATGACGACATCGATCTGGTGATGATGCGGGAGGACTATGAAATCTTTACACGAGTCGCACCGGGAGAGCTGCATGATCCGCTTGTGTTGCAGACTGCCTATACGGAGGATAATTATTTAAGAGGGCATGCCCAGCTTCGTGACGGGAGCACGACGGGATACACGGCGGAGGATCTGAAAGCGGGGTACAACTGCGGCATTTTCATTGATATTTTTCCGCTGGATGGCATGCCGGACGGGAGCCTTTTCCGCAGCTTATGGGCAGCGCGGATACGCTTTGTGTGGAGCGCGCTGTATGCGGCGTATCGCTTTGGATACTATGAGAATGCCACGATTGCCGGGAGAATCCTAAATGGGCTTGCCCGTCTGCTTTCGCTACCCATGCGGACAGCGTATGCCCGTTATGAGGCGTTGTGCTGCCGGTATTCAAAACGGGATACAAAATATGTGTGCAATACTGTTTTCGTCCGCAGGCTGGAGAAAAACACATGGGAGCGGAGATGGTTTGATGAGGCGGTCTATATGCCGTTTGAAAACCGCATGATTCCGGTTCCGGTGGGGTATGATGAACGTCTTAAGGCAGAATACGGGGATTACTTAAGACCGGTGCAGGCGCCGACTATGCACGGAGACGTTGTGCTGAATGCAGATGTGCCTTATTGGAAATTTTTGGAAAAAGAGATATCTAAGTAAATCCCCGCCCTGCGGCTGGTGATAGGCCAGTCGCAGGGCGGGGTGAGATTTCCGCAAGTTTCATTCACCCTTGCAGTCCGTGCAGTTGTCGAAAATCCATTTGCAATCCCTGGTAGTGTAACGGATGCATCCATGAGATGGCGTGGCTCCTAAATAGTTATATGTATTGGGCTTTAATGTATAGGAGTTCGGGCTCTCATAAATAACGGAATGCAGCAGGATCGGAAGCCCGGCGCCAAGCCGTGTGCAGTACTGGCAGGACTCGCCCGTGTTCATCAGCCTCCAGCGGTATTTCTCCGGGGTCTTAAAGGTACCGAGCGGGGTGTCATCGCCGGTGGAACAGAGGAAGGCCTTATATGGGATGATGAAACCGTTTGAGCCGTCCTGAATATAGACGGTGGTACAGTTCATCTGTTTGTTGATGCGGAGCATGAACGGTCCGGGGTGATTTAAGTAGGGCTCCAGGTCTGTAACAAGCCTACCGTCTTCCCTGAAATAGTATTTATAGCCGTCGATATACTGCCACCCGGTCACTGCCGCATTATCGACAAAGTAGTATCGGTCGCGGTCGTTCCATGCCCATCCGGTGAAAGGTTGTCCGGTTCCGCTACTGTATGTCGGGATTCCGTCCGTGAATTTAATGCCGTCCGGGGCGGGAGCATCCAGCGGAGAATCCATTTTGTAGGAAGCCCCTTCAACTGCCTTCCCCCACATGGAGAGGCGGATGGCGGTGATGTGCTTATCCGAAGCCATGGCGCCGCTCGTCGCTCCGTTTTTTGCCCAGTCGCACTCAGTGCCGTTGGACAGCGTGGAAGAGTAATAGACATCAAAGGCATTGCCGAATACGCCGTTTAACCGGATCTGTATTGCCTCCACCGGAGAGTCCGCAGCCCATTCGGAGTGCCCGCCGTTCATCGCCCAGTTGCTCCAGCCGCGACTGCCGCTGAAGGTGCGATAAAGGACGTCACCGGGCATATTGTTGGCATAGATGCACATGGAGAGGAACCCGTCTTCCCCCGGGGAAAGGACGGAATCGTCACGAACCGGATCCGTCCATGTCAGATCCGGGCGCAGGAGCTGAATCTGCAGAAAGGCCGGGTTTGCGGGGACATCCGCGTCTTTCGAAACTTCTGTGGCCTCGGCAGTCTCTGCGGCTTCGGCGGCTTCCGTGGCCTCGGCAGTCTCTGCGGTTTCAGCGGCTTCCGTGGTCTCGGCAGACTCAGCCTGCGCTTCGTTTCCCGTGAGAGATTTCCCGGACTCGCTCTGCGCGGACCCGCTTTCCCCGCCCGTGTCTGGGGTCTCTGCCTGAATGGTTTCCGGAAGCTGCGAAGAGGATTCGGAAGTCTGGCCGACAACGCCGGGACCGTAATCGGAGCCGTGGTGTACGGCTAACGCGGTCATCGGCTTTCCTCCGGCAAGGCAAAAGATAAGCGCGGTAAGCGCAATATACTTACATGGTTTGTACATGAAATTATCCTCCTGAGATTTTATCCAGTACTTAATTTAACATATTTAAAGGGAAAATACCAGATAGGATTTACTTTTTTCTTTTATTATTGTAAAATTGTAAATAAAAAGACCGGGTTTTGTAAAAAAACAGGTGGCATTATGAAAGAATTGGAAAACGTTAATATTATATATGTGTCAAATGACGGTTATGCCGGGCATTTGGGGGCGTCTCTGTATTCCCTTCTGGAGAATAACCGCCACGTTCCGCAGATGGCCATCTATATTTTTTCTGTCGGGATGAGCGGACGGTCGCAGGAGAGGCTGCGTTCGATAGCCGATGCCTTTAGACGGCAACTCCGTGTGATGGAGCTGGGCGACTTAAAAAAACGATTTCCGTATGAGCTTGATACCAGGGGCTTTGATATCAGCGCGATGGGGCGTCTGTTTGCCCCGACAGAACTTGATGAAGATGTGAAAAAAGCCCTGTATCTGGACTGCGATACCATTGTGCGCGGCAGCATAGAGGAACTGTACGGTGTAAATCTCGGGGAAGACCTGGCGGGAATGGTGATGGAGCCGACCGCGTACTGTGAGATGAAGGAGGCAATCGGATTCGGAAGGGATGAGCCATATTTCAATTCGGGAGCGATCCTTATGGATCTTGCGGGATGGCGCAGAGAGCGGATTCTTCCAAAGATGTTGGAATTTTACGGAATGCACAGGGGCAGCTTGTTCGCCTGCGATCAGGACACGATCAACGGGGTGCTGAAAGGGCGAATCCGGGCAGTGCCGCCGAAGTATAATTTTTTTACAAACTACCGGTATTTCCGGTACCGCACACTGAAAAACCTCTGCGGGGCGTATGGGCGCATCGGGGAGGCTGCGTTCCGGGAGGCGAAGAAAAGCCCGGTTATCGTGCATTTTGCAGGGGATGAAAGACCATGGATCGCAGGAAACCATAATGCTTACAGGAAGGAATATTTATATTATCTCTCAAAAACGCCCTGGCGGGGCAGTGAACTTCAAAAGGGAAAGTGGTTGTATATGCAGTTGTGGTGCCTGCTTAACCAGGTGACCCGTGTGTGTCCGGCACTGCGGCTGGCAATCAGCAAAAAATTTGGTATGAGGGTCATTGACGGAAGGCGCAGGGAGGCAAAAAAGAAGACCGGCGCAGACGGGGGGACTTATGGATGAAGCAGAGAAGATCATCTGTGTCATATTAAATTACAATGATGCGCAGACGGTCTGTGCGCTTGTGAGGAGACTTGAACAGAGTCAGCTCCTTAAAGCCATTGTCCTGGTTGACAATGCCTCCACGGACGGCTCGTGGGAGAAGTTCCGTGAACTGGAGGAGAACAGCCGAAAGAAGAGCCTCGTGCCGATCCATCTTTTGAGGGCAGACCATAACGGCGGGTACGGTGCAGGAAATCAGCTCGGGATCAATTATGCAGTCCGGTATTTAAACCCGGATTACATTATTGTCGCGAATCCTGATATCGAGGTCGGTGACAGGTGTATGCTCCGTGTGAAGGAAGCGCTGGAGCTTCAGGAGAATGGCGCGGTAGCCTCCGCGATGGTGATGAGTCCGACTGGGGCGCCGTTACTTAGCTACTGGGATCTGCTCCCGGTCTTTCGTGATCTGTTGGATACGGGACCGCTCACGCGGCGTCTGTTTTGTGGGCTGCTGCTCACGCCGCTTTGCAGGCTCCCCCGGGGAACCGATAAAAACAGCAGGCTTGTGGGAGCCGTCCCGGGATCATTTTTTATGATCAAGGTAGCTGCTTTTTCAGAAGAGGAGATCAGACAGCTTTTTGACGAAAAAATATTCCTGTACTATGAGGAAAAGACGCTGGGGCAGAAGCTGCGGGCGCGCGGGAAAAAAGAAGTTCTGGTGACAGACGAGAGCTATGTCCATGCGCATTCGGTCAGCGTAAGCAAAAGCATTGCCCGAATGTGGAGCAGACAAAAAATTCTTCACGAAAGCAAACTGTATTATTACAAACAATATCTTCATGCGGGGCCTTTGATGATGTGTGCAGCAAGGGTATTTCTTGCGGCAGTGTTACTGGAGGTGTGGATTGCCACAGGGATTTTGAGGATAAAAAACGGAAATGAAAAGGACATGGGAGAGCGATATGGACAAGGTGCTGGTGATCATTCCCGCGTACAATGAGGAAGCGAATATTGAGACAGTAGTCGGCGAGCTGGTGCGGGATTATCCGAATCTGGACTATATTGTCGTCAATGACGGCTCCCGCGACAACACGGCGAAAATCTGCCGGGAGAAGGGGTACAACCTCCTAAATCTGCCGGTGAACTTAGGGCTTGCCGGGTGCTTCCAGGCGGGGATGAAATATGCCTGTTACAAGGAGTATGATTACGCGATCCAGTTTGACGGGGACGGGCAGCACAGGCCGGAGTTCATCGAACCCATGCGAGAGAAGATGGACGAGGGGTACGATATCGTCATCGGGAGCCGCTTTGTGGGCGGGGGAAAGGACTGGTCGATCCGCATGATCGGCAGCCGCCTGATCGAGGCGGCGATCCGCATCACCACGGGCGTGACGGTGAAGGATCCCACATCGGGGATGCGTATGTTTGACCGGGAGATGATCCGGGAATTCGCGCTGAATTTAAACTACGGGCCGGAGCCTGACACGGTCTCCTACCTGCTCAAGCAGGGGGCGCGGGTGGCGGAGGTGCCGGTGCGTATCTCTGAGCGGCTCGGGGGAGAGAGCTACTTAAAGCCCATGGTCGCCGTGCGGTACATGGCGCGGATGCTGATCTCGATCCTGGTGATACAAAATTTCAGAAAACGGTAAGGAAACCATATGGAACGTTTGGCGGAGGCCCTGATTCACACCGGGGCAGACAGGGAAAAAGAGAATATGCTCTGGAACATGGTGGGGAGCTTCTGCTATGCCTTTGCCAGTATGGTGCTCGCGTTCCTTGTGATGCGGATTGCCGGGGAGGAGCAGGGCGGCATCTTCGGCTTTGGCTTCAGCACGGTGGGACAGCAGATGTTTTTGCTCGCCTACTTCGGGATTCGCCCGTTCCAGATCACGGACGGCGCGGGGGAATTTTCCTTCGGGGATTACCTGCACCACCGCTTCCTGACGTGCGGCGCGGCGCTGCTTTTGGGCGTCGTCTACCTCGCGCTCTGCGGATACGGCGCCGGGAAAACGATCATCATTTTCCTGCTCATCTGCTACAAGGTGATCGACGGCTTTGCGGATGTGTACGAGTCGGAGTTTCAGCGAAACGGACGGCTCTATCTGACAGGAAAGTCCAATACCTTCCGAACGCTTTTGTCGGTCGGCGTGTTTCTGACGGCGCTGACTGCCGGGAAGGACCTGGCGGCGGCCTGCGTGGCGGCGGTGCTCGCGCAGCTTGCGGGCGTCTATCTGTTTGATGTGGTGGTTCTAAAGCGCCTTTCAGGTGTGGACTACGGCTGGAGGCGTGAGACCATACGGACGCTGACCGCGGCGACGGCGCTTTTGTTCGTGTCAGTGTTCCTTGATTTCTATGTATTTTCCGCCTCAAAGTACGCGATCGACGCCCATGTGGGAGACGCGGCGTCCGGGTATTTTAACATTATCTTCATGCCGACCTCCATCATCAACCTGGCTGCGGGCTTTGTGATCCGGCCGTTTCTCACCGCGCTCACGGATTACTGGAATGAGCGCCGCTTCCCGGAGTTTTCGGCAAAGCTTATCAGGATTTCGATGGTGATCGCTCTCTTAAGCCTGCTTGCGGTGGCCGGAGCGCTCTTTCTCGGGCGTCCGGCGCTCGGAGTGCTGGAATGGCTTTTGGGGAATACTTACAAGACAAAGCTGGTGTGCCACCACGGCGCGTTTGTGCTGATCGTGCTTGGCGGCGGGTTTTACGCGATCTTGAATCTGTACTATTACGCGTTAGTCATCATGCGCAGGCAGAAGACGATCTTTGCGATCTATCTGGTGATGACGGCGGCAGCGGCATGGCTCTCACCGTTCTTTGTGACCCGTGCGGGGATTTTTGGGGCGGCTCTGGCGTACCTTATACTGATGGCGTTCATGGCTGCGGGCTTTGTGGGTCTGTCCTGGTTCTGGTTTAAAAAGGAGGTGCGAAACGGATGACAGTTGATGTGTTGATCCCGGTGTATAAGCCGGACAGGCGCTTTTCCAGGCTGCTTACCATGCTCCAGAAGCAGACGCTTGCGCCGGACAGGATCATTGTGATGAACACGGAGAAATCCTACTGGAATGCGGAGGGGTATCGGGGCATCAGAGGCCTTACGGTGCATCATCTGACGAGGGAGGAATTCGACCACGGCGCGACGAGGAATCTGGCGGCATGGTACTCGGAGGCGGATGTGATGGTCTTTATGACGGACGATGCGGTGCCGCAGGACGAGTATCTGCTGGAGCGCCTTACCGCGGCGCTTTCCGGCACGGGGCCGGGGGGCGAGCCGGTGGCGATGGCGTACGCGAGGCAGCTTCCCGACAGGGACTGCCATGTGATCGAGCGCTATACAAGGAGCTTTAACTATCCGGCGGAGGGGATGATCAAGACGAAGAAGGATCTGCCGAGGCTGGGTATCAAGACGTATTTTGCTTCGAATGTGTGCTGCGCGTACCGCAAGGATATCTTTAACGAGCTTGAGGGCTTTACCGCCAGCGCCATTTTTAACGAGGACATGATCTACGCGGCGGGCGCGATCAGCGCGGGATACGCCGTGGCGTATGTGCCGGAGGCGAAGGTGATCCACTCTCACAATCTCTCATGCGCGCAGCAGTTTCGGCGGAATTTCGACCTGGCGGTCTCACAGGCGGATCACCCGGAGATCTTTTCCGGGATTAAGTCCGAGGGGGAGGGAATCCGCCTGGTAAAGCAGACTGCCGGCTATCTGATGAGATCGGGGCGGTTCTGGCTCATCCCCTTGCTCGTGGTGAAGAGCGGCTGCAAGTACCTGGGCTACCGGATGGGGAAGCAGTACAGACGCCTGCCAAAGCGCCTTGTGCTTAAATGCACGTCAAATACCGCTTACTGGGAGAAGAAATGGAGGGAACACCTATGATGACGATGACGCTTCGCATTGTGCTGATTCTGGTATCGCTCGGCACCTTTGCCATGATCATCCGCAAGATCCGCGAGTCAAAGATGCAGATCGAGAGCGCGATATTCTGGATCATGCTCTCGATCGTGCTGGTACTCTACAGTATTTTTCCGAAGCTCGCGGATGCTTCGGCGCATTTTCTGGGCATCTATTCGACTGCCAACTTTTTGTTCCTGTTTGCGATATTTGTCCTGATCATAAAGGTGTTTTTCATGTCCATCCACATTTCCCAGCTCGAGAGCAGGGTGAAGGAGCTGGTGCAGGAGATGGCGCTTGAGGAGAAGAAGCATGAAGAAGAAACGTAACCTCTGGCTGGCGGGGCCGGCCGCGGTGATTGCTCTCGGGCTCTGGCACCTGTTGGATGTGAAGCTCGGAGTCTCTGCAAATGGTGACGGCTGGCTTATCGGCTGTTATGCGGCGCTTGGAATTGCGGCGCTTTTGGCGCTCGCGCTCCTTGGATGGCTCCTGTTTGATTCCGGGCGGCGCGGGAGAGAAAAGGCGGCGCTCGAAAAAATCTATCCTGTGGCGGGGCTTCTTTTAGGCCTTATGTATCTGTTTGTGCTGCCGCCCTTGTCGGCGCCCGATGAGATCAGCCACTATGTGAGCGCGTACCGCCTCTCCGGCGTGATGCTTGGAGAGCCCGCGGTCAGCCGGGACGGGCGCGTGCTGCTGCGCGCCGAGGACGCCTGGGTGGAGGATCTTGGCGGCGTGTTTGAGTATGAGGCGGATGAGGATGGAAATCTTCAGGTGACCGGGGAGAGCAGGAACGGCGCTTTAAAGCTGGGGGAGACTCTCGATGAGTCCGTGTATAAAACGCTGTGGGAGCTCGGCGTGACCGGGCAGTATATGCCGGAACGCCTTGAAAGGCTGAACGGCGCGCGGGTCGCCTCCACCTACCCGCCTGTGACGACAACGCCGCTCGCCTATGTGCCGCAGGCGGCGGGCATCGCGCTTGCCAGATTTCTCGGGCTTAAGACGGCGCCGCTTCTGTACCTGGGACGGCTTATGAATCTTCTGTTTTTCGTGGGGCTGACCTGGCTTGCCATGAGACGGCTGCCCTTCGGCAGGGAGGCGCTCTTTGGCGTGGCAATGCTGCCGATGACGCTTCATCTGTCCGCGTCGTTTTCCTACGATGTGATGATCTTGAGCTGTATGTTTCTCTTCACGGCGGTCTGTCTGGATCTGGCTTACGGGAAGGAGAGAGTGGAGATAAAGGACATCGTGCTTTTGATGGCCCTGATCGCGGCGGCGGGCCCGTGCAAGATGGTCTACGCGCCGATGCTGGGCCTATGCCTTTTGATCCCGGTCCGAAAGTTCGGCGGAAGGGGGAGATGGGCGCTTGCGGCGGCCGCGGTGCTCACCGCGTTTGCGTCGGCAATGCTTCTGGTGAACAGCCGGGTGATCGCCTCCTACGCGACGGAGACGGAGAGCTATGTGCAGTGGGCGGGAGAGCCGGGCTACAGCCTGACGCTTCTGATTCATCAGCCCATGCGGCTCATCCGTATGTTCTACCAGACGCTTCTCTGGCAGGCGAAGGAGTGGCATCTGACGATGATCGGCGCATCGCTCGGAAATCTCGACGAGGTACTCGACGTGCCGTATATTGCGGTCGCATTGTTTACGCTCGGGCTTTTGGGACTGGCATTTAAAAAGCCGGGGGAGAGCGTGCGGATAAGCGGCGGCTGCCGCGTGTGGGTATTTACGGTCTGTGCGGGTTGTATGGCGGCGGCGATGCTCTCCATGCTGATCGCGTGGACGCCGCTCAGCTCGAGGGTGATAAGCGGCGTGCAGGGACGGTACTTCCTGCCGTTTCTGCCGGTGCTTTTGATGGCGCTCAAAAATGACATCGTGATTTTGACAAAGGACAAAAACCGTAGTATATTGTACTTAATGTGCTGCTTAAACGGCTATGTGCTGCTGCGGCTGTTCAGCGTAGTCAGTATGCGGATATAAAATAGTAATTATTACTAATAACATAGGAGATTAGACGATGGGAAAGATTAAGGTAACGCCGTGCGGGATAGAGGGTCTGTATGTGATCGAGCCGACCGTGTTTAAGGACGAGCGCGGCGGAGACCTACAATCAGAATGATTTTAAGGAGGCCGGGCTTGATATGGCATTCGTGCAGGACAACCAGTCGATGTCGGTGCGCGGGGTGCTGCGAGGACTGCATTACCAGAAGCATTTCCCGCAGGGGAAGCTGGTGCGCGCGGTGCGCGGCGCGGTGTTCGATGTGGCGGTGGATCTGCGGGTGAATTCCGCGACCTACGGTAAGTGGTTCGGCGTTCTTCTGACCGCGGAGAACAAGAAACAGTTTTACATTCCGGAGGGCTTCGCGCACGGTTTCCTCGTTCTGTCTGACGAGGCGGAGTTCGCCTACAAGTGCACGGACTTTTATCATCCGGGCGACGAGGGTGGACTGAAGTGGGACGACCCGGAGATCGGCATTGAGTGGCCGCTTGAGGACGGCGTGGAGCTGATCATCTCGGAGAAGGACAAAAAGTGGGGCGGTCTTAAGGATACCTTCAGATTTGGAGAGGAATAAAGGATTATGGGCTATTTGGTTTCTCTGCTTAGAGAGATTGTGAAGAAACGCAGGCTGATCTGGGATCTGGCGAAGGCGGACTTTAGGAAGCGCTTTGTCGGCTCGTACTTCGGGGTCGTGTGGATGCTTGTCCAGCCGCTCGTGACGGTGCTCATCTACTTTTTTATCTTCCAGGTGGGCTTTAAGAGCGTGCCGCCGGTGCCGGGCGTACCGTATGTGCTGTGGCTGATACCGGGCATCGTGCCGTGGTTCTTTTACAGCGAGGCGCTCAACTGTATCACGGGCTGCCTTTCCGAGTACAGCTACCTTGTGAAGAAGGTGGTGTTTCAGGTGGAGATCCTTCCGATCATCAAGCTTATTTCCTGTCTGATGGTTCACGCGTTTTTTGTGCTCATCATGCTGGCGGCGTTTCTCTGCTACGGGCGTCTGCCGATGGCGACCTGGCTGCAGATCGTGTACTACAGCTTTGCGGCGTCGATGCTTGCGCTGGCGTTCGGATACCTGACCTCGGCGATCAACGTGTTTTTCAAGGATATGGCGCAGATCGTAAGCATCAGTCTGCAGTTCGGTATGTGGCTGACGCCGATCATGTACCACGAGTCGATGTTTGCCGACAAGGCGCCGTGGGTGGTGTCACTTTTAAAGCTGAATCCGTTTTACTATGTAGTGGCGGGCTATCGCGACAGCATGCTCACCGGCAATCTTTTCTGGGAGAGGCCGAAGCTGGGGCTTTATTTCTGGATCGTGACGGTCGCGATCGGGCTTCTCGGACTTAAGGTGTTTAAGAGGCTGAGACCGCATTTTTCGGATGTGCTGTGAGGGGGAGAAGAACAGAAAAACGTTTACAGAAAAACTTAAATTTATTTGGGGGTAAAAGATGAAAATTCGAGAGTGGATAAATGTACAGATAGCAAAGCCTCCCAGCAGAATGGTGCTCTTGACAACTTGAGTTTCCGCAAACTGTAATTGTAAAATGAATATAATTTCCCAAAGCACCAATCTGCTGAATTTTTGAAAAGATATAAAGTAGCAGCCTTATGAATTTGGGAAGCAAGCATGCCGTAGGTCATATCAGCGGTAAACTTTCTGTCGGGTTTGGTCCCATGAAATAAATTCCTTATTTCAGTTGAAAAACGACATGATATGCGATAAGATAAAAAGAAGCGCATTACATTTTATAAATAAGGAAGAGGAGATGCGGCATGAATGGTAGGATTGTGACGATCCCCGGGGACGGGATCGGGCCTGAGATCGTGCGGGAGGCGTGCAGGGTCCTTGATAAAGTGGGGGAAGTGTACGGACACACCTTTACATACACAGAGGTTCTGATGGGCGGCTGCTCCATCGACGCGTTCGGAGTTCCGCTGACGGACGAAGCGCTTGAGACCGCGAGGCAGAGCGACGCAGTTCTTCTCGGAGCGGTGGGCGGAGACGTCGGGAATTCGAGGTGGTACGATGTGGCGCCGAACTTAAGACCGGAGGCAGGGCTTCTTGCTATCCGCAAGGGGCTTCATCTGTTTGCCAATATCCGTCCGGCGTATTTATATAAGGAGCTGGCTGACGCATGCCCGCTGAAAGAAAAAATCATCGGCGACGGCTTTGACATGGTGATCATGCGGGAGCTGACGGGGGGGCTGTATTTCGGCGCGCGCCGCACCGAGGCGGTGGACGGCGTCCTCATGGCGACGGATACCCTGACGTATAATGAAAACGAGATTCGACGGATCGCGGTGAAGGCCTTCGAGATTGCGGGCAAGCGCAGGAAACATGTCATCAGCGTGGATAAGGCGAATGTCCTGGATTCCTCGAGGCTATGGAGAAAGGTCGTGGAGGAGGTTTCCAAGGATTACCCGGAGGTGAGCCTCACGCATATGCTGGTGGATAACTGCGCGATGCAGCTTGTGATGAATCCGGGGCAGTTCGATGTGGTGCTGACGGAAAATATGTTCGGCGATATCCTGTCCGACGAGGCAAGCATGATCACCGGATCGATCGGGATGCTGCCCTCCGCGAGCTTAAATGAGACGAAGTTCGGTATGTATGAGCCGAGCCACGGCTCCGCGCCGGACATTGCGGGAAGGGACGTCGCAAACCCGATCGCGACGATCCTCTCTGCGGCGATGATGTTGCGCTATTCCTTTGACCTTGGCAGGGAGGCGGACGCGGTCGAGGCGGCGGTGCAGCAGGCGCTGACCGACGGCTACCGCACCGCGGATATTATGGCGGACGGCTGTGTGAAGGTAGGAACGACGGAGATGGGTAGTCTGATCGCGGAGCGCATCCGCTGAATCAGGTTGACATAAAAAACAGGACACGAGGAGGAGACAGTTATGAGAAGTGATAACGCAAAATCCGGGATGCAGCAGGCGCCGGCGCGCTCGCTTTTCCGCGCGCTTGGGCTGACGGACGAGGAGCTTGATCGCCCGCTTGTCGGCATTGTAAGCTCTTACAATGAGATCGTCCCGGGACATATGAACCTGGACAAGATCGTGGAGGCGGTAAAGCAGGGCGTCGCCATGGCGGGCGGAACCCCGATTGTCTTCCCGGCGATCGCGGTCTGCGACGGCATTGCCATGGGCCATGTGGGGATGAAGTATTCGCTGGTGACCCGTGACCTGATCGCGGATTCGACCGAGTGTATGGCGTTAGCGCACCAGTTTGACGCGCTGGTGATGGTGCCGAACTGTGACAAGAACGTGCCGGGGCTTCTGATGGCGGCGGCGCGCTTAAATATTCCGACGGTCTTTGTCAGCGGCGGCCCGATGCTCGCGGGCCATGTGAAGGGCAAAAAGCGCAGCCTTTCCAGCATGTTTGAGGCGGTCGGCTCCTACGCGGCGGGGACGATGAGCGAGGAGGATGTAAAGGAATTCGAGTGTAAGGTCTGCCCGACCTGCGGCTCCTGCTCCGGTATGTACACGGCAAACAGCATGAACTGTCTGACTGAGGCGCTCGGCATGGGGCTTAAGGGCAACGGCACGATCCCGGCTGTGTACTCGGAGCGCCTGGCGCTCGCAAAGCACGCCGGCATGGCTGTCATGGAGCTCTTAAAGAAGAATATCTGCCCGCGGGACATTATGACTGAGGCGGCGTTCAAAAACGCCCTGACGATGGATATGGCGCTGGGCTGCAGCACGAACAGTATGCTGCATCTTCCGGCGATCGCGCATGAGGCGGGCGTGGAGTTAAACGTGGACATCGCAAACGAGATCAGCGCGAGGACGCCGAACCTGTGCCACCTGGCTCCGGCAGGCCCTACCTATATGGAGGACTTAAATGAGGCGGGCGGTATCTATGCGGTGATGAATGAGATCAGTAAGCTCGGGCTTCTCGATCTAAGCTGCATGACTGTCACGGGAAAGACTGTGGGAGAGAATATTAAGGACTGTGCAAACAGGGATCCGGAGGTCATCCGCCCCGTGGAAAACCCGTACTCGAAGACCGGCGGCATCGCGGTTCTCAAAGGCAACCTGGCTCCCGATTCCTGCGTGGTGAAGCGCTCCGCCGTGGTTCCGGAAATGCTGGCGCATGAGGGGCCGGCGCGTGTATTTGACAGCGAGGAGGACGCGATCGCGGCGATCAAGGGCGGAAAGATCGTGGCAGGCGATGTGGTGGTGATCCGCTACGAGGGGCCAAAGGGCGGCCCGGGTATGCGCGAGATGTTAAACCCGACCTCCGCGATTGCGGGCATGGGGCTCGGCTCCTCAGTCGCGCTCATCACTGACGGGCGTTTCTCCGGCGCTTCCCGCGGCGCTTCCATCGGCCATGTGTGCCCTGAGGCGGCGGCAGGCGGCCCGATCGGCCTCGTGGAGGAGGGCGACATCATCGCCATTGACATCAACGCCAACACCATCAACATGAAGGTGTCCGACGAGGAGCTTGCGAAACGGCGCGCGAACTGGACGCCGAAGACGAAGGAAGTGAGCGGCTACTTAAAGCGCTACGCCGAGCTCGTCACTAGCGCGGATAAGGGCGCGGTGTTAAAGGGGAATTAGACAGTGGGTAACTGTGAAGGCACGAGGCAGTTACGACAGCGGAAAAGAGAGATAAGGAGTTTTGAGAGATGGCGGAAACGAGAGTTTTGAACGGCTCGGAGATCGTGGTGGAGTGCTTAAAGGAGCAGGGCGTACAGACCGTGTTCGGCTATCCGGGCGGTGCGATCTTAAATATTTACGATGCGCTCTATAAACATCAGGATGAGATCACCCATATCCTGACCTCCCACGAACAGGGGGCGGCTCACGCAGCGGACGGCTACGCGAGGGCGACCGGGAGAGTGGGCGTGTGCTTTGCGACCTCGGGGCCTGGGGCGACGAATCTGGTGACGGGAATCGCGACAGCCTATATGGATTCTATCCCGATCGTGGCGATCACCTGCAATGTGACAAACAGTCTTTTGGGGCGGGACAGCTTCCAGGAGATCGACATTGCGGGCGTGACGATGCCGATCACCAAGCATAATTTTATCGTGAAGGACATTAACAGGCTGGCGTACACCGTCCGCCGGGCGTTTACCATCGCCCAGAGCGGCAGGCCGGGGCCGGTGCTCATTGATATCACAAAGGATGTGACCGCGGCGGAGTGTGAGTACACCCCCGCCGTGCCGGAGCCGATCGTCCGCCAGAAGGATACGATCCGCGAGGAGGATCTGGAGACGGCTCTGGAGCTGATCCGAAACGCGAAAAAGCCGTTTATCTTCGTGGGCGGCGGCGCGGTGCTCTCGGAGGCCTCCGAGGAGCTTCGCACGCTGGCGCACCGGATTCAGGCGCCGGTGGCTGATTCCCTGATGGGAAAGGGGGCGTTTGACGGGGCAGATGAGCTCTACACCGGCATGGTCGGCATGCACGGGACAAAGACCTCCAACTTCGGCATCAGCGAGTGTGACCTGCTGATCGTGGCGGGTGCGCGCTTCAGCGACCGCGTGACGGGCAACGCCTCAAAGTTCGCGCGGAACGCGAAAATTCTCCAGATCGACGTGGACTCCGCGGAGATCAACAAGAATATCCGCGTGGACGCCAGTGTGATCGGCGACCTTAAGACGGTGTTAAGGCGATTAAACGCCCGCCTCGACCCGATCAACCATGACGAGTGGGTGGAGCATATCGAGATGATGAGGGATATGTACCCGCTGCGTTACGACAGGGACCGGCTTACGGGGCCGTTTATCGTGGAGACGATCGATGAGCTCACGAAGGGCGACGCGGTCATCTGCACCGAGGTCGGGCAGCATCAGATGTGGGCGGCACAGTATTATAAGTTCAGAAAGCCGAGGACATTTCTGACCTCCGGCGGTCTCGGCACGATGGGCTACGGTCTGGGAGCTTCCATCGGGGCGAAGATGGGCTGCGGCGATATGGGCCATCCCGACATTCCCGTGTTTAATATCGCCGGCGACGGGTGCTTCCGCATGAATATGAACGAGATCGCGACGGCGGCCCGCTACAATATCCCGGTCATCGAGGTCGTTATCAATAACCATGTGCTCGGAATGGTGCGCCAGTGGCAGACGCTGTTCTACGGAAAGCGCTATTCACATACGGTATTAAACGACGCGGTGGACTTTGTGAAGCTGGCGGAGGCGATGGGGGCGAAGGCATACCGCGTCTCATCGAAGGAGGAATTAAGGCCGACGCTTGAGGAGGCGATGGCGCTTAAGGCTCCGGCTCTCATCGACTGCCAGATTGGCTGTGACGACAGGGTGTACCCGATGGTCTCCCCGGGCGCGCCGCTCGAGGATACCTTTGATGATACCGATCTTAAAATAAAGTAAAACCAGGAGGAAGAAATAATGGGAAGAGTTTATAATTTCTCGGCAGGGCCGGCGGTGCTCCCGGAGGAGGTCCTCAGGGAAGCCGCGGACGAGATGTTGGATTACAGAGGCACGGGGATGTCCGTGATGGAGATGAGCCATCGCTCCAAGGCATTCGAGACGATCATTGAGGAAGCGGAGAGCGATCTTCGGGAGCTAATGAATATCCCGGATAATTACAAGGTGCTGTTTCTTCAGGGCGGCGCGCATCTGCAGTTTTCCATGATCCCGCAGAATTTGATGAAGAACGGCGTGGCGGATTACATTATCACCGGACAGTGGGCGAAGAAAGCATTTAAGGAGGCGCAGAAATACGGGAAGGCAGTTGCTGTGGCATCCAGCGAAGACAAGACATTCAGCTACATACCGGACTGCTCCGACCTGCCGATCGACGACGACGCGGACTATGTATACATCTGCGAAAATAATACGATCTACGGAACCAAATTTAAGACTCTGCCGAATACAAAGGGCAAGACCCTCGTGGCCGACGTGTCCTCATGCTTTCTGTCCGAGCCGGTTGATGTGACAAAGTACGGCGTGATCTACGGCGGCGTGCAGAAAAATATCGGGCCGGCGGGCGTTGTGATCGTGATCATCCGCGAGGATCTGATCACCGAGGATGTGCTCCCCGGCACCCCGACGATGTGTCAGTACAAGATTCACGCCGATGCAAAGTCGCTCTACAATACCCCGCCCGCGTACGGCATCTACATCTGCGGCAAGGTGTTTAAGTGGCTCAAGGCGCGCGGCGGTCTCGCCGCGATGAAGGAGTACAATGAGAAGAAGGCGAAGATCCTCTACGATTTCCTGGACGAGAGCAGATTGTTCAAGGGAACGGTGGTGAAGGAGGATCGCTCTCTGATGAATGTGCCGTTCGTGACTGGTGATCCGGAGCTTGACGCGGAGTTTATCAAAGAGGCGACCGCGGCGGGCTTTGTGAACTTAAAGGGACACAGGACCGTGGGCGGCATGCGCGCCAGCATCTACAACGCGATGCCGATGGAGGGCGTCGAGAAGCTAGTTGCGTTTATGAAGAAATTTGAGGAGGCACACAAGGCATGAAAAAGATTCACTGCATGAACGCCATCTCCAGGTATGGCACGGATCTACTGACGGATGATTACGCTCTGACCGACGATATCAATGAGGCGGAGGGGATTTTAGTGCGCAGCGCGTCGCTCCACGAGACGGAGCTTCCCGAGGCGCTGCTTGCCATCGCGCGCGCCGGAGCGGGCGTGAACAATATTCCGCTTGACACCTGCGCCGAGAAGGGTATCGTGGTATTTAATACCCCGGGCGCAAACGCGAACGGCGTGAAGGAGCTGGTTCTTGCGGGGCTGTTCTTAGCCTCCCGCGATGTGGTGGGCGGTATTGAGTGGTGCAGGGCGAATGCGGCGGACGAGAATATCGCAAAGACAGTGGAGAAGGCGAAGAAGGCCTTTGCGGGCTGTGAGATCAAGGGCAAGAAGCTGGGCGTGATCGGCCTCGGCGCGATCGGCGCGGAGGTTGCGAACGCGGCGGCTGCGCTGGGGATGGAGGTGTACGGCTACGACCCGTTCATTTCCGTCAATGCGGCGTGGATGCTGTCGCGCGACGTGCGCCACACGACAAGCCTTGATACGATTTACGGGGAATGCGATTACATTACGCTGCACGTTCCGGCGCTGGATTCCACGAAGGGCATGATCAACAGGGAAGCATTCGCGCAGATGAAGGACGGCGTCGTGATCTTAAACTTTGCCCGCGATGTGCTGGTAAATGACGATGATATGGCGGAGGCGTTAAAATCCGGGAAGGTGAAGCGGTATGTGACGGATTTCCCGAACCCGAAATCCGCTAACATGGAAAATACTATCGTGATCCCGCACCTCGGCGCCTCCACGGAGGAGTCGGAGGACAACTGCGCGAGGATGGCGGTGGAGGAGCTGATGGACTATCTGGAGAACGGAAATATCCGCAACTCCGTCAATTATCCGGCGTGCGATATGGGCGTGAAGAAGGCGAAGGCGCGCGTGGCCGTCCTGCATATGAACGTTCCGAACATGATCGGGCAGATCACGGGCGCGCTGGCATCCGGCGGCATCAACATTTCCGATATGACAAACAAGAGCCGCGACAGGTATGCGTACACGCTGATGGATCTGGAACATACTCCGAATTCGGATATTATCGAGAAGCTGGAGACGATCAAGGGCGTGCGGCGCGTGAGAGTGATGTGATAAAGGAGAAGGAATATGGCGAATGTGAGACCATTCCGGTGTATTCGTCCGAACAGGGAAGCGGCGTCAAGGGTGGCGGCGCTTCCTTATGATGTTTACGACCGGAGAGAGGCGAGGCAGGTGACGAAGGTAAATCCCCTGTCATTTTTAAATATCGACCGGGCGGAGACACAGTTTGCGGAGGAGACGGATCCGTATGCGCCCGAGGTGTATGAGAAGGCAAAGGAGATGTTGGAGCGCTTTCAGGACGAGGGCATTCTCGTGTCGGATGAGGCGGAGTGCTATTATCTCTATGAGCTGACTATGGACGGGCGGGCGCAGACCGGGATTGTGGCGTGCGCCTCGATTGATGATTATGTGAGCGGCGTGATCGCAAAGCATGAGAATACCCGCGAGGATAAGGAGCAGGATCGGATTCGCCATGTGGACGTGACCGATGCGCACACGGGGCCGATCTTCCTGGCGTACCGTTCGGATGAAAAGCTCGGTGAGCTTGTGGAGTCCGTGAAACGCGAAAAGCCGCTGTATGATTTTGTGTCGGACGACGGCATTTCCCACCGGGTATGGCGGATTGCGGACGCGGCGGATATCGGGCGAATCCGGGAGCGCTTTGAGAAGATCCCGAGGCTTTACATTGCCGACGGGCATCACAGGGCGGCGTCCGCGGTGAAGGTGGGTCTGAAACGGCGTGGCGAGAACCCGGATCATACCGGCGAGGAGCCTTTCAATTACTTTTTGTCGGTGCTGTTCCCGGACGACCAGCTTGCGATCATGCCGTACAACCGTGTGGTGAAGAGCCTGAACGGTTACGATCGGGACGGATTCATGGAGCAGGTAAGGATGAGATTTACGGTCGAGCCGCTGGGGGAGCAGGGCTGTCAGCCGGAGAGGCGTCATCAGATCGGGATGTACCTGGACGGTGAGTGGTACAGACTGACTGTGCGGCAGGAGTTTATCACAGACGACCCGGTAAAGGGGCTGGATGTATCCATCTTGCAGGATATTTTGCTCGCGCCGGTGCTCGGGATCGCGGACCCGCGAACCGACGAGCGGATTCAGTTCGTCGGCGGGATCCGCGGGCTGTCGGAGCTTAAGCGGCTGGTGGACGGCGGGGCGGCTGTCGCCTTCTCCATGTATCCGACCTCCATCGGGGAGCTGTTTTCCGTGGCCGACGCGGGGCTTTTGATGCCACCGAAATCCACCTGGTTTGAGCCGAAGCTTCGAAGCGGTCTGTTCATCCATAAGCTTAGGTGAGATTCCGGGCAAAATGAAGCCGGTTTTCGCGTTAATTTTTTTTTGGGGGGGGGGTCATACCCCCTCCGCGATGTCATATACGAGCCGCGCGGACTCCTCCCAGCCGAGGCAGGGGTCCGTGATGGACTTGCCGTAGCAGCGCTCGCCGATCTTCTGGCTGCCGCTTTCTATGTAGCTTTCGATCATCACGCCCTTGACGAAGGTCTTAAGGTCGGGGGAATGCCTGCGGCTGCTGAGCACTTCCTTGACGATCCGGATCTGCTCAAAATACTGTTTGTTGGAGTTGGAATGGTTGGCGTCGACAATGCACGCCGGGTTTGCCAGATTCCGTTCCATATACAGATGATGAAGCAGCATCAGATCCTCATAGTGGTAGTTGGGCAGGCACTGGCCGTGCTTGTTGACCGCGCCCCGCAGGATGGTGTGGGTCCAGGGGTTGCCGTCGGTCTTTACCTCCCAGTCGCGCATGATGAATTCGTGGCCGCTCTGGGCTGCCCGCACGGAATTTAACATCACGCTTAAGTCGCCGCTGGTCGGGTTCTTCATGCCTACGGGAACATGGCAGCCGCTTGATACCAGGCGGTGCTGCTGGTTCTCCACGGAGCGGGCGCCCACGGCGATATAGGACATGATATCGTCCAGATAGCTGACATTGTCGGGGTAGAGCATCTCGTCGGCGGTGGAAAGCCCGGTCTCCATCAGGACGCGCATATGCAGGTGGCGGATCGCGTGGAGCCCCTCCGCCATGCTGGGACGCTTCTCCGGATCCGGCTGGTGGAGCATACCCTTGTAGCCCTCGCCGGTCGTGCGCGGTTTATTGGTATAGATCCGCGGGATCAGGATCAGCTTATCCCCGGTATCCTCCTGAAGCTTTACGAGGCGGTTCGTGTAGTCCAGGACAGAGTCCTCATTGTCCGCGGAGCAGGGGCCGATGATCACCAGAAATTTATCGCTCTTTCCCGAAATCACATCTTTTATTTTCTCGTCGCGCGCAGCTTTCACAGCGGTGTATTCCGCGGGCAGCGGGAACTGTTCTTTGATCTCTGCCGGGGTCGGCAGCTTGTTGATGAATTCAAATGCCATGATCGTATTCTCCTCGTTTTCAATAGAAATCCGGTAACCGGAAAGTGTTATCATTATAAAACACGCAGAATAAAAATGCAATGGCAATCGCGGGCGTAAGCAGCCGGGGTTTTCTCTTTTGCTCGGTCGCCGGATGTAAAACTTTTGCTGTAACTGTTCAGTACCTTCACAGTTACAGGCAAAAATCCATGAAAATTGCCTTCGGCAATGGGATTTTTGCCTACAACCGCCACGTTTTCTTACGGT
>SFNH01000006.1 GCA_004554205.1 Clostridium sp.
GTGAATATTACGATCTTTCCTGCCCGTTTTCCGAGGAGACAAAGAAGTGGATCTCCTCCACCTTCACAGACCTGGAGCGCATCTTCCGCCTGCTTGCCGCGTATCTTCAGAACGCCGGCGATATCCGTCATGTGGAATTATTTTCAAAGTACCTTGTTTACAAACTATCCTCGCAAAAATACGGCTCTAACGCCATATACACCAAATCCTTTGACAATGAGATCCGCTCCCTTCTGGTGTCCTTTTTAAGAGGGGCGCAGGACCATGGGGAGATTCAGAATACCTCCGCAGCCTCTTATTTATGTGACAGCATTATGGCTCTTCAGCTTGGTTTCCTGTTTCGCTGGTGCGCCTCCGAGGGAAACTATAATCGGAACAAAAATATGTTCCAGAGCCTGGAAGCGCTCCTCATGATCCGCCCTGACCTGCGGGGGAGCTGGGAGCAGTACTGTTCTTTGCGCGTCCCCGGATTTAACATTCCGAAGGAATTACCTTAAGGTCAGTTCTTCCCCTGTCCTGATCACGCCCGATTTTATAATGGACGCCATCTGATACTCCTCCCGGAGCAGGCATCTAAGCCCTGCCTTTGCGAATTCACATTCCTCAGGCATACAGTGCTTCGGGAAATCCGAGATCTCCAGAACGACCTCCTCTCCGACCAGGCGCTTCCCCGGGAGAAATTCGCCATCCTCAAAGCCCTCAACAAGCAGATTTTCTTTATGGCGCGGAAAGCACAGGCCCTGTATCTCCTGCTTTTCCATCCAGTCGAGCAGCTCCTTCCTGTATATGCAGACATCGCGCTTGTCCATCGCCACATGGCGGTCTCCCGCGATCCCGACCTTTGCCGTGGCTGTACATGTCTCGACAACGACCGGTTTTGCTCCCTTTTTTTCATTGATCTGAATCTTTAAAACCTTTCCCATTTTCTTTCCTCTCCTCTTTCTGAACAGTTACAAGTCTCCTTTAAAAACAGTCCGGTACAACTGTTTAAATTGCACCGGACTGCTTTTTACCGCCTTTTTACTGCCGCCTCCCCTGCTGTCAGGCTAAGGGCGCATGATGGAAGATGGAAGCAGAGCATCACACCTCATCAATCGCCTTATTCGGGCATACATCAATGCAGTTTCCGCATTGCAGGCATTTTTTGAAATCAATGTTGAATTTTTTCTTTTCTTCAACAATCGCCATATTCGGGCACTCTGATTCACAAGCTCCGCATTTCACACAGCGTTCAGTTATAATGTAAGCCATAGATCATTACCTTGCCTTTCCGGAACTATTCCTACTTTACCTCTTTACTGCGATCCGTATAGGTGGTGTGCAGTAAATGATGGGAGATGTGACCACACGGTTCCTCGAGATATTCCTTATACAGCATCTCAACCTCTTTATTCTCGTGAGATCTGCGGATCGGGTTCTTCTCGTCACTCTCATACATCTTCTTCATACGGTCAGCTACCTGATCCGGTGAGGAGAGTAGCGGAGCGCCGCCGCCGTTTAAGCAGCCGCCCGGGCAGGCCATAACCTCAATGAAATGATACGGAGATTTTCCGGCGCGCACGTCGTCCATCACAGGCTTCACATTGCCGATACCATTCACGATCGCGATCTTCACTTCGAGATCGCCAACCTGGAGCGCCGCTTCCTTTACGCCCTTGTATCCGCGGGCAGCGTGATAATCGATCTGATCCACCTTGCCGCCGGTAAGCTTGTATACAACAGTACGGAGCGCTGCCTCCATAACGCCGCCGGTCGTTCCGAAGATACGGCCTGCGCCGGTTCCCTCGCCCATGAACTGGTCAAACTCGCCGTCCTCAATGGTCGCCAGGTTGATGCCACGTAGCTTGAAAAGCTTTGCTGCCTCTCTGGTCGTCAGCACAATGTCAACATCTCTGCCGTTCTCGCTCCCCATCTCGTCACGCATATACTCGTACTTCTTTGCCACGCAAGGCATGATGGAAATGTGGCAGATGTTCTCCGGTTTTACCCCGATCTTCTTCGGCAGGTAATTCTTTACCATAGCGCCGAACATCTGCTGCGGTGACTTACAGGACGACAGATGCTCGAGCTGATCCGGATAATTGTACTCAATGTACTTGATCCAACCCGGGCAGCAGGAGGTCATCATCGGAAGCACGCCGCCATTCGACACGCGGTCGATAAACTCGGCGCCCTCCTCCATAATGGTGAGGTCAGCCGAGAAGTCCGTCGTAAACGCGTAACCGCCCAGCTTCTTCATCGCTGCCGCGATCTTCTTCGTCACATCGGTTCCCGGAGGCATCATAAACTCCTCGCCTAACGTATTCTGAATGGCGGGAGCCATCTGCCATACCACCGTCGTATTCGGGTCATCCAATGCCGCAAGAGCCTTATGAACGCTGTCCTTCTCCGACAATGCGCCGACCGGGCATACCTTTACGCACTGGCCGCAGTTGATGCAGGACGTCGCAGACAGAGGCACATTCTTCTTGGTGTTTACATAGCGGTCGCCCGTCTCCTCATTAAACTTCATCTCATAAACGCCGATCTTCTGCACCTCATTGCAGACCGTCACGCAGCGTCCGCAGGCGATACATTTGTCCATGTCGCGGATCATCGCCGGGCTGGAATCGTCTAAGCCTCTCCCCGGAATCTTGCGCTCAACGGGATTTACCTCCAGAATCTGCGATACGATCTGGAGCTGGCAGTTTCCGCCGGTCTTCTGGCAGGTCAGGCAGTCGTTCGGATGCTTGTCCAGAATCTCTTTCAGAGACGCGCGTCTCTGCTCGATGATCGCCGGAGTGTTGGTCTCAACCTTCATCCCGTCTCTGGCAAGTACACGGCAGGATCTGCGCACGATCTTGGTATCGCCCTCTCCGATCTCAACCACGCAGATACCGCATGCGCCGGTCGGATTTAAGCCCTTCAGATAGCAGAGCGTCGGAATCTCAATCCCCGCCCCTCTTGCTGCTTCCAGGATCGTTGACCCCGGGGGGCAGGTCACAGCCTGCCCGTTGATGGTCAAATGAATGTCTTCTTTCAACATTCCGCCATATACTTCATACATAGAGTTATCCCCCTTTTAATATTATTTTACATCCCCACTGCGGTCTACGTACGTTGTGTGGAGCAGGTGATGAGAAATATGCCCGCACGGCTCCTCAAGGTAGTCCTTGTAGAGCATCTGGACTTCCGTATTCTCGTGAGATCTGCGAATCGGGTTCTTCTCATCGCTCTCATACATCTTATCCATACGTTCCGCAACCTTCTCCGGCTCCTGTACGATCGGAGCGCCGCCGCCGTTTAAGCAGCCGCCCGGGCACGCCATAACCTCGATAAAGTGGTACGGAGATTTCCCGGCACGCACGTCATCCATCACAGGCTTCACATTTCCGCTACCATTTACGATCGCGATCCGAACTTCCTTATCCCCAATCATTAAGGAAGCCTCCTTCACGCCCTTGTAGCCTCTTGCGGCATGGTAGTCGATCTGGTCTACCTTCCCGCCCGTCAGCTTATACACAACGGTGCGGAGCGCCGCCTCCATAACGCCGCCGGTCGTTCCGAAAATACGGCCTGCGCCGGTTCCCTCTCCCATGAAGGAATCAAACTCCGCCTCCTCGATCTGGGCAAGGTCGATGTTCTTCAGACGGAAAAGCCGCGCCGCCTCTCTTGTGGTCAGAACGGCATCTACGTCACGTCCGTTCTCGCTCTCCATCTCTCCCCTGGTTATCTCAAATTTCTTTGCAACGCAGGGCATAATGGATACATGGAAGATCTTGTCCGCCGGAACTCCGATCTTCTTCGGAAGATAATTCTTTACCAGAGCGCCGAACATCTGCTGCGGTGATTTGCAGGAGGAGAGATGCTCGAGCTGATCCGGATAATTAAACTCTATGTACCTGATCCAGCCGGGGCAACAGGAGGTCATCATCGGAAGTACGCCGCCGTTCGTCACGCGGTCAATAAACTCGGCGCCCTCCTCCATGATCGTAACGTCCGCGCCGAAATCTGTCGTGAACGCATAGCCGCCGAGGCGCTTCATAGCCGCCGCGATCTTTTTCGTCACATCGGTTCCGGCCGGAAGCCCGAACTCCTCGCCCAGAGTGTTCTGGATCGCGGGCGCCATCTGCCACACCACAACCTTATCCGGATCGCCCAGAGCGTCCATCACCTTCTGGATATTGCTCTTCTCGGAAATCGCCGCCACAGGACATACCTTCACGCACTGTCCGCAGTTGATGCAGTCTGTCTCCGTTAGCTTAACACCTTTTCTGGTGTTCACATAGCGGTCGCCTGTCTCCGGATTGTACTTCATCTCATAGACGCCGATCTTCTGCACTTCATTGCAGACTGTCACGCACCGTCCGCAGGCGATACACTTATCCATATCGCGGATCATCGCCGGGCTGGAATCATCAAGGCCTCTCTTCGGCACATTTCTGACCTCCGGATTGATGCCAAACAGGTGTGAAACCTCCTGCAGATGACAGTGTCCGCCTGTCTTCTGGCAGGTCAGGCAGTCATTCGGATGCTTATCCAGGATTTCGCGGATACGCTCCTCGCGATACGCCTTCACGGCAGGGGTATCCGTATGGATCACCATGCCGTTCTTCGCACGATAGCGGCATGCGCGGCGGATCACATTACCGCCCTCACGCTCAATCTCTACCGCGCAGACGCCGCAGGCGCCGGTCGGAGTAAGACCTTTTAAATAGCATAATGTCGGGATCTCTATCCCCACTGATTTCGCCGCTTCCAGAATCGTGTAATCCGGAGGACACATTACAATTTTACCGTCAATGATAATCCGAATCTCATCCTTCTGAACGCCACCATATACTTCATACATAGTCTTGTCATTCCTTTCGTAAAGATTCACTTTCTTTTCCAGAATCTACGCCCTGTTTTCCAGCCGCCTTTTTTTTTACGTGATCTGCCGCTGCTTCCTTCTTCTGAGCACCGGCGTCCTGAGCAGGAGACTCGGAAGCCTTATCCGGCTCTGCTGGGGCCGGCTCTGCTTTCTCCTCTTCCTCCTTGGCTGAGATCAGGTCCTCTGCTGACTGTTCTTTGTAGCGAATCGTCTCCGGATCCTCATTGAGGTAATATTCCACTTCGTTGTTCTTTGCTTTGTTGGTGAGCTCCGCCGCCTTCTCGCTGTTGACTTTCTCAATCTTAACGCCAATCTGCTTGTATCCGGGGATCTTACAGATCGGGTCGAGGTTGTGTGCGTCAGCCAGCACGTTGGCTCCGCCTGCATAGTGGAACGGCATCCATGCAACGCCCGGCTGCACGGTGTCTACGATCCTTGCCTCCACATAGGTAGCGCCGCGCGGTGAAGATACCTTCACCCATTCGCCTTCCTTGATCTTCATCTCCATCGCATCATCACGGTTTAACTCGATCCAGTTTCTCGGTGCGGTGAAATGAACGGCACGGGTTCTGTCTGTCTGAGTCCTGGTGTGGTAATGGTACAGGATACGGCAGCTTATCAGAGTGATCGGATACTCCGGATTCTGCGTCTCCGGTGAAGGCTGCCATTCGAGCGCCATCAGAAGACCGGTACCATTCTTCCTCATAGGACCGTTTGCGTGCAGGATCGGGGTGCCCGGATGGTCTTCCGTGGGACACGGCCACTGAACACCCTGGCCATTCTTTTCGATCTTTTCATAAGTGATGCCCGCGTAGGACGGGGTCACGGTCCTAAGCTCGTTGAAGATGTCCTCTGCCTTGTCGTAATGGCACGGATAGCCGAGCCTGTTCATGAGCTGCATGAGCGTCCACCAGTCGTCATGGCACTCGCCCTTGACTTTAGCCACCTTACGCACTCTCTGGACACGTCTCTCCGTGTTGGAGAATGTGCCGTCCTTCTCGGCAAATGCCGTGGACGGGAATACCACATCGGCATACTCAGACGTCTCATTCAGGAAAATATCCTGCATAACGACGAAAGCCTTCTCCAGCGCGTGGATCACATGGGAGGTATCCGGGTCGGAAACGACCGGGTTCTCACCCATTATGTACAGAAGCTTTACCTTGTCCTCGAGAACCGCCGGGATGGTCTCCGTCACCGTATAGCCTTTGTTCGGGCTGAGCTTCACTCCCCATGCCTTCTCGAACTTCTCCTGTACCTTCTCATTAAATACCTTCTGGTATCCCGGATAGTCTGACGGCAGTGCACCCATATCGCAGGCGCCCTGAACGTTGTTCTGTCCGCGCAGCGGGTTGATGCCGCAGCCCTTGTGTCCGAGGTTTCCGGTAACGAGCGCAAGGTTGCTTAAGCTCATTACGTTATCGGTACCGTTCAAGTGCTGTGTGATACCCATTGCGTACGCGATGTAGGACTTGTGAGTCCCGGCATAAAGCCTTGCCGCTTCGATGATCTGCTCCTTGTCAATGCCGCAGATCTCTGCTACGCGCTCAGGCGTGTAGTTCTTGACTACCTCTCTTAATTCCTCAATTCCCTCTGTATGCTTCTCGATGTATTCCTTATCCTCCAGGCCTTCCTCAAAGATAACGTTCAGCATACCGTTGCTGAGCGCTACGCTGGTACCCGGATTGATCTGCATATAGATATCCGCAAGATCCGCAAGCGGGATACGCACAGGATCGGCAACGATGATCTTCTTGCCCATATTGTGCGCCTGGCGAATGAACATACCCATAACGGGATGTGCCTCCGTCGTGTTGGAACCTGTAACGAAAATGACATCAGCGTCTTTGACCTCCGCAACAGTGTTGGTCATAGCGCCGCTTCCTAACGTGGTTGCTAACCCGGCAACCGTAGAGCTGTGTCAGAGTCGGGCGCAGTGGTCCACATTGTTGGTACCAACGGCTGCGCGAAGGAATTTCTGGAACATGTAGTTGTCTTCGTTGATCGTACGGGCCGACGAGAAGCCTGCAATGGCATCCGGTCCGTAATTTTCCTTGATCTCCTTGATCTTGCTCGCAACAAGGTCAAGCGCCTCTTCCCAGGAAGATTCAACCAGCTTGCCGTTCTTGCGGATCAGAGGATGTTTCAGGCGGTCCTTGTGGTTGATGAAGTCGTAAGCGAATTTGCCCTTCACGCAGAGCAGACCCTCGTTGGACGGTCCGTTTGCCGGCTTCGCGTCCACGATCTCGCCGTCACGGACTGAGAAATCAATCTGGCAGCCCACGCCGCAGTATGCGCAGGTGGTGCGTACCTTCTTTGTCTCCCACTCTCTGAAATCATTCTGTGACTTCGGCATCAGTGCGCCTACCGGGCATACCGATACGCAGTTTCCGCAGGAAACGCAGTCCGTGTCGGTTATCTTCTCGCCCCTAGACGGCACCACATAAGCCATGCTCCCCTTCTGCGCCATAGCCAGAGCACCGACGCCCACCAGATCGCGGCAGGTTCTGACGCACTTGCCGCAGCGGATACACTTGTCCATCTCCTGATAATAGAAGCGGTTCGACATATCCTTCTCGCGGTGTGTGTAGGGGATCGTGTACTGCGGATCTTTCACCCCGTACATCTCACAATACTTCTGAAGCTTACAAGCTCCAAGCTTCTTACAGTTCAGACAGTCCAGCGGATGGATCGCGAGCATCTTGTTTAAGACTCCTACACGCGCCTTCCTTACCTCCTCGGATTCTGTCCATACGACCATGCCGTCTCTCGCCTGTGTGTTGCAGGCGGTCAGAAGGCTGTGTTCACCTTCCACCTCGCAGGAGCAGATCTTACAGTCGCCATACTCGTTACAGTTGCTGCAATGCTTCGCCGGCATCCGTTCCATATCGTCGAAACAGAACGTCGGAATGAAGATTCCAAGCTTTTTCGCCGCCTGCAAGATTGTGCTGCCCTCTTCAACCTCAACGACCCGGTTGTTGATCTTGAGTGTCAGCATAGTTCTCCCTCCTTTTCTTTTTTCTTTTTAGCCCGTAGCCCTGCACGCTACTCACTAATGATATATTCTTGCTATTAAATTCTAACAAAAAATATCAGTAAAGTATCGAAAATAGAAATACAATGTTATTGCTGTTTTCAATAAATGTTATCAGCGTTAAAAATAAGCTGTTTTTGCGGCCTCTCAGATCACTCTGATTCGCCGTTGATATAAATGATTTTCCCGGTCTGCCGGAAGCGGTAGCCCCCCATTTCCTCCACCCGCTTCCGGAATGCTTCGGAGCAGAGGATGTCCAGAAAATTCTTTACGATTGGGAGCTCCAGATACTTTACCGGGATCGCAAAATCGTATTCCTCCGGGCCGATCGGAATGAAATCAAGATCCATTGCCCGGGCGGCCGACTCGATCCCCATCCCGGCGTCCGCCCCGTCGCTTCCCACCATCGCGGCGACGGCCATGTGTGTCGCCGCCTCCCGATCATACCCTACGATCTGCTCGGGGAGGATTCCTTCCTTTTTTAAAAGGTAATCAAATAGCACCCTGGTCCCCGCCCCGCGCTGACGGTTGACATAGCGGCAGCGGGTCAGGTCTCGGATCGACTTTATCTGAAGCGGATTCCCCTTTTTCACGAGGATGCCCTGAATCCGGTCCGCGCCCTTTACCAGCGCGATCGGCTCCCGGAAGATTTTTTCTAACGCGGACACATTGTAGATCCCCGTCTCCTCATCGAGCAGATGCGTCGGAGCCAGGTGCGCCTCTCCCCGTTTCAACGCCATCAGCCCGCCCATGCTTCCCACATGCGCGCTCGAGAGATAGGTCCCGGGATGGCGTTCGGAAAGCATATCGGATAAGACGTCAAGTATCATATCATGGCTTCCGGTCGCTACGACCGTATTTCGGATCTCCTCCATCGTCCGGTAGAGCTCAACCTCGATCTTCTCTCCGGCCTCATAGCCCTCCCGGTCCTGGTCGATCACGCAGAAGCCGTCCGCGCGAACCAGGCTCATGGCGGCTCCGCCTCCGCGGGAGAGCGGGGATACCACGAGCTTGTCTCCGACCTGCCCAGCCTTGACGCGGATATACTCTTTATACTTTAAGGAGGAGAGCACACGGCGCGACAAAAATGCCTCCGCCTTTGTCCGCGAATCCTCCGTCTCACCGGTCAGCTTCTTTAATACAGGGATCACAAAATTCTCAAAATTTACATAGGCCGCCACCGGGTATCCCGGCAGACCGATCACCGGCGTACTGCCGATGCGCGCCAAAATCACGGGCTTGCCCGGCTTGACCGACACCCCATGCACATAGACCTCGCCCAGCTCCCGGAGAATATGCACCGTGTAGTCCTCCGTCCCGGCGCTCGAGCCGGCATTTACGATCACCATATCGTATACGCCTGCCGCGTCCCTGATCGCCTTTTTTAACAGCTCATAATCATCCGGGATTGGCGCAAAGCGGTGCGCGATCCCGCCGTTTTCTGTTACCAGCCCTTCAAACACGCGGCTGTTTGTCTCGATGATATCCCCGTCCTTCGGCTGCTGCGTCGGCTCAATGATCTCAGTTCCGGTTGGGAAGATCGCGACGTGCGGCTTCTTCACGACCTCGATCTCAAGGATGCCGCCCGCTAAAAGCACGCCGATATCGACCGGGCGAATCTTATGCCTGCCGGGGAGCAGCATCTCACCTGCCACGATGTCCTCCCCGATGTCCCTGATATGCTGCCAATGAGCCGCCGGCGCTGTGATCACAACCGTTCCGTCCTCATCCTCCGACAGATCCTCCGCCATGATCACGGCATCATACGGGGGATGAATCGGATCTCCCGTGTCCACGACCGCGAAGTCCTCCCCGGGTCGAAGCCTTCCCGGATTCTGTTCGTCCGCCCCCACCGTGTGGGAGGAGACGACGGCGATTCCATCCATCGCGGCGGCATTGTACATGGGAGAGCAGTACCTGGCATACACAGCATGCCTTGTTGTGCGGTGAAGGCTCTCCGTGACCGGTATCGTCTCATACTCGGGCGTCAGAAATGATGATAATTTTTCGTCATAAATCCGTTTTGCCTCATCGACAGGCGTATTTTTTAAATATAGATTTCGCTGTTTCATTCCAAGTCCCTTTCCGTTGTTGTAACTGTTCAGTACCCTCACAGTTACCCGCTGTTTTCGCTGTCAGGCTTAAGTTCTCGCCGCAAAGCGGTAGACCGCAACCTGTTCTCCCTTTGCAACTCCCTCGTTTGCCCGCTCCAGAATGATGTAACCGTCCGCACGGCACATGGGCGAGATCAGCCCGGATTTCCCGAGGATGGGTCTTGCATAAAGCGCACCGTTTTCGCGAAAGAGCTCCACAGGCTGAAAGCTCGTCCTTCCCGGCATATTTGCCAGGTTCGTCGTGATGGCCGCATAGACAGGCACAGGCTCCGCAATCCCCATTCTCTCCCGCAGATACCAGCCGATCGTCTGCTCCATAATCATGAGGGCGGCTGACGGATGACCCGGGAGTCCCGCGAGGATCGTCCCCGTTTCATCATCCGTCGCCAGGATCGTCGGCTTCCCGGGTCTCACGGCAAGACCGTGAACAAAGACGCCGGGGCTTGCCAGTTCCTCAAAGATTTTGCTGGTCATATCCTTTTTCCCCTTGGAGCTCCCCCCGGAGGTAAGCACGATATCCGCCCTGCCCATAGCGTCCTTAACCGCCTCCCGGATTTCGTCGTATCGGTCCGGAAGGGAACCCACCTTTACGATCTCCATCCCCATTTCCATACCTGCCGCCATAAGCGTATAGGAATTGATGTCGTATACCTGCCCCGGCAGAACGCTCTGTCCGGGCGGAATGAGCTCATCACCCGTGGAGAATATGACCGCGCGCACAGGGCAGAAAACCTCCACCTGCTCCACTCCCGCTCCGGCGAGCACGCCGAGCTGCGGAGCTGAAAGCCTGCTCCCGCGTTCCAGAAGGATTGCGTCTTTTTTCACATCCTCCCCTTTTCGGATCACATTCTGCCCCGGCGCAACGGTCCCATAGACAGCGGTTGTTGCCTCGTCGAGAAGCTCCGTCTGCTCTACCATGACGACCGCGTTCGCGCCGTCGGGAAGCATACCGCCCGTCGGGACATAGCTGCACTGTCCGCGCGCGATCTTCTTCTCGGGACTTTTCCCCATCACAATTTCCTCAACCACATTCAGAAAGGCCGGTATGCTCTCTGTCGCGCCGTGCGTATCCTCGGCGAACACGGCGTAGCCGTCTACCGTGGAGCGCGAAAAGGAAGGGACGTCCTCCCCGGATCTCACCGCTGCCGCCAGGACGCGCCCACAGGCGTCGCGGACAGAGATCCTCTCTGTTTTCAGAACAAAATCACGGCTCCTGTCCATCAGCATTTCTCTTGCCTTTTCCAGTGAAGCTACATGTAAAAGTTCCATCCATACCTCCCAGGTTTACATAACAATGCGAGCGTTCCTTTTTCCCTATGACAGCTCTGCGCCGGCTCCGGTAAAAATCCGGATATCACCGTCTTTTTTCGTGATTCCCTGCCGGTCAAAGGCGTCGAGAAGCACCAGCGCGATCTTTCTCGAAGTATTTAAAAGATCGCGGTAATCCCCCAGGACGATCCCCTTTTTGTCCCGGTAAAGCTCTTCCGCCTTATGAACCGCCGAGCAGTACCATTCTCTGTGTATCAGATAATGCTCATCCAGCCGTATCAGCGTGCCGTCCTTTAAAAGCCTCGTCAGGACGACCTTGAAGCGCCTGCTTCCCTCATACAGGGAGAGCACCTGCTCCATTGTCGGCAGGTTAAAAGCGGCATCCTGATACAGCTTCACAAGCTCCGCCCGGAGCTCATCATCGTCCTCCTGGCGCTGCACTTTAAAACCATACAGGCTCACAAAGCTGTCCTGGATCTTTAATAACTTACTGTCCTCCCACAGCTTAAGCAGTGCGTCCGCGTCCTTCTCTCTCCCTGTCCCGAGAAGCTTTAGGCGAAACTCCTGCAAGGGGATTCCCTCTCTGGAGGGGTCCTCCCTGTGGAAGCTGCGGAGCATATTCAGGGCTGACTCCCGGTATTCCTCCTCCTTTTCCTTTACGAGATAGACCTCCCCGTTAAGCTCCAGGATCCTGCCCTCCGAAATGAGCTTATTCCGGTCATTCTTTACCGTCTGGCGGTTTAATTCTCCTCTGCGCACCAGCTCATCCAGTGTACAGAATTTATGGCTGCTCTCAAAAACCGCCTGATAGAGCTTCTCCTTGTCTGTGCCCTTCTCCTTTATCTCCATACCGTGCCATACCGCTTCCTGGTTCCGCCTCTTTTTCCCCGGAACCGCGTCCAGGATCACGCCGCCGCCGATCGTCACGAGCGGCGAGTAAAAGCGGATCACAAACCGGTCGCCCTTTTTTGCCGACGTAAGCTCCGTCAGCCTAAGCTGAGCATAGCAGGACTGTCCTGGCTCGAGAATGTCCCGATCCATCAAGACCACCTTCGCCAGAAGCTCGGCAGAGCCATGATAGAGATGGACACGGCTGTTATTCTTCACAGAATAGGCGCTGTCGCCTAAAAGGTCGAGGCGGACATCCAAAAGCATCGTAGGAATCAGGCTCCCTACCGGCGCCAGAACATAGCCGCGGCGGATAGCCTCCTTCGGTATTCCGGCGAGATTGACCGCGGCCCTCTGTCCCGCATACGCGTATTCGGCAGGTTGGGAATGCACCTGTATCCCGCGTATCTTTACAGGTATCTCATCCGGATACAGCATACACTCCTTTGCGGGGTCAATACGGCCCTCGATCACGGTTCCCGTAACGACTGTGCCGAAGCCGGGCAGGGTGAACGCCCGATCGACCGGAAGGCGGAACGCTTTTTTCTCGTCCTTCTCCTCCAGCTTTAAAAGCTGCTCGTCCAGGCATTCCTTAAGCTCCTCGATCCCCTCACCCGTGTGCGAGGAGACCTTGAGGATCGGGGCATCTTCGAGGAAGGTGCCCTTCATCTCCTCCCGTATATCCTCCTCCACAAGGCTTAGGAACTCTTCGTCTACAAGATCGGTCTTTGTGATCACGACCATGCCGCGCTTCATATCAAGCATTGTCAGGATGTCCATGTGCTCCCTCGTCTGGGGCATCACTCCCTCGTCAGCAGCCACCACCAGCATGACAAAATCGATTCCCCCGGCTCCGGCAAGCATATTTTTAATGAAGCGCTCATGACCGGGAACATCTACGATCCCTACCTTTTGAAAATGCGGAAGATCAATGTTCGCAAAGCCCAGGTCAATCGTGATCCCTCTCTTTTTTTCTTCCTTTAACCGGTCTGTGTCTATTCCGGTAAGGGCCTTGATCAGACAGGTTTTTCCGTGGTCTACATGCCCTGCCGTGCCGATAATAAAATGTCTCATGTATCCTCCCTCTCTGACCGTAATTCCTCGCCCAGAAGGCAAAAGCCCTCCTCCACCGCTCTCAGCTCGTCCTCCTGAATCGTTCTTACGTCAAGGAGAACCTGATCGCTGCGGATCCGCGCCACGATCGGGTGAGGCAGCATCCTCAGCCGGTATTCCAGCTCGTCTGCCGAGAGCCCCTCGCAGCTTACGGCAACACATCGGGTCGGGAACAGGATTCCCGGTATCGAGCCGCCGCCTGCCGGTGCCGCTTCCTCCGTCTCACAGACGGCAAAGCCCGGTATCCGCGAGAGATATCCGCACAGCGTTTCACTCTTTCCACGCAGTTCTTCTGAATCCATACTCAGCATGCGCAGAGTCGGGATCGTCTCCCAGGCATTCCCCTCCGCATACTGCCTGAGCGTGGCCTCCAAGGCCGCCAACGTCATCTTGTCCACCCGGAGAGCGCGCGTCAGGGGATTTTTTTTCATCGCGTCAATAAACAGTTTCTTTCCGACTATGATTCCTGTCTGGGGGCCACCGAGCAGCTTGTCGCCGCTGAAACAGACCACATCCGCCCCGGCCCTTAAGGCCTCCGCGGCATTCGGCTCCTCCACCCCCGCCAGGCGCTTCATGGAGACCAGGGAACCGCTCCCCATATCAAAAACCACCGGAAGCTCCGCCTTTTTTGCGATCCCGGAGATTTCCTCAAGCGAGACATCCTCCGAAAAACCGGTTATTTTAAAATTGCTTGTGTGAACCTTAAGCAGCAACGCGGTATCTTCTCCGATCGCGCGCTCATAATCAGACGGATGGGTCTTATTTGTGGTGCCGACCTCAGCCAGATGGCAGCCGCTCATCTCCATGATCTCCGGGATGCGGAAGGATCCGCCGATCTCTATCAGCTCCCCTCGTGAGATCACGACCGATCTCCCCTTTGCCATCGTATTTAAAACCAGCATCACCGCGGCGGCGTTATTATTCACCACAAGAGCCGACTCACACCCGCACAGCTTCCTTAAGAGCGGTTCGACATGATCATAACGGCTCCCCCTTTTTCCCTCTTTAATCCGGTACTCCAGCGTGGAATACGCGCGCGCCGCCTCCATGGCGGCTTTTGCCGCCTCCTCGCTTAAAACGCTTCTTCCGAGATTTGTGTGCAGCGTGATCCCCGTCGCGTTGATGACAGGCCTTAAGCTTCTCTGCTCCCGAAGGTGGAACTCCGCGAGAATCCCGGCGGCGAGCTCATCCTCATCCGGGAGTGACTGCACCTCCCCCGAAAGGATTGCCCTGCGCAGTTCTTCCAGGACCGATCGAACCGCGTCCGTAAGCACAGGAACCCGGCGTTCTTCTACCGGTTCCCTCCTTCTCATCATATCCACGGCCGCATCCACCTTCGGAAGATTTCTAAGCAATTTCTGAATCATATAATCCCTCTCTGTCCATAAATCGGAAAAACGGTGCCCTCAATTTTACTCGACGAACACCGTTCCTCCCTTTCAGGTCATCCTATATTTACCCAGGGCCGTTATTCCTTAAACGGACTCCTCCCTCGGCTTTCTGTAGCACTCAAGCACCGGAATCAGCAGGAATGCCACAACGCCGGCGGTAAAGCCGCCGTTATACAGGCAGAAGCCGCCGTGCCAGAGCGGTACGCTCATGACAAGCGTCGCGTGCATCGCGCCTGCGATCACACCGCCCCAGAAGCCGAAGCGTCCGCTGACCGGAGCCAGACCGCTGGCGAAGCACATGCCTACAAGGATCGCCTGCGTCGTGAGCGTCCAGTTCTGCTGCGGCACAACGCCGAAGTAGTACATGAAGAACGGAAGCAGCGATGCGACCGCGTATCCGACAGCGATCGGGAAAACGGTGCGCGGCTGAGCTCCCTGCGCGCAGAACGCATACATACACATGATCGCGCCCATCGTCGCGCCGGTAAACTTCGCGGTGGTGAATACAATGTTGCCGTCAACTACCGTCATGCCGTGTATGATATTGTAGTAGAGCATGATGAAGAGACCATACACGCCCATGTTGATCAGCGTCACGGGCATGCCGAAGGTCGATGTATAGTCCGTCTTGTAGCTGTCGCTCACCCACAGCTTTTTGTAATCCTTGAGGCTGTTTTTGTCCATCAGATACCCGGCGAGGATGCACAGGCCGAATACGATCAGGAAAAATACATTGACAAACAGCTTCGCTCCGTCGCCCAACTCGGTGTTGGTCGGAACCTCCACTCCCGGCGACTTAAACAGGATGCAGAACATCAAAAACGCAAGGAATCCGGCTGCCGGGCCGGCGCTGTATAAGTCGTAGCCCTTGTGGAAATTCGGAGCAGCCGCGCACAGCGGCGGGATCATAAGACCCACTGCGATGCCGAAGATGATCGCGAGGATCAGCCCCGTGACGCTAAAGCCCGTGGTCTCCAGGTGCGGATAGCGGAACAGAAGCTCACTCGCAAACGGAGCCAACGCAGTAGCGAACATCGCCTGGTTTGCCACGCTCCCGAAGGGAACCTTTTTCACTCTGGAATACACCCACACGCCGAAGAAGAACGGCCATATATTCACAAAGTTCATACCGAAGGTGCAGAACCCTACATTCAGCCAGTAGGCAGCCACAGTAAGACCGGTACATTTTGCCTTCGTGAAATACAGAAGGCCGCAGCACGCGAGTCCGACCAGACCGGTATTTAAGAATGCTCCTCCCAGGCCGCCCAGGACAAAGTAGTCCTTGGTAAACTGCGACGGGTTGACGCAGATCCTGATAAAGCCCGGGATCAGATCCCCGATGTTGCCCGCACAAAGCGCGGCGATGATAAATGCGATTGAAAATCCAAAAAGGACTTTCAGGATTGTACGGCTGTTTTCCTGAGCCGTATCTTTTGTTGCTTCTGCCATTTTTTAATTCCCCCTTTTTTAGATTATGCCAAATAGCATATAGATCATAGCGGAGCACAGACCGATGCAGAACAGAAGCAGGCTGAAAGACAGACTGTGGAAGATCTGCCTCTGGATCCGCTCTGCCAGGGTCAATTCACGCATAAACGCGAAATTGGCCAGTTTCTCGGGTTCCCTGTTGTCCCGCATGAACATTCTCTGGAAAAACTCAAAAATCCAATCCACACTGTTGTCAAAGACGCGGGCGATAAAGCCTCCCAGCGTGGAGCATATATGGCTCGCCACGATCGTGTCCGCAAGGCGGTCGCAGATCCGGCCGAAGAATGCGCCGATCCCCGGAAGCACCTTTAAGAGCAGCGGGCGGTAGATCAGATTCTCAAGGTCGAGCCAGGACGGCCACGCGTTGATGTAGACACGATTGCCGTTTTCATCCTCCGCCATCAGGCATTTCCGGATGATCAGAAGGTACACCAGCGCGCCGATTGCCAGTGAGGCAAGTCCGCCCCTGATGTTAGTCCAGGAAAAATAGTGTACCGCATGCGCCGGCTCCTCACCGTGCATAAAGCCCTGTCCCATGGAGGCGATCCCGTTCATCAGCTTATAGGGAAGCATGCCGAGCGCCGGGAGGATCAGTGCCGATCCGAGAAGCGCAAACGCGCTCTCCTTATTCATATACTTGCCGTTTGAGGAATCCATCTTCTCCTGGTTGTACGGGTTCTTCTCCACGAAGATCGCCACATAGAGCTTTGTCATGTAAGCTGCCGTGAGACCGCCGGAGAAGAGGAATATCGCCTCTACTGCCTGGAAGAATCTCGCCCAGAAGGTGTAGTCATGGAATTCCCATATGAACTCCACGATGCTCTCGTGGATCAGCGTCTTGCTGATGTAGCCGTTCCAGAACGGCATACCGATGATCCCGAGCACTCCCATCAGGAAAATGAAGTTTAAGAGCGGCTTTTTCCGCCCGAAGCCCCGGATCTCGTTTAAGTCGAGCTTGTGGAGGTTCATGTAGATCGCGCCGGCCGCCATAAAGAGCACCAGCTTGATCAGCGAGTGGTTCACCATGTGGAGCAGCGTACCCCTGACAGCCAGGGCGTTCTCCGCGCCGAGGAGCCCCTGCATACCGGCTCCCGTCATGATAAATCCGATCTGTGACATTGAGGAGCACGCGAGCGTCCTCTTTAAGTCAATGGAGAATACCGCAAGAACCGCCCCGAGGAACATGGTGATCACGCCGAGGCACAGGATCGCAAACCCCCATGTCTGGTCGTGAAGAAAGATGTTCGAGCCGATCACCAGCACGCCGAACACGCCCGCCTTCGTGAGGATTCCCGAGAGCAGCGCCGACGCCGGAGCGGGCGCAACCGGGTGTGCCTTTGGAAGCCAGATGTGTAGCGGGAACATACCCGCCTTCGCGCCGAATCCGACCAGCATAAGCGCCGCGGCCAGATACAGCGTTCCCTTGTTCTCATAAGCGCGGCACGCGTCTAAGAGCAGATCCATGTCAAGCGTCCCGACGGCATTGTATAAGAGGAACAATCCCATCAGCATGACCATGCCGCCTAAGACCGCAACTGCCAGATAGGTGTCGCCCGCCCGCATGGCCGCCGGCTTCTCATCATGGATTACCATCACATACGATGCCATGGACATGATCTCAAAGAAGACGAATGTCGTAAATAAGTCCGCCGAGAGGAATACGCCCACCGTCGCGCCGAATGTAAGCAGCAAAAACAGGTAATAGCGGTTGCGGTTGCGGTAATGACCGAAGTATTCCCGCGAAAAGATCGTTGTCATCATCCACATCAGGATCGCGATCCCGCTGTACAGCGCGCGGAAGCCGTCCATCTTCAGGTAAAGCCCCCTGCCGCAGACATCGTCAAGACGGAACGAGTAAACCGCGCCGCCCGCCACGCGCACGAAGAGAACCGCGATGATGGCAAATTCCAGAATCGCCACAAAATCCGCGAAGTAGTCTCTTGCCTTTTTGCTCCTGCGCCCGATCAGGTATCCGAGAAATGCACCTGCCATAGGCCACAGCGCCAAAAATAATAAAATCACATCACCTTTCATCTCAAATCCTGCCTTTCTATCACAATCCTGCTGCAACCTGATTGAAGAAGCTCATAAACGGTCCCGAACAAACTCCCATGAGCAGCATCATCAGGCAGAGAATGATTAACGGCGCTTTCATATAGACCGTCGGGTCCGCTTTGGGCCCGGCCGCGGTGTAGTCAAAATCTCCGCCGGGGAAGTACGCGCGGACAACGATCGTAAAGAGGTAGATCGCAGTCAGCACGGCCGAAATCATCAGCGCGAATATCCCGAGATACGCGATCGGGCTGGCGGACTGGGTCGCCGCCATAGCCAGGTTCCATTTGCTGATAAATCCGCAGAGCCCCGGTACGCCTGTCAGCGCAAGGGAGGCGACGGTAAAGCACGCCATCGTTACCGGCATCTTCTTTCCGAAGCCGTCAAGCTCCTGCACATACTCGCACCCGGTCTTGCAGATGATCGCGCCGGCGCAGAAGAACAGGCAGATTTTCATCACGCCGTGGAAGATCATGTGGGACAGCGCCGCAGCCAGCCCCACCTGGCTCATCAGCGTAATGCCGAACACGATGTAGGACAGATTGCTGACTGTGGAATACGCCAGTCGGCGTTTTATGTGGCGCTCCCTCACCGCCATGAGCGAGCCGTACACGATCGTAATGACCGCCATCGCCATCACCACCGACTGAACCCAGGTTCCCGACAGAAAGTCGGTCCCGAAGCTGTAGAAGGTGACGCGGGCGATCGCGAACACACCGGCCTTTACCACTGCCACCGCATGGAGCAGAGCCGTGACCGGCGTCGGCGCGACGCCTGCCGTCGGGAGCCAGCCGTGGAACGGAAATACAGCCGCCTTTACGCCAAAGCCCATGAAGGCGATCAGGTAAGCGATGAGTAACAGGGACGCCTTATCCCCGATCTCTCTCCCCGCCAGGATACCGCCGAACGCAAAGTCCGTAGTGCCCGCAGCGGACAACAGGATCATGATCGCCACGAACGCACACGCCGCGCCCGCAACGGAGTAGATCAGGTACTTTCTCCCCGCATGGATCGCCTTCTTGTCCATCTCGTGCATGATGAGCGGAAGCGTGATAAACGTGAGGAGCTCGTAGAACAGGTACATCGTGATCAGGTTTGCGGAGAATGCCACTCCGACCACGATCCCGTACGCCGCCGTATAAAACGCGAAGAACGAGTCCTGCTTACCCTCATGCTCCATGTACTCAAACGCGTAGATGCTGGCTAAGGGCCAGAGCGCCGCCACCAGACCGGCAAATACCATGGACAGGCCGTCGATCTTAAACGCAATGGAGACCTGTGCGGTGATCGCCGCCAGCGTAAGCGCCCCGTCGGGACGGTTGAGCAGGAGGCAGAATACCAGGATGGAATTGAGCGCCACCGCTGCCGCCACATAAATCTCCCTGGATGATTTCTTTAAATGCAAAGCGGGAAGCAGCGCTCCGGCCAGGACCGGGAGCAGCACCGGCAATATCATAAATATCGGACTCACGGTCTTCCCTCCCTTACATGACTGACGTTGCGATCACCCCAAAGAATGATGCAAGCGGAGTCGCAAACACACCAAAGAGGACAGCTGCCACCGACAAAATGATGAGCGGCACAGTCATAAACTTATTCGGTTCGCATTTCTCAAGCGAAGCGTAGTCAAAATCAGCACCCGGCAAAAATGCCTGGATGGAGATCGTGATCAGGTATCCTGCCGTCAAAAACGCACTGATGAGGAGGATCACCGGACCGATCCAGCTATACGCGCCGCACCCGCTCTGCATGGAGCCCACGGCGAGATACCATTTGCTCACAAAGCCGCTTAAGGGCGGGATGCCGACTAATGACAGGGACGCGATGGTAAAGCACCACATCACGATGGGCATCCGCTTTCCGATGCCTTTCAACTGGTCTACCATAGTGTAGTGCGTCTTATAGATGATCGCACCGGCGCACATAAACAGGATATCCTTTGCAACAGAGTGGAACACCACATGCATCAGGGCGCCGATCATGCCGATCTGCGTCATTGTGGAGAGACCAAACAGCACATAGGACGCCTGGCTGACCGTAGAGTAGGCAAGCCTCTTTTTCAGCACCTTCTCCTTGTACGCCATCATCGAACCCATAAAGATCGTGATCAGCGTAAGCGTCATCCACGCGTACTGCACCCATGTTCCGCGCAGAAAGTCCACGCCCGCAATGTAGTAGACAACGCGGATGATGGCAAGGACGCCCGCCTTCGTGATCACACCGGAGAGAACGGCCGATGCCGGAGCCGGAGCAACCGGGTGCGCGGTGGGCAGCCAGCCGTGAAGGGGGAACATACCCGCCTTAGCTGCAAAGCCCACGATCGCGAGGAAAAATACGACGAGGAGAATTCCCTCGTGGCCTGCGATCTTCGCCGGGTCAAGGACGCCGCCCGCGGTAAATTCGATCGTTGTCCCATACGCGCAGGTAAAGAAGAATCCGATCAACGCAAGGGACGCGCCGAAAATGGAGTAGAACAAATATTTAAGTCCTGCCGCGATCGCCTGTCTGGTGCGGGTGTGGAGCACCATCGGAAGGCTTAAGAGCGTCATGCCCTCATAGAACAGATACAGCGTCATGTAGTTGCCTGCCATGCCAAGGCCGATGAGCACGCCCAGGGTCAGCAGATAAAAGCGGTAATAGCTCTCGTTTTTCTCCTCATGCTTCATATACTCCAGGGAAAAGATCCCCGCGAGCAGCCACATAACAGATACAAGAAGCGTAAACAGCCACGTCAGATTATCCACGCGCAACAAAACTGGCAGGAAATCCGTCAGCTTGAGGAGCACAAGGCTCCCGCCGCCCTTTAAGGCAATAAGTAACAGCGCCAGGTTAATGATCAGAACAGCCGACACATACTTTTCGCGGAAAGACCGGTCACTGAACTGATCCTTGATCACCAGCGTAAAAAGCGCCGCTAACATCGGAAAAAATATCGGTACAATCAACATAATGGAACTCATTTTTTCTTCCTCCTATCCCAGCATTCCCAATCCATCTGTAATCATCTGAATAAACGGCCGCGAGCCGATGCCCAGCACAAAGTTAAGCGCAATAAATACTACCATGGAGATGATAAACGGCAGATCCTTCCGGTCGGGAACGAACTTGCACTTATCTCCGGAGCGTGAAAACAGCACCATGATGGCCGGAATGTAATAGAGCGCATTCAGCACCGTACTGATCGACAGAACGATCAGCGCCGGGATCATCTTGCCCGGCATCTCAAGAGCCGCCGCCGCCAGATTCATTTTGGAGACGAAGCCCGCCGTAAACGGAATGCCGATCATGGACAGTGAGCCCACCACGAACGCGATGCCCGCCAGCATATTGCGCCAGCCTGCGCCGCGGATATCCGTAAATTTCTTGCTTCCTCCTGACACTTCCATAAATCCTCCTGCCGCACAGAACAGCATCGGCTTTGTCACGGCATGAGCCAGAATGTGGAAGCAGGCGGCAACCATGCCGAATACGCTTCCCAGGCCGATCCCCATGTAGATATAGCCGATCTGCGCCACGCTGGAGTATGCTATCATGCGCTTTAAGTCATTTTCCTTCAGCGAGTTGAAGGAGCCCATGACCATGGCGATCAGGCCCATGACGAACAGGACGTTGACCGCCTTTGTGCCATAGAGCACATCAAGCCCGATGACGCGGTAAAAAATCTTGATCAGAAGAATGATATACGCCTTCAAAACCAGTCCGGACAGGATCGCGCTGGATGACGAGGTGGAAGAACCGTGGGCATCCGGCAGCCAGGAATGGAACGGATAAAGCGCACTCTTGATCGCCATGCCGATGGCGAACAGGCACACGATCATCTCAAGGGGCAGGCGGTACTCTCCGGTGGCCGCCAAAACGGCAATGCTCTCCTTGATATTCGACATCAGAAGATGTCCGGTGATATCGTAGAGAATGCAGATTCCGATCAGGAACAGTCCGGATCCGAGCAGGCTCATGATCAGATACCTGGTCGTCGCGACAAGCGTCTCCTTCGCCCTGCGGAGCATCACGATGGCGCAGGAGGCGATCGTGTTGATCTCCACAAACACATATGCGGTAAACAGATCGTTGGTGTAGATCAGTGCAAGCATGGAGCTGAACAAAAGGTTGATCATCAGGAAATAGCTGTTGATCTTCGTCTCCTCCACATCATGGAAGATATGCTTCATGCCGCCAAACAAGGACAGCATCATCACCAGGCTGAACATAAGCGCCATCAGCGCCTCAAACACGCCGATGCGGATCTCATTTCCGAACGGGGCCGGGAAATGTCCCATCCAGTAAACATAGTACTCGCCGGTCCGCAGCGTAAACTGCAGCACTGCCGCCGACATCACGCCGATCGCCGTGATGGTGCCGAGGCAGAGGTTCCTTGCGGCCTTTGGCTTTAATACCGCGCAAAGCACACCGGTAACCATGGACAGAATAATGCTGATAAACGGGAAATTCTGTACGAGTATCATTAGCATACCCCCTGCTCTTTCTGCATTTTTGAAACGATCTCATCCAGATCCAGAGTCCCATACGCCCGGTAGAGCCGGACCGCTAAGGCCAGGAAAAAGGCGGAGAAGCTCACCGACACAACGATGCCGGTCAGCACCAGACCGCTTGGGATCGGATTGATGTAGGTTTCATATTGAATCGGCTCGCTGGCGACGATCGGGGCGATCCTCCCGGTAATGTATCCCTTGGACGCCAGGAACAGATAAACTGCCGTGTCCATGAAATTGAAGCCGATGATCTTCTTTATAATGTTCCGGTTCAGCAAAAGCGTCGTGAAGCCTATCCCAAAGACAATCATCGCTGTCATCTCATAATAATTGGTAAACAGACCTTTTAACATATCAGATTGCCTCCCTGTCAAATAATGAGTAAAACCCGAACATCGTGCAGGCTACGATCACACCGACACAGATATTTAACGGGAGGATCAGGCCGCTGCTGATCAAATCTCCCGGCACCCCGATGGGGATGATGGAGTGAAGGTGGTTTGCGCCTGTGTAAAAGGAATAGCTCTTGGCCAGGGCGTAAAAGCCGAGCGCCGTCACGATCACCGTGTTGAAGGTCCTGTAGGTGAAGAACTGACGAACCTTCGACGAACCGAACGCATTGTAGTAAAGGATCAGCGCCGCTCCCATGATCGTGCCGCCCGAGAAGCCGCCGCCCGGTGAGATATGTCCGTTTAACACGACATAGATCCCGAAGATCAGCGCCAGCGGGATCAGGAGACGCGCCATCGTCTGGAGGATGATGTCCCCGCCGTGCTCATAGATCGCATCGCCGGGCTCCTTCCCGCGCTTTTTCCTGTCATTGCGGAGCAGGATGATCACGGCCCCCGCCGCGATAAACAGCACCGTGGACTCTCCGAAGGTATCGAACGCACGGTAGTCCAGGATCATGCCCGCCACCATGTTGACCGCGCCGGTGTCCTTCATGCTGTCCTCGATGTACTTGCGCGCGACCTCATTGTTCGCGGGGTTTGACGGTTCTCCGAAGGACGGAAGATACGCCACGGTCATAAGCAGGCAGCCGATGATAACGCAGGCGGACACTACGGAGAGGATTTTGTAAAAGCGGTTGTAAACCGCGAGCTCATTGTGTGTCGCCCACTCCTGCCACCGTTCCGTCATGGTTTTCTCATGGTGGCGCCTCTCCTCCTTCACCGGCTCCGGGGCCGCCGCCGCTTCCTCCGCCTGAGCGCTTTCCTGCGCTCCCTGATACGGCACTCCGTCGATCCAGGCGTTAAGACGTTTCCAAAGCTCTCTGCACTTACTCATCGTCCCCGCCTCCTTCCATCGCATTCACCTTCTTCAAGGTCACAAAGAAGAGAATGCTCGTGACGCCGGCTCCCACCGCCGCCTCCGTGATGGCAAGATCCGGAGACTGCAGGATGATCCACAGCACCGACATGACAAGGCTGTAGGACATGAATATGATCAGGGATACCAGAAGCTTGTTCGTCAGGCATACCGCCAAAGCGCAGACGATCAAAAATGAGAGAAGGATTCCTTCAAAAACGCTCATGAATTGATCACCTCGCATTCCTCATCAATCTTTTCGTTGGTCAGGACCTCGACCTTGCAGATCAGGTGGCTGCATACCGGGTTTGCCATCCAGAGAAACGCAATGATCAGGCACAGCTTTAAGCTCATCACGGTAAATCCGGTCAAAAAGATCAGCCCTACAAGCATCAGGAAAATCCCGAGCGTATCACACGCCGCCGCGATATGCATCCGGTTTAAGATGTAGTTAAAGCGAAACACGCCGAACAGGGCGATGCAGATGATCGCAAGACCCAGAAGGATCAAAACCGCCGCTATGGCGAATCGCACCCATGCTAATATCATCATTCTTCCTCCTCCCACTCTGTTTTCTCCTCCGCGCAGGTCGTCTCCCGGTTCTTCTTCCGGTGATGCGCCTCAATGTAAAGGTTGACCAGCACAACGACCGCCAAAAAGCTGATCAGGGAATAGACGAGCGCGACGTCTACCAGATAGTCCTCGCCGATCAGCAGCGCGAGGATGCAGATCAGCATGATCGTCTTGGTGCCGATCAGGTTCACGGAGATGATCCGGTCGGTGAATCTCGGCCCCAAAAGCCCGCGCAGCAGGCAGAAGCAGACCGCGATCGCCAGGACGATGATCGCAAAGGTCAAAAGAAATTGTGTAGCCATATCCAGAATACTCATGCGTTCGCCTCCTCCATCTTGCGCAGGATCTGTACAAACGAGGAATCCTCGATCCCCTCCGCCATGCTCTTGTCAAGGCAGTGGATGCAGTACAGGTTATCCTCCAGATCTACGGTGATCGTGCCGGGCGTCAGCGTGATGGAATTGGCGAGCAGCACGCGGGAGCCGGTCTCCTTTAAATCCGTGCGGAAATAAAAAAGCTGCGGCTCAAACTCCATCTTCTTCGATACTGCCAGCTTCAGCACGACGATATTGGCCTTGATGATCTCCGTGATGAGGACCATCAGGTATTCCGCCATGTAGCCCAGGCGTTTCAGCCGGTTTTTCGGAGCCGGTTTCCCATCGCTTAAGTATTTCCTGCAAAACCACGAAAGCGCCGCGGAAAGTGCCAGCCCTACCAGACAGATCTGAAGCGTGATCCTGCCGTTAAAGATAATCCAAAGGGCAAAGATAACAAAAAACATCAATGGTGACCTCCCTCCTGTTCCTCCGCAACATATCCCGGACCATGGCCTTCATTGACATCGGCAGACACATACATCAAGATGCCTGCACAGAGCGCCAGGGTCAGGCATACAATCGCCCAGTTTTTCATCAGACAAACCTCCATTCCTTGCATTTTTTGTCAATATGCACAGTTTTTTACCTGTACGATTTTAACATTCGTTATTTTTTCGGTCAACAAGACAACAAATTTTGTTTATCGCAATAATCAATGGGTGCTATCTTAAACCATAATGGGAATATTCGAAAAACCACTGGTCAGGCTCCGCTTCTTGCTGTAATAATGGATTGTGGGAAGATATCATTCCAGATTGAAGAAGAGAAAAGGATTCCATTATGAAAAACGAATTTGATCTGTCAACCGCCACGGGAAAGACGCAGGGAGTGCTGCTTGACTTAAAGGACAACAGCGCCGGAACTACCGATGACGAGGATATGCTGAGCCTCGCGTCCGAACACTTTCTGAAGATTTTTGTGAATGAGACGCCTGTTTTCCAGGTGGTCTGCTCCCCGTTCCATCTTGAGGAGCTGGCTGTCGGCCGCCTCATCTCGGAGGGGATCATTCAGTCCTTCGACGACATAGAGACCGTCTACCGGTGCGAAACCGGCGCGAGGGTGAAAGTATTTTTAAAGGAGAAGCGGGATTTCACGAGAGTGACCGACGGCCTTGACGTGCCAAGCTGCTGCACGGACAACAAGACCTTCTATCAGTCCAAGACAGAAGGTCTCGCTCCGCTTACCCCCATTGAATGGAATAAAAACGATATTGAAATGCTGCAGAATACCTTAAAAAACGGTCTGCCGCTCCACTGCGCCACCCACGCCGTCCACGCCGCGATCCTCGCGAGGGACAGCCAGATCCTCTTTTTCTCGGAGGACTTAGGCCGGCACAACGCGCTGGACAAGGTGATCGGCTACGCGTGTATGAACGGCATCGACTTAAGCTCGTGTATCCTCTTTACCAGCGGGCGGGTTCCCACCGACATGGTCTCAAAGACGATCCGCGCCCGCATCCCGGTCCTGATCGGGAAAGGCGCGCCCACGGTCGAATCCGTCCGCCTCGCGAGGGATTTTAACCTCGAGCTGGTCCGGTGCCTCCCGGGCCGCCAGGTCATGATCTACTGAGCGGAGTCCTGTCCGCCCCGTCTCTCCATCTCGTACCAGGTGCCGTAAAGCCTGAATTCCATGATCTCCGCGGCGACGTTTACGCCCTTGACGACCCTCGGCGTATACTCGCCGCAGGGTTCTCCCGCGCGGAGCCGCTCGCTCTCCCCGTCGATCGCCAGCACCTTTTTTGCGCCGTACAGATACGACAGCCTGACCGCGTGCTCCACAAGTGCGGGGAAACGCCCGTCCTCGCACCGCATCACGATGACATAGGCGGCACCGTTCTTTTTTAGGGAGCTGCGCACGATGTAGTAATCGGCAAAATCATTGTTATTGTGGATGACATCCTCATAGATCGTCGCCGGGCAGACGCGCCTTAACATAAGACCCGCCGCGGACATCTCGGGAGCCTTCTTATCCGGCTCTCTCAGCCGAAGCCTTTCCAGGATATCATCGGGCTTTAATTCCTCCCTGCCGATCCGGATCAATTCCCCCGTCAGCATCTGCACCATGTTCGGAAGGAAACCGTTTCCGCTGAAGCGGATCGTGACGATGTCGTCCTGCTTCGTGACGGCGCTGCTGTATATGGTTCGGAAGGGATCGCCGCACACCTCTGTGGTGAAGCTGGTGAAATCATACTCCCCGATCAGATACTCCGCCGCCATCTGCATCGCTTCCTGGTTCAGCGGCTCGTGCACGACCTGAAGTCCGTTTTCATCGCGCGCGACAAGCTCGGAAATGTTTAAGAAACGGTATTCATAATCCTCGATCATCCTCTCGCGGACAAACCGGTAGCTCTCATCCACCTCCCGCGCCGCGCAGACACGGATATCGCTGCGGAGACGGGCGTTGCACTGCTTCACAAGCTCCTCCCCGTCCACATCGCCCGCAGTTGTAAACAAGACCGGCATCACCCGGACACTGGCGCCCGGCGAAAGTCCGTCGGGCGCTGTGATCCGAATCTTCTCTTTTAAGACGCTGCCAAGCACCTCTTCCAGGACAGCCTGAACCGTCCTCAGACCGTAGCTGGCATAAAAGCCGTAAAAGTTTCTCCCGTTATACGAGATGTGCAATTCCATTTTGCGAGTGCGCATAACATCCCCCTGCCGACGTTGAAATGCTCTGTTCAACTGTACTTTTGTACAGTGATAGTAACAGTTCAGCCATACATCTTCTTGTTTTCAAAAAGCATGAAAACAAGAAGCTTTGATGTCCATCATATGTCAATTTGTGCAAAAAAGCGCTTATGCAAGCAAGCTTGCGCCACGCTTTTATGCACAAATTGCCGCATGGCTGAACTGTTACTAATTATACTATAACATTCCCGCAGGCAGGGGGTGTTCTCTGCACTCTTTTTATTGTGATTGCTGATAGGTACTACTATAATTTTTTATAAATCGTCTTTTATTGTGCGCTTCGGATTTACTCCAGGCAGATCCAGGCATCCTCCCGCTCTGTCACATAGCCGACCGCGGAAGCATTCGGGATCCGCTCCTTAAGCTCATGCAGGCACGCGTCCGCCTCCTTTTCCGGGATTGCCATGAGAAGACCTCCGCTCGTCTGGGGGTCGAAGAAAATGTCCTGTAACGGCAGGGTGATGTCCTTATTTTTTACCGCCACCCCAGCCTCGGCATAGTCCCGGTTCCTGTACGCGCCTGCCGGGATAAATCCCATGGAAGCAAACTCATAGGCCTCCGGATGGTACGGCACCTGATCTGCCGTGATATGGATCGTACAGCCGCTTCCCTGCGCCATCTCAAAGCTGTGGCCCATCAGCGAGAAGCCCGTCACATCCGTGCAGCTATGGACTCCGTACTTAACCATGATATCCCTGGCTGTGCGGTTTAGCTCTGCCATCTGCCTGTAGATCCGGGCGAGCACCGGCTCATCGACCAGCCCGGCCTTTGCCGCCGTCGTCAAAATCCCGATTCCCAGGGGCTTTGTCAAGATCAGCACATCCCCCGGTTTCGCGCCGCTGTTTGTCAGCACCTTCTTCGGGTGAACAAAGCCGGAGACTGCCAGACCGTAGATCGGCTCCGCGCCCTGGATGGTATGGCCGCCGGTGATGATCGTATCCGCTTCGTACGCCTTGTCATAACCGCCGCGCAGGATTTCCTGCACCATCCCCTTTTCCATCGTCTCAGCCAGACACATGATATTCAGCGCAAGCCTCGGCTGTCCGCCCATCGCATACACATCGCTCAAGGCATTCGCCGCCGCGATCTGACCGTACAGGTAAGGGTCGTCCACGATCGGAGGAAAAAAATCCGTCGTCTGGACAAGCGCCGTATCGTCCGTGATCACATAGACGCTGGCGTCGTCACTCTTGTCGTATCCCACGATCAGCCTGGGATCCTGATGGCTCTTAAATCCCTCGAGCATGGATACCAGCGTCCCGGCCCCCACCTTTGCGCCGCAGCCGGCACAGCTTGCAAGTTTTGTCAATTTTACTTCTGTCTCCACAATCTGTCTCCTTTTTGGCTCCCGAAGCTATTTGCTGATCGAGAGCGTGTATTCGCCGGCGTTCTCCTCCACCTTCACCTGGTAGCCCTGATGTCCCGCGTAGCGGGTCACATTCTCACAGGCAGTCCGGTTGTCCACGATCATCTGATAAGCATCCTCCTTTGACGCCATCGCCGCCTGGATCATGATCACCGGCTCCGGGCAGGAGAGCCCTCTTGCATCCAATACCTTCATATCCTGTCTCCTTTCTGTTGTCCTTTTTCCTGATTATTCCGACTTGCGGAACGTATTGATGTACGCAATGCACGCCACCACAAGGATTCCGACAATTACGGCAATCCTTCCGTTTGCGGTCGGTCCCTCGCCGCTGGAGGCAAGACCGAAGTTATGGCAGAACGCAGCGCCCACTAAAAGTCCGAGCACCGTGATGGCGCTGTCCGTATTTCCCTCACCCGACAGCACAAGCTGGCGCAGCGGACAGCCGCCCAAAAGCACACAGCCAAAGCCCACGAGGAGCATGCCGAGGAAGTTCCACAGCCCGTCGGTATGCGCGATCGGCTGTCCGGCGAAGCCGAGATTAAACAGGCTGCTGCCCGTAGCTGCGCTGAGTACAAGATTGCTCACGAGAGCCGCCGCGAAAACAGCGATAAACCCGAACAGAAGCTTCGTCTCTTTAAATAATACGACGTCGCGGATACCGCCGACCATGCACATCCTTGTCCGCTGGGCAAGCGCGCCCACGATGAGACCTGCCCCGAGGCTGACCGCGATCGCCGCGTGCTTCGCGCCCGGGCCGCCGCCCGCTTCAGTGAAGAAAATAAAGGACGGAGCCGCCACCAAAAGCACGAGGAGAGCCGCCTGAATTACCGGGAATACCGCTCCCTCAGCCGCCGCCTGACGGTATGTGCGTTTCAGAGAATATCCGTGGTTCAAGAACCACACGCCTGCCAGAATCCCGCAGACAAAGCCAACCAGACCGAGCAGCGCGTTCAAGTCCCCGCCTGCCAGGCGCAGGATCATGCGGAACGGGCAGCCGAGGAACATCAGGCAGCCCACCATCACAAAGAAGCCCAGCACAAACCGGGTCAGCGGAGAGCTCCCGCCGCGGACAGAGTATTCCTTTTTCCACAGAGCCATGACAAAGCTTCCGAGCACCAGACCGATGATCTCCGGTCGGATGTACTGTACGGGCGCCGCCCTGTGCAGTCCCAGCCCTCCGGCGATATCACGCACAAAGCACGCGATACAGAAGCCCATGTTCGCCGGGTTTCCCAGAAAGACCAGGAGCGATGCGATCAGGCCGATTACGCCTCCCGCAATAATGATCGCTGTTTTTTCCTGTTTCATTTTTAAATCCCCCTTTTCTTTAAATCCCTTTCGTACAGGATTTTCCAATTTACGACAAAAAGTATACCATTCCTTCGCCCACATATCCAATCATGATTCCGTATGGTTTTTCCGAATTTATCAGTTTTTTCGATAAGTAAATCAGTCCTCCGTTTTACTTCTGTAATTGCAATACAGGAAATTTCTGATAAAATTATAAGAGTTACAAAGTATTTAAACACGCCGGGAGGATTACCGATGAAGCGCATCTACTTTGACAATGCGAGCACCACCTTTCCGAAGCCGCAGGCGGTTCCAGACGCGATGTATCATTTTATGACACAGATCGGGAGCAACATAAGCCGCGGCTGCTATGAAAGCGCTTACAAGACCGAGGAGATCATATACGAAACAAGAGAACTTCTGTGCCGAATGTTCGGGGGAGAGGACTGCAGGAATGTAATCTTTACGAGAAATGTGACCGAGAGTCTGAATGTCATCCTGAAAGGCTTTTTAAAGCCCGGCGACCACGTCATCGTCTCCTCGATGGAGCACAACGCCGTCATGCGGCCGCTCACCCAGCTCTCCAAAGGCGGCGTGACATTTTCCCGCGTCGAATGCCGCGCCGACGGAACGCTCGACCCTGAGGAGCTGCCGCGCTATCTCACCCCCGCGACCCGCGCCGTCGTCATGACGCACGCGAGCAATGTGTGCGGAACGCTTCTTCCGCTTCGCGAGGTCGGAGAATTCTGCCGGAGCCATCATCTGAAATTCATCGTCGATTCCGCCCAGACGGCGGGCGTCTGGCCCATCGACATGAATGATATGAATATTGACGCCCTCGCGTTCACAGGACACAAGGGGCTTCTCGGCCCCCAGGGCGTGGGCGGCTTTTTGCTGAAAAGCTCCATGGTTCCGCTTGTCGAACCGCTGATCTGCGGGGGGACCGGAAGCATCAGCCACACCGAATCCATCCCCGATTTCATGCCCGACCGCTTTGAGGCCGGAACCTTAAATATTCCCGGCATCATCGGTTTGAACGCCGGGCTTGCCTGGCTTAGAGAGACCGGCATTGACGCCGTGCGGGAGCACGAGCTTGCGCTGACCGGCCGCTTCCTCGACGGCTTAAAAAGCCTGGATCCGGGTTTAGAGAAGCTGCGCGTCGCGGGGCGCACGGACCTGTCGCAGCGCACCGGCGTCGTCTCCATCCAGCCCGTGAGTACAGACCCGTCGGAGATTGCGTTTCGCCTGGATGACTCCTACGGGATCATGACCCGTGTAGGCCTTCACTGCGCCCCCTCCGCGCACCAGACCCTCGGCACCTTCCCCACCGGCACGATCCGTTTTTCGTTTGGATGGTGGAATACCGCTGAGGAAGTGGATCTGGCGTTGGAGGCATTAAAACAACTCATAACTGTTCAGTAGCTTCACAGTTACGGGTTTTCTTCTATCTCTGCACACGGCCGGAGCCATCGCCGCCCGCGAGGTTCTCCACATCGGCGCGGCTGACGAGGTTGAAGTCACCGGGAATGGTATGCTTTAACGCCGAGGCCGCGACCGCAAACTCGAGCGCCGCCTTCATGTCCCTGCCGTCGAGCAGCCCGCAGATGAGGCCCGCCGCGAAGGAGTCGCCGCCGCCCACGCGGTCAACGATCGGGGTGATGCGATATTTTCTGGAGTGATAGAATTCCCGGGTCTTACCGTCCATGATACAGGCGGACCAGCCATTGTCGGAAGCGCTGTGGCTCTCGCGCAGCGAGCTTACGATGTACTTAAAGCCAAACCTGTCCGCCATCCGGTTAAAGATGTCAACGTATCCTGAGAGCTCCAGGTCGCCCGAGGTGACATCCGTGCTTCCGGGCTTAAAGCCGAGGACCTTCTCGGCGTCCTCCTCGTTTCCGATGCAGACGTCAACGTACTGCATCAGATTCGTCATGACCTTCTGCGCCTTTTCGGACGACCACAGCTTCTTGCGGAAATTCAAGTCCACGGATACCGTCACGCCGTGCGCCCTGGCGGCCTTTAAGGCAGCCTCGGTCAGCTCTGCCGCCGCGTCGCTGACAGCCGGAGTGATCCCGGTGAAATGGAACCAGTCGCAGTCGGAAAAAATCGCGTCAAAGTCGAACTCGTCCGCGGTCGCGGTCGAGATGGATGAGTGCGCGCGGTCATAAATGACGCTTGACGCGCGCATCGCGGAGCCGGTCTCCAGGTAATAGATCCCGAGCCGTTCACCGCTCCTTGCGATATGCTTCGTTCCGACATTGTATTTTCTGAGCGCCGCCACCGCGCACTCGCCGATCGGGTTTGCCGGTACAGCGGTGACAAACTCCGCCTCGTGTCCGTAGTTTGCCAGGGATACCGCCACATTTGCCTCTCCGCCGCCGTAGTTTACGTCAAACTCATCTGCCTGAATGAATTTCTCGTTGTTCGGGGTCGATAATCTCAACATGATCTCGCCCATAGTCACTACCTTTGCCATTTTCGTCTCCTCCTCGAATCATCGTAACTGTTCAGTACCTTCACAGTTAGACCTACTGAACAGTTACTTTTTAATTTAAATATTTAAATACGATGGGCACAGCCATCTGCTATATACAATTTACCTCGCGCGCGCCGCCGCGACCGCCTCCACGAACTCCTTAGCCTTTGCGGTAACCGCCGCGTAGTCGCCGGTCTTCGCGCCCTTCGTCAGGCTACTCCCGGTGCCGACCGCATACGCGCCCGCCTTGATCCACTTGTCAACATTGTCCACGTCAACGCCGCCGGACGGCATGAACTCGCCCTGCGGAAGCGGCCCCTTAAAGGAGCTGATCGCCGCCGGCCCGACAATATTGCCCGGGAAGATCTTGATGACGTCGCAGCCTGCCTCGAGGGCGGTGATCGCCTCGGTCGGGGTCATAACGCCCGGGAGCATCGGAATCCTGTAACGGTTGCAGAGCCTGATGGTATCCACATTAAGGCCCGGGCTGACCACATAGTTTGCGCCGGCTAAGATGACCTGCCTTGCGGTCTCCGGGTCGAGGACAGTCCCCGCGCCGATAACGATTTTGTCATTCCCCCTGTACTTCTCCGCCATCGCCGCAATGAACCCGACCGGGTTCCCCTCGTCCATTGTCATCGTGATCTCAATGAAATTGATGCCGCCCGCGATGATCGCGTCGACGACCTTCTCCCCCTGCTCAGGGTTCTTCGCGCGGACTACCGCCACGAGGCAGTCCTCCTTCATTCTCGCAAGTACCTGCTCTTTTTTCATGCTTCCTCTTCTCCTTTTCTTTTTCCTTACAAGGTCACACCCTGCTTAAAGATCGCCATGTCGTGGAAACCCGCCTCCTCCGACTTTACCTTCTTCCCGGAGGCGACCGCCAGCACATAATCAAACAGCTCCTTCGCCAGCTCCTCCTTCGTCTTATCCTCAGTCATGCGCCCGGCGTCAAAATCGATCCAGTTTGCCTTGCGCCCCGCAAGGCCCGAATTGCTTGAGATCTTCACGGTCGGCACCGGCGAGGCGAACGGGGTCCCGCGTCCCGTCGTAAAGAGGACAATGTGTGCCCCCGATACCGCAAGCGCCGTGGAGGCCACGAGGTCATTGCCCGGCGCGGAAAGGAGGTTTAAGCCCTTTTCCTTCACCGGCTCGCCGTACGCCAGCACACCCCTCACCGGCGCGCTCCCCGACTTCTGGGTGCAGCCTAAGGACTTGTCCTCGAGTGTGGAGATGCCGCCCTTTTTGTTGCCGGGCGACGGGTTCTCATAGATCGTCTGATTGTGGCTGGTAAAGTAGTTCTTAAAATCGTTGATCAGCTTTACGGTCTTCTCAAACAGCTCCGGCGTCTCGCAGCGGTTCATCAGAAGCGTCTCCGCGCCGAACATCTCCGGCACCTCGGTTAAGATCGTCGTCCCGCCCTTTGCGATCAGCATATCGGAGAATGTGCCCACCGTCGGGTTCGCCGTGATCCCCGAGAGGCCGTCGGAGCCGCCGCACTTCATGCCGATAATGAGCTCGCCCGCGTCAATCCTCTCGCGCTTAAACGCACCCGCGTAAGCCGCGAGCTCCTCAAGAAGCCTCATTCCTTCCGCGATCTCGTCCTCCGCATCCTGGCACTGTAAAAATTTCACGCGCTGCTCATCGTACTCCCCGATGTACTCCTTTAAAACCGCGATATTGCTGTTCTCGCAGCCAAGCCCGAGCACCAGGACGCCGCCCGCATTTGGGTGGCGGACCATGTCGGCGAGGACGGTGCGCGTGTGCTCCTGGTCGTCGCCCATCTGGGAGCAGCCGTAGGGGTGGGGAAAGGCTGCCACACCCTCCACGCTTCCGCCCACAAGCCTCTGTGCCTTTCTCTCCAACGCCTGCGCGACGGAGCTGACGCAGCCCACCGTCGGTATGATCCAGAGCTCATTTCTCACGCCGACGCTGCCGTCCGCCCTGCGGTAGCCGTCAAAATATGCGGGCTCAGATTTCTTTAAACAGGAGGACGATGGCTCGTAGGTGTAGCTTAGAAGGTCGCCGAGCGCCGTTCTTACATTATGTACATGAACCCAGGCGCCCGCCGGGATGTCCTCCTTTGCAAGCCCGATGCGAAAGCCGTATTTTATCACCTCGCCGCCTCTCGCGATCGGCTTTAAGGCAATTTTATGTCCCTGTGGTATCTCCTCCGCGGCCGTCACCAGGTACTGCGCCACGGCAATCGTCTCGCCCTTCCTGATCGCGCGCAGCGCCACCGCCACATTATCATTCTCGTGAATCCTGATAAAATCCTGCATGACCTGTTCTCCTCTTTTCTGCTTCACGGTCAGACGAAATGCCGCCGGTAATTGTAAGTGCTTACAATTATTTTACAAAATACCGCTCGAAAAGTCAAGAGGGTTTTATTATAAAAGTCCCGTCCAGGTAACAGTTCAGCTTTGCGGCGTTTCCGACGGATTTTACGCCGCAGGCGCCGGACAGACAGCCCGCGTGACACGCTGCGTTTCCGGCTCGGCCCGCGCGCTTATTAGCCGCCAGTCGCGCAAACTCGCTTCGCTCAAACAGCGCGCTTTGTGGCGGCGCTAGCGCAGACCTCGCTTCGGAAGCCTCGCTATCGTCACGGGACTGTCTTCCGGGTTCTGCGGCTGATACTGCCCAGCCACGAGGGAGCGGAATGTATATCTTGATGTGAGGGAGACCGGTGTAAACCCTGCTGTGAGGGAAGACGGTGAACACTTTTGCGAGGTGCCCGAGCAAAAGTTTTACATCCGTCGACCGAACAAAAGTCCGTCGACCGAACAAAAGAGGAAACTGTGGCCGGCGACCGAACAATAGAGAAAAACTACTTGCAATATTTTTTTCACGCGAGTATAATGGACTTATATTGTAAGTGCTTACAGAATCGAGGTGATTTCAATCAACATATACGATGTTTCCGAGAAGGCCGGCGTCTCCATCGCCACCGTTTCCCGCGTCTTAAACGGCAATCCCAATGTCAGCGAGAAGACGCGCGCGCGGGTGATGGATGTGATGGAAGAGCTCGGCTATACCCCAAACGTATTTGCGAGAGGTCTCGGGCTCGGCACGATACGAACCATCGGCATCATGTGTTCCGACTCGTCCGATCCATACCTCGCCCACGCCATCTACTATCTGGAGCGCGGGCTTCGCGTCAGCGGCTACGATTCCATTCTCTGCTGTACGGGGACCTCACCGGAGACCAAGAGGCAGTATTTTGACCTGCTGCGCTCAAAGAAGGTGGACGCCATCATTTTAGTCGGTTCCAAGTTCATTGAGACAAGGGCAAAAGATAATGCCTACATCACGGAGGCTTCCGGGGAGCTCCCGATCCTGCTGATAAACGGCTATCTTGAGGGCGACAATATTTACTGTACGCTCTGCGACGACCATATGGCGACCCATCAGGCCGCCGGCCGCCTCATCGATTCCGGGTGCCGCGACATACTCTATATGTTTACCAGCTATTCCTACAGCGGCAGGAATAAGCTAAAGGGCTATCAGGACGCCCTGACCGATCACGGCCTTCCCGTAAGGGAGGAGTATATCCGCCACTGCGCCAAGGATGTGCTCGCGGCCAAAGCGCTTTTGATGGAGCTTCACGAGAGCGGCCTCGCATTCGACGCGGTGCTCGCCTCCGACGATACTCTCGCCGTGGGCGCCGTAAAGTATGCGCACGCTGTCGGACGAAAGATCCCGGAGGACTTAAGCATCATCGGATACAACAATTCCGACTACGCCGTCTGCACCGACCCGGAGCTCACCTCCATCGACAGCAAGGTTGAGGCGCTCTGCACGACCGCCATCAGTACCCTTATGGGCGTTTTAAGCGGCGGCAATGTTCCCGTCCGGACGACCATCGCGGCCGACCTGATAAAGCGGGCAACGACCAGATTCTAACTAAACAGATATGTCTGCTGACGCAGACACCACCATGTATGAAAGGGAGGGATTTCCAATGAAACCATTTATGGACAAGGATTTTCTGCTCGGCACCGAGGCCGCAAGAGAGCTGTTCCACGGCTGCGCGGAAAAGATGCCGATACTCGACTACCACTGCCACATCAATCCGCGCGAGATTGCCGAAGACCGCAGATTTGACAATATCTCACAGGTCTGGCTGGGTGGCGATCACTACAAATGGCGCCAGATGCGCTCCTGCGGCGTGGATGAGCGCTACATCACCGGCGACGCCTCCGACCGGGAAAAATTCCAGAAATGGGCAGAGACCCTGGAAAAGCTTATCGGCAATCCGCTGTACCACTGGAGCCACCTCGAGCTGCAGCGCTACTTCGGCTACACCGGGCATCTAAGCGGCGACACCGCCGAGGAGGTCTGGAATCTCTGCAATGAGCAGCTTCAGAATAAATGGTCTGTTCGCAGCCTGATCAAGGCGTCGAATGTCACCCTGATCTGCACCACCGACGACCCGGCCGACACCCTTGAGTGGCACAAGCTCATCGCGGCCGACGAGACCTTCGACGTGCAGGTTCTCCCCGCGTGGAGACCGGATAAGGCGATGAATGTAGAAAAGCCGGACTTCGCTTCCTACATAGGTAAGCTCTCCGGCGCGAGCGGCGTCGCGGTGAAGGACTTTTCCTCGTTGAAAGAGGCGCTGAAGCGCCGCATGGCATACTTCGCGGAATGCGGCTGCTGTGTGTCCGACCACGCGCTCGAGTATGTGATGTACGTCCCGGCATCCGATGCCGAGATCGACACGATCCTTAAAAAAGCTCTCTCGGGACAGACCGTCACGAGGGAGGAGGAGCTTAAATACAAGACCGCCTTCATGCTGTTTGTCGCAAGAGAGTACAGCCGCATGGATTGGGCGATGCAGCTCCACTATGGCTGCAAGCGCGACAACAACGCTTATATGTATGAGCGGCTCGGCCCCGACACCGGCTTCGACTGCATCAACAACTACGCCCCGTCCGCTCAGATGGCTGACTTTTTAAATGCGTTGAGCGCCACGGACGAGATCCCGCGCACCATCATCTACTCCCTGAATCCGAATGACGACGCGGCGATCGACACCATCATCGGCTGCTTCCAGGGCACCTGTGCGGCAGGGAAGATTCAGCACGGCTCCGCGTGGTGGTTCAACGACCACAAGACGGGCATGACAAACCAGCTCACAAGCCTTGCGAACCTCGGCTGCCTGGGGAACTTCATCGGAATGCTGACTGACTCAAGAAGCTTCCTCTCCTACACCAGACACGAATACTTCCGCCGCATTCTCTGTGACCTGATCGGCGGCTGGGTGGAAAACGGCGAGTACCCGGACGATAAAAAGGCATTAAAAAACATCGTTGAGGGCATCTGCTACAACAACGCCGTAAAGTATTTTAAATTCAAGCTGTAAATATGCGTAATCGCCGCCACCTGTTTTACGGGTGGCGGCGACTCTCTTAATTGTATCTTTCCCTTCAACTTGACTTAAAACACAACAACCAGCAACATTTTGAACTGTTCCTGCCCATAAACGGCATGGGGATGCCTTGCCGGCATCACAATCGACTCGCCCTCACGCAGCTCGTACTCCTGCCCGTCAATGGTAATTTTGCCTACGCCGTCCAGACAGGTTACAAAGGCATCACCGCCTGATTCATGAGTGCTGATCTCCTCCCCTTTGTCAAAAGAAAACAGGGTCACACTCAAATGTTCATTCTGTGCCAGCGTCCTGCTGACTACCTGTCCCTTTTGATAAGTCACCTGATCCTTCAGAATCAACACTTCTGCTTTACTGATATTTTTCATACCGCTCATACTCTATTCCTTCCGTCAGTCCAGAATTTTACCGTCCGTGGAAATGGTGACAACCTGCCACGGAATAAACTTTCCGCTGTCCTGCAATGCGGTTCTTGCAGCCATCTCCAGGCCGCCGCAGCAGGGCACCTCCATTCGCAGCACGGTCACACTGTGAATGTCATTTTCCGCAATGATCCGCGTCAGCTTTTCACTGTAATCCACCGCGTCCAGCTTCGGGCAGCCGATCAGCGTGATCTTTCCGCGCATGAAGTCCCGGTGCACATTGGCATAGGCATACGCTGTACAGTCTGCCGCGATCAGCAGCTTTGCCCCGCTGAAATAAGGTGCGTTCACAGGGACAAGCTTGATCTGGCACGGCCACTGGCCGAGGCAGGAAGCCTGATTCGCAGCCTTCTTCTTATTTTCCAGCACAGCCTGTTCGTCGTAAGCCGCCGCTTCACGTTCCACAAAGGTGATCGCTCCTGTCGGGCACTGGGGCAGACAGTCACCCAGCCCGTCGCAGTAATCATCCCGAAGCAGCTTTGCCTTGCCGTCCACCATGCCGATCGCACCCTCGTGACAGGCAGAGGCGCAGGCGCCGCAGCCATTGCACTTATCTTCATCAATCTGAATAATTCTTCTGATCATTTTCTTATCCTCCTTGTCTTTGACTCTGATATCATACTATAATTAAGCCGGAAAATCAATGGTTATTACCGCCTGCCTTTCCCTTATTTTCTAAGCGTTCAGCCGCGCATCTTTTCTATTCTTCCTCATAGCCGTCGGATTCCACTTCTTCTTCCGTGAGGCGCGCTGTCTCACGGATGGCGTCGCCGTGGCCGGTCAATGCCGAGAAGGGAGCGAACTGCGCCGCCCGGTTGATCATCGGCATCTGCGGATGCCGCGTTGAGACATGGTGCGGCAAATTGATAATATCATCGTATTTGTGGTCGTCGTTTCGGTCGGCCATAACACACCTCCTCACGCTATTGATGCCCGGTCTGGCACATTCGCTCACGCCTTATGACCGCCGATCCGGTCATTCCTGTCTCTGGCAGTCGCGCCCTCCTGCAGGTTCATCCCCTTTAAGACCGCGTTTTTACCGAATTTCTTCTTGATAGTGAGCATAGCCTCCTGCATCCTGCGCTCTCTGGCAAGCTCCTCCTCCTCGGCCTTTCGTTTCTTCTCAAGCGATGCGTAATCCGTGAACAGATCGAGCTGTTCGCAAGTCTCCGCCTGCCTCATTGCCGCTGACTCCTCGGGCACTACATGATTTGTCGTGATCGTCAGGCGGCGCACCAGCAAATCCCTGTTTACAATTTTATCGAAAAGATCAAGAACCGCTTCCGAGATCAGACGCGCGGAAGAAGTCTGACGCCCGAGGTTCGCCGTCCCGTGGGCGTGCTTTGGAATCCTCCGTCCGTAGCTGTCCGTTGTGACCTCACCCTTATATTTCCGGCTGATCTTCGGATCGGTCAGGCATTCGATATCATAACCGACTGTCAGCACCATCTGATCTGTCACCATCCGCTTGTCCACCAGATCGAGCGCCACAGCCTCCGCCATCTCATGCGCCACCAGGCGAGCCTTCGTGAAGCTGTACGGGGACGAAAGCACCTGACCGGAGCTGAATGAGTTTGTTTCCGGTTTATACGCCTTGACAAGATCCATCGTGCACGGCTCCCAGCCCCATGCGTGATCGATCAGCAGCTCCGCGTTGACGCCGAACATGCGATACAGGAGTTCTTCATTCTGCACGGAACACCGCGCCACATCCCCCATGGTGTACATGCCGCGCTGCTCCAGCTTTTTGGCGTACCCCTTGCCCACCCGCCAGAAATCCGTCAGCGGACGGTGATCCCAGAGTTCACGCCGGTAGCTCATCTCATCCAATTCGGCAATACGGACGCCGTCCCGATCCGGCGCGATATGCTTGGCTACAATGTCCATCGCAATCTTGCAGAGATAGAGATTGCTGCCGATACCGGCGGTCGCAGTGATCCCGGTTTCATGCAGCACGTCACGGATCATAGTCACAGCCAGCTCGCGCGCCGTCATCTTATATGTGCCCAAGTAAGAGGTCACATCCATCATCACCTCATCAATGGAGTAAACGTGGATATCCTCCGGGGCAATGTACTTTAAATAAACCTTGTAAATTCGGGTGCTGTACTCGATATAATGAGCCATGCGCGGCGCAGCCACCTCGTATGCGACGGCAAGCTCCGGATGGGCTGCGAGTTCCGCAGCGGATGACGACGCGCCGGTCAGTTTCCGTCCCGGCGCATACCGCCTGCGTGCGGCATTGACCTGATTCACCGTCTGCACGACCTCAAACAGACGCGCACGGCCCGGGATGCCGTAAGCCTTCAAAGAAGGGGAGACCGCCAGACAGATGGTCTTCTCCGTCCGGCTGGCGTCCGCCACGACCAGATTGGTCGTCAGGGGATCGAGCCCCCGCTCCACACACTCCACGGAGGCATAGAAGGACTTTAAGTCGATAGCGATGTAGGTTCGGCTCTCGTCGGCCACTTAAACGTCTCCTTCCTTTACAGTGTCGGAATGAAATGTAAGAGTATACTCAATCTCATGCGGCGTGCTCATTGCCACCGTATCGCCGATTACATTCATCGGCTCATCAAAGGCGTGAACCGGAATCTCAAACACGGAATTTCCATCCGTATTTACCGGCAGATATTTTTCCCCATCTACGACCATATAATCATAATTCGGACTGTTCCACTGTACCGTTGCGGTCACGGCCGCTCCCGAAACAGTAATGATTGCGGGAGATAAAAGCTTCGCCCTTCCGCTTCCGCCTTCAAATGTAAACTCAATGGTATAGTTTCCGTCCTTCAGTTCCCGGACATTAACCGCCTGTGCTGGTGCTCCCTGCAATGGCTCCGGGTTGGAGACAATGACCTTATGGTCATACCATTTTCCCTTTATCCCAAGCAGCGCCAGATCAAATTCCTTATCGAGCGCCGGAACAGGCACATCAAAGCCATAGACCTCCTCCGTCATGCCGTCGCTGTATGTGACCGTATCCTCCGTCGGCATGAGAAGGCCCGCTTCGTCTTTCTCCGCATTCTCCGCGAGGCCCGGATAAAGGTTTATGATCTTTTTGGACGTCAGCGAAATATGGATTGTCATTTTCCCGTTTTCTACCGACAGTGTCCCCTTGCCGTCACACGCCTCACTCACATGAAACATACTGCTGTCCGTATCAAAATCCGCCTTATATATCCCATCCGGAAGGGGATTCATCGCATCCGCGGTATGCGCCACATAAAGCTGCTGGATGGCAGCGACAGAGCCAAGACCTGCGAGCTGCGCGTCCACGCTGTCAAATTTCCCGGATGCTTTAAACATGCTCATCCAGGAATCCTCCTCGGCGCCTGCCATATCATTATTCGCATGGTCTCCCGCTACCACCATCAGCGGGCGAAGTATCACTTTCGCATAGCCGCCCTGCGCCACCGCATCGATCACTGACTCACAGGCAGTCTCTTCCGGCTCTCCTTCTACTGTCCCGATAAACACATTGTGATAGCCAAGCTCGCCCATCTGCGTCTGCATCTGACTGTAAGATACCTTTGCCGTGTGCGAGGTGCCATGTCCCAAAAATACGAATGCGACGCCATCCTCTCTTGCCGCATTGAGGCTGTCATAGCCTGCATCCTTCACCGCTTCCGCGGTAATCGCCTCCGCAACGGCTGCTTTATCCGCATTAATCACAGTGGCATCGTTTCCCACCTCTCCAAGCAGCGGCTCCGCAACTTTTACAGTTTCAAACTGATCCCGATATGCCTCAACCGCTTCCACCAGTTCGTCATACTCTGCCCCATGCATTAAATGCGTAGGCTGGATCACGAGCTGCCTGACCCCGTTCGCCGCGGCGCGTTCCAGGGCCTGCTCCATATTGTCAATGTGCTCACCATCGCGCGCCTGCACATGATTGATAATGATCTGAGCTGTAAATGCCCGTCTCACAGACCAGTCTGGATAGGCCTCCTGCAATGCGTCCTCGATCCCCTTAATGTCCGCCACGCGGCTGTCATTAAAGGAAGTGCCAAAGCTCACCGCCAGAATTTCTTTTTCTCCGATTCCATCCTGATTGCGCGGATCATCCTTAGACGCATCACCGGTATTTTTCCCAAAATAGTCCGGATCCGCATTCTCGCCTTTCACCAGTTCCTTTTGTTTATCCGTCAGCGCGTCCCACGCTGCTTTGGCAGCCGCGCACTGCCTGTCTGTCTCATCTGTTCTTTTCTGCACATAGATCGCGTCGATCAGCGCTGCCACCTCATCGGCTGCTTTCTGGTCGGCATCTGCCGCCGTTTCCGTAGCGGCCGTTTCTTTCGCGTTTCCGCATCCTGTCATACAGAATGTTCCCATCAATATTGCCATTAATAATGCTGTTCTTTTTTTCATGTTTCCTCCCTCGACAGATATGTACCGGTTCAATCAGAAGCCCGGCGGATCTTATACTCTTTCTCATACCATGAAAGAATCCCGGCAAGGTTATCCTCGCTGAAATAGTCTGCATCGGTCTGCATCTGCTCAAGCATCCGCTCCTCCTGCGCCGAGCGCTGCTTTCTGGACGCAAGTCCCCTGGCGAGCATTGAAATAATCAGTTTATTCACGCCTTTGAGCCTGCCGCGGTCAATGCCGCCCTGCAGGGTAAAAAGCGGTGTCTCATCCGGAATCATTGAGGCGCCGCGCACCTCGGAAAGCATTGTCCCGGTATCGCAAAGGCCAACGCCGCATACGGCGCAGACGGAAAAACGCTTCGCCGCCTCGGAATACCCCTTTACACGGCTGGCCTGAATCCATCCGAAATACAGGATCGGCGTGCCCTTGGCAAGCTGATTTTCAGCTTCGCGGAAAACGTAGACCGAAAGTCCCGTCCGGCTGCCGAACAGGCGGGCGTACTGCTCCGTGTGCCCGGCGTTGGACGTGTAAACAATCGCAGTTGGTTTGTGTTCATCTTACCCTCCTTGTGAAAATCTCCGCAGGCATATGATAACGCCTGCTTTAAACTCTAAATTTTCTCCCATTACTCTCATGCCCTGATATAACGTGTTGACCTGCCCTTACCGATCCGGATGACGGAACCGTTCCAGCTAACTCTCTCTTTCTTTTTTGTATCGAACTGGCAGACCGCCGGAGCGAAACAGCCAGTCCGTTGGACTGAAATATGCAGAATAATTGCAATTCTCACCAAAATCCATTTGGATTTTGGTGAGGGCTGTATTGAACAGGGCAGAGAAGCCGGGAGATACGCGGGTTTACCCCTTGCGGTCCTCTTCAATGAGCAACTTCAAGGCTTCCACCGCCACCTTGACAGAGTTGGAGGTGTTTTCGTTCATCTTCTGGTCCAGTCCGGCGGCTTCCCGCTCCTGGTTCCAGATGACGTGGAAGCAGGAGCCGCAGCGGCAGCCCAAGGCCGCGGCAATCACGAACAGCGCCGCCGATTCCATCTCGCTGGCCTTGACTCCCAGCCGCTTCCATGCCTCCCATTTGGCTTTCAGCTCGTAGGAGACGGGAGAAGCCTCAGGGCTGTGCTGGCCGTAAAAGCTGTCCTTGCACTGAACCACGCCGGTGTGCAGGGGCAGGCCCAGAGCCTTTGTGGCCTTAGCCAGACAGTTGGTGATGCCCAGGTCCGCCACGGCCGGATACTCAATGGGCGCGTATTCCTGGCTGGTGTGCTCAAAGCGGATGGCGCCAGTAGCTACCACGATATCGCCGGACTGGACGTCCAGGTCGATGCCGCCGCAGGTCCCGGTTCGGATAAAGGTGTCCGCACCGCACTTGTGGAGCTCCTCCATGGCGATGGCGGCGGAGGGTCCGCCGATGCCGGTGGAACAGGCGGTGACTTTTTCCCCCAGAAGGGTGCCTGTCCAAACATTGTATTCCCGATTGCAGGCCACCTGCTTCGCGTTATCAAACAGGGCGGCAATCGCGGGGACCCGGCCGGGATCACCGGGTAAAATGCAGTAACGCCCTACATCGCCGGGGGCGCAATGAATATGAAATTGTTTCTCCAGTTCTTGCATAGCAGTAATCTCCTTATATGGTTTTTTGAGACGACGCAGCCCATGGCAAACGCGTCAGTATCTCCGTATCAAAATCTCAGGTCGCTTCGTCGCGGACGTCCGTTGTTTACCGCTGTCCCTTGTCGTAGGGAATCCCCTCAGCCTTGGGCGCCCGGGATTTCCTTTCCACACCTCAGGCTGATATCCTAAGGTTGAGTGCTTTCCATTTCTTACAACCGGTCTCTTAATATGTAAAAGTATTCATTGTCCGTTTTATCTTATAAAATTCATGGGCTGATACGGCTCTTTTTGCGGAATACCATACTGTTCTTTTCCGAGTAAAATACTCTTCATCAGGAATGCCATATTGTGTGCAAGTGTTCTCATCCCCTGCAATCCTTCTATATCCTGCAATGCCTCTCCGGGCTCTCTCCCGTGAATGCTGTTCCAATACTGACCGGATGCGACCGGCATCCCTGATATCGTAAAGAACTTGTTCAGTTCATCAAACGAAGCGGAAAGTCCGCCG
>SFNH01000069.1 GCA_004554205.1 Clostridium sp.
GATATCCTCTTTTGTATCTTTGACCGCTCATGTTTCGATCACGAGCGCGCTCCTCTCCCGTATCCCGAACGCTTCAAAATACTGATTCTCCATCGGAATCCACACCGTCTGAAACTGCGCGAGCCTCTCCGCGCCGTTTCGCTCCCCGATCCGGCGAAGCTGCTCCTCTTTTCCGACCTGACAGAAGATCCGCAGGTCATATACGTCTCCGAAATACGGATGTCCGCTGTATGCGCCCTCGATGATATTTAAACGTCTGCAGGGCGCATACGCTGTCCGCGTGATCCGCCGCGCCCTGCAGTCATAGATTCCGTAGAAAAGCCCCTCCCGGTCGGAAAGCCGGTCAAGGATCTCCTCCTTGAAGCGCTCGTAGTCCACATTCCCGCCCGGCTGCAAAAACCGCTGTCTCGTCCTCTGGAAGGGTCTGAGGAAGAAATCATCCATATGAAACAGATTGCAGTCGTACTGCTCCTTAAGAATCCGCCCTAATGTGCTCTTCCCGCTGCCGCACATCCCGTCGATCGCCACCGCCACCTGACGTTCTCCCGCGGCTTCGCAGATTCTGTCGATCTCCGCAAATACCGGCTCAAACCGGGCGCCATACCTTCTCTCCATCTCTACTCCATGACCTTCGCGCGCCTTAATGCCACGATTATAACAGGAATCAGCACAAGCTGCAGGATGATCCCCGGCACGGCATTGACAAAGCCGCCCATCAAGAACATCCGCGCCGAAAACGGCGTCCCCGCCGCCCCATACAGCGGGATGGCGAAAAGCCCCCAGATAAGCCGGCCCGCAAGCATGGCTCCCACGAGGCTGATATAGACAGACGCAGTCGTCCTCGGCAGCCTATGATACAAAAGCCCGGTGCAAGCCCCGTAGGCGGCTAACTCAAACGCCATACACACTGCCACCGGCATCATCACAGGCATGCCAAAGATACCGCTTCTCAAAATCGGCGTCACGAAGCCCACGATCAGCCCATACTCCCAGCCGCACACAAAGCCGCACAGCAGCACCGGAATGTGCATCGGCAGCAGTTTATTTCCGATTTCCTGAATCTGCCCGGTGAGAAACGGCAGGATGAGCCCGAGCGCCAGAAAGAGCGCCGCGAGCGCCATCCTGTATGTTGATGTCATTTTCTTTTGTCGTCTCATGTCTCAGTCACTCCGCGTTTTTAAGGCTCTCCTATCCGGCCACAGCCTCGCCCTGCTCCTCGAGCGAGGTCGTCTCATACTTATCAAGGATCACCGTCTGGATCATGTCGCGCGTCCCAGAGTTGATCGGATGCGCGATGTCCCGGTACTCTCCGTCCGCCGCCTTGCGGCTCGGCATCGCGATAAACAGCCCCTTCTCCCCCTCGATCACCTTGATGTCGTGAATCACGAATTCATTGTCGAGTGTGATGGAAACGATCGCCTTCATCTTGCCTTCTTTTTCAATCTTTCTTACTCTTACATCTGTAATCTGCATATTGTAAACCCCCTCTGTCCGCCTGTGTGCCGCCACAGCGCGCATCTCATTTATAGTGTGTACCGCTCGTTCTTCTCAATGACGATCTTCACATCCTCCGGCGTGCCGATGTATGTGGTGTTGGCGCGAATGGTGTCGCGGCTCTCCACGATACAGTTCTCGATCACAGTGTTGTCCCCGATATACACATCATTGAGAATGATGGCATTCCTGATCACGCAGTTATTTCCCACATAAACTTTCTTGAACAGGACGGAATTCTCCACCGTGCCATTGATGATGGAGCCGCTGGAGATCAGGCTGTTCTTTACCACCGCGCCCGGATTGTACTTTGCCGGCGGAAGATCGTCCACCTTGGAATAGACGTCGGGATATTCTTTAAAGAAGTAATTGCGCACCTCCGGCTTTAAGAAATCCATATTCGTCTTATAATAGGACTCCACCGATGCGATGTTGCTCCAGTAGCTGTCGATCTTGTACGCGTAAATGCGCTTTAAGTTCTTATAGCGGACAAGGATATCGCGCACGAAATCCACGCGGTCCTCCGCCGCACACCGCTCGATCAGCTCGATGAGCTGACGCCTGCGGATGATGTAGATGCCGCACGATACGGTGTTCGAGGTCGCCACCATCGGCTTCTCCTCAAACTCCACAATGCGCCCGTCCTCATTCGTCTTCACGAGGCCGAAGCGGGTCACATCCTCGCCCTCCGGCATGTCCTTGCACACGATGGTGATATCCGCTTTCTTCTCAATGTGGTACTCCAGCACCTTATTGTAGTCGAGCTTGTAAATGCCGTCGCCTGACGCGATCACGACATACGGCTCGTGGCTGTTCTTTAAGAATGTCAGATTCTGGTAAAGCGCGTCCGCGGTGCCGCGGTACCAGTCGCTGTTCTTCGCCGTGATCGTCGGGGTGAAGACATAAAGCCCACCCTGCTTTCTTCCGAAATCCCACCATTTGGAAGAGCTTAAATGCTCATTTAAAGAGCGGGAGTTGTACTGCGTGAACACCGCCACATTCTGAATGTGGGAATTGCTCATGTTGCTGAGTGCGAAGTCAATGCTGCGGTAGCTGCCCGCAACCGGCATGGCGGATATCGCCCGCTTGTTGGATAATTCCCGCATCCTCTTACTGTTTCCGCCCGCTAATACTATACCAATCGCTCTCATCGTACTCCACCTGCCTTTATGATGTAATCTCCGCCCGCCAGCATCCCGTCCGTGTAGTCCTCCGGTGTCGTGACGCCGGAGATCGCGGTATTCTTTCCGATCTTGACATTCTCGGGAATCACGCTGTGCTCGCCGATCGTCACCAGGTCAAACTGGTATACCTTCGGGTCGTACTTGCTGGGCGCGTACTCTCCCACGCCGAGCTCCGCCCCGGCCCCGACCTTCGTATCCTCCGCAACGATCGCCTTCGTCACCTTCGCCCCCGCTCCGATCACGCAGTCGCGCATGATAATGGAATCCCGCACAACGGCCCCCGGCTCGATCGTGACGCCGGCTCCGATCACGGAATTGTGAACCTGCCCGTACACCTCCGTGCCCTCGCCGATAATGCTGCGGTTGATCACCGCGTCGGGCGCGATGTACTGAGGCGGAATGATATCGCTCTTGGTGTAGATCTTCCAGTATTCCTCATACAGGTTGAACTCCGGAATAATGTCGATGAGCTCCATATTGGCCTCCCAGTAGGAGCCGAGCGTCCCGACGTCCTTCCAGTAGCCGTTGTACTCGTATGCGAAGATCCGGTCGCCCCTGGTGTGGCAGTACGGGATCACATGCTTGCCGAAGTCGCAGCCCGGCTCCGAGGACATGGCAATGAGCGCCTCCCTAAGCACCGGCCAACTGAATATGTAGATACCCATGGAAGCCAGGTTGCTCCTCGGCTGCGCCGGCTTCTCCTCGAACTCCCTGATGCGGTTGGTGTCGTCCGTGATCACGATACCGAAGCGGCTCGCCTCCTCGATCGGCACCGGCATACACGCGATGGTCACATCCGCGTTGTTTGCCTTGTGGTACTCGAGCATCACCTCATAATCCATCTTATAGATGTGGTCGCCGGACAGGATCAGCACATAGTCCGGGTTGTAGGTCTCCATGTACTCCAGGTTCTGATAGATCGCGTTGGCAGTGCCGGTATACCAGTCGCTGCCCTTGCTTCGCTCGTAGGGCGGCAGGATGGTAACGCCGCCGACGTTGCGGTCTAAATCCCACGGGATGCCGATCCCGATGTGGGTGTTTAAGCGCAGCGGCTGATACTGTGTCAGGACTCCCACCGTATCGACGCCCGAGTTGATACAGTTGCTGAGCGGAAAATCAATGATCCTGTATTTCCCGCCGAACGATACTGCCGGTTTTGCCACCTTCTGGGTCAGCACACCCAGGCGGCTCCCCTGGCCCCCCGCCAAAAGCATGGCAATCATTTCTTTTTTGATCACGCTATCACCTCGCTAGTCATATTTTCTTGTATTTTTCATTATAACACACATTTCTGAAATAGTGAACAAATATTTTGGCGATTTTAAATCATTTTTGTGCATTTTCCGACATTTTTCTTTTTCCTTCCTTTTTTGTCTATGTATGGTAATTCTGGCAGATCTTTTCCCTTTTCCGGCGGATTTTACGCCGCCCGCGACCGAGGTAACGCCGCATAGCTGAACTGTTACGTTTTTGCGGAGGAATCTGCGTCCGGCTCTTGAATCAGAGAGGGAAATAATGTATAATAAAATATAATTTTACTCTATTGATCTTTCAAAGGAGAAGTATCATGAATTTAGTGACAGTAAAAGAACTGTATAAAAACCGCGAATCTTACCTTGACAGGAAAATTTCCGTCGGCGGCTGGGTCCGCAGCGTCCGCGATTCCAAATCCTTCGGCTTTATCGTTGTGAGCGACGGGAGCTGCTTTGAGACCCTGCAGGTGGTGTACCACGACACGATGGACAACTTTTCCGAGGTCAGCAGGCTGAATGTGGGAGCCGCTATCCTTGTAAAGGGAACTCTTGTCGCCACCCCGCAGGCGAAACAGCCGTTTGAGATCCAGGCGTCGGAGGTGACTGTCGAGGGGCCGTCCGCCCCGGATTACCCGCTGCAGAAGAAGCGCCACACCCTAGAGTACCTGCGCACGATCCCCCACCTGCGCCCGCGTACCAACACCTTCCAGGCCGTCTTCCGCGTCCGCTCCCTGATCGCGTACGCGATCCACCAGTATTTCCAGGAGCGCGATTTCGTCTATGTGCACACCCCGCTGATCACCGGGAGCGACTGCGAGGGAGCGGGCGAGATGTTCAAGGTCACGACCATGGACTTGCAAAACGTTCCGAAAAATGAGGACGGCAGCGTGGACTTCTCACAGGACTTCTTCGGAAAGCCCACCAATCTGACCGTGAGCGGGCAGTTAAACGGCGAGACATTCGCCCTGGCGTTTCGCAATATTTACACGTTCGGCCCGACCTTCCGCGCGGAGAATTCCAACACCACCCGCCACGCGGCGGAGTTCTGGATGATCGAGCCGGAGATGGCGTTTGCCGACCTCAAGGACGATATGGAGTTAGCGGAGAGTATGTTAAAATACATCATCCGCTTTGTGCTTGAGAACGCGCCGGAGGAGATGGCGTTCTTTAACAGCTTTATCGACAAGGGGCTTCTCGACCGCTTAAACAACGTGGTGAACTCCGAATTTGCCCATGTGACCTACACCGAGGCGATCGAGCTCCTTGAGAAGCACAATGACAGCTTCGACTACAAGGTTTCGTGGGGGTGCGACCTCCAGACCGAGCACGAGCGGTATCTGACCGAACAGGTGTTCAGAAGGCCTGTGTTCGTCACCGACTATCCGAAGGAGATCAAGGCGTTCTACATGAAGATGAATCCCGATGGGAAGACCGTGGCGGCGGTGGACTGCCTGGTGCCGGGCATCGGGGAGATCATCGGCGGCAGCCAGCGTGAGGACGACTGCGAGAAGCTCCTTGCCCGCATGAGGGAGCTGGGGCTTAAGGAGGAGGACTACGGCTTCTACCTGGATCTGCGCAGATACGGCTCCACCCGCCACGCCGGTTTCGGCCTCGGCTTTGAGCGCTGCGTGATGTATTTGACCGGCATGAGCAATATCCGGGACGTGGTTCCATTCCCGCGGACCGTAGGCAACTGCGAACTGTAACGAAACAATTACGCCGTTTTAAAGCGGCTCATACGCAAAGGAGCTATCTATGAAATTCATTCACATTGCAGACGTCCACTGGGGTATGAACCCCGACAGCGACAAGCCGTGGGGCGTGGACCGGGCGCAGGCGATCAAGAGCACCTTCGCCGATGTCGTCCGCCAGGCAAAGCTGCGGGACGTGGACTGTCTGTTTATCGCGGGCGATCTGTTCCACCGCCAACCGCTTCTCCGGGATTTAAAGGAGATCAATTATCTGTTTTCCACTATCCCCGGCGTGCGGGTGGTGATCATCGCCGGAAACCATGACCAGGTGCGGACAAGCTCCGCCCTGATGAGCTTTACCTGGTGCTCCAACGTGACGTACATCATGGACGAGGATTTCACTAGCGTATATTTTGAAGACCTGAATACGGAGGTGACGGGATTTTCCTACCACACCGCCGAGATCACCGAGCCGAGGCTTTCCGGGCTTCACGCCCCCGCCACGCCGCGCATCCATGTGCTTTTGGCGCACGGCGGAGATGCCGCCCATATGCCCATCGACAAGGCGGCGCTCGCTGACGCGGGATTTTCCTATGTGGCGCTGGGACACATCCACAAGCCGGAGATCGCGCCCGATCATTCCTACGCTTATCCCGGCTCCTTAGAGCCCCTGGACAAGACGGAGACCGGCCCGCACGGCATGATCGTGGGCGAGATACAGCCCGGCACGATGGAGGTAAGCTCCCTGGAGTTCGTTCCGCTCTCCCGCGCCCAGTATGTGCCGCTCATCATCCAGGTCACCCCGGCGACCACCAACGGAGAGCTGATGGACCGGATCACTGAGGAAGTCGGGAAGCGCGGGACCGAGCACATTTACCGCTTCCGCATCCGCGGTATGCGCGACCCCGACATCGTATTTGACTTAGAGCCGCTTATGCGGGGCATACAGGTCGTGGAGTGGGTAGACGAGTCCGAGCCGCAGTACGATTTCAGTCAGCTCTTTGCGGAGCACCCGGGCGACATGATCGGCTTCTATATCCGGGCGCTCGATAAGGAGGATGCGAGCACCGCGGAGAAGAAGGCATTGTACTACGGGATCGATGCCCTGCTTCGGACGACAGATGAGAGGAGTTAGCTATGCGGTTACTGGACTTACACATTGACGGATTCGGCAAATTTTTTGACCGTTCCGTTTCCTTTGAGGACGGACTTAATATTGTATACGGGAAAAATGAGGCGGGCAAATCCACGATCCACACCTTCATCCGCTGTATGCTGTTCGGGCTGGAGCGCGGAAGGGGTCGTGCCGCCAAAAATGATCTCTACACGAAGTATGAGCCCTGGGATAACAGGGCTGTTTACGGCGGCCGGCTCCGCCTCGAGAAGGACGGCGTCGTCTACCGGATTGAGCGGAATTTCAAAAAGGATCAGAAGTCTCTCACGATCGTCGATGAGACTGATGGGAAGGAGATCGAGCCGACGAAGAGCTTTATGGATTATCTTCTCGGAGGGCTCACGGAAACCACCTACCGCAACACCATCAGCATCGGCCAGTTAAACAGCGTCACTGATGATGGGATGGTGACGGAGCTTCGCAACTATATTGCCAATATGAACACCTCCGGCAATATGGCGCTCAATATCACAAAGGCCACAGCCTTTTTAAAGAACCGACGCAAAGAGTTTGAGCGCCAGCTCTCTCCCGACGCGGCAAGGACCTACTCCTCCCTTGCCGGAGAGATCAAGAGCCTCGAAAAAGAGATCTCCTCCCCGGAGTACGAAAACCAGCTCCGCGAATACCGGAATATGCGCTCCAAGGTAAAGACACAGCTCACGGAAAAACAGGAGGAGCGGGAGAAGCTTCTCCAGAAGATCGCAAAGGGGCGCCAGGCGTTAGAGAGCGCGCAGTTTGCGGATGAGGCCTCCATCACCGGCTACCTAAAGCAGGCGAAGGAGACCTTCGAGGAATACTCCTATCTGAAACCCGCGAGCGAGAAAAAGTCCCGGACGATCTTTTCCGTCATCGCGTTTGTGCTGGCGGCGGCGTTGATTGGCGTCGGCTCCTTCCTCGCTTTCAGTGGACTTCGGGGTTCTGTTCCCGGCCGCGGCATCTCGGGCAGCACGGCGTTTCTCCTGGGCGGTATGGGGATTGTCGCCTTTATTCTGCTGTTTCTCGGGATCGTCCTGCTTTTGCGCGGGAAGGAATTAAAAAAGGACGCCGCCATGAACGGCAAGCTCTTACAGGAAATGTTCTCCCGGCATCTGGGAGATTCCGCGGTCTCCGAGGAAGCCATGCAGGCATTCGAGGGCCGCATGAACGAGTTTTTGCGGCTCAACAAGGTCGTGGAGCGCTCAGAGGCTTCCGTGGCGGAGCAGGCGGCGCAGATCAGCTCCCTTCAGGAGCAGGAGACCTCCTGCGACGATGCCATCTCAAAGCAGCAGCGGCTTCAGTGGGAGCTTGAAAAGAAGCTCGACCATCTGGCGCACTGCAAGGATCAGGCGGAGTCGCTCAGGCAGGTTCTCGCTGAAAATGAGCGCATCAGGGAGGAAATTTCCGCCATTGACCTGGCGTTAGACACCATGACGGAATTATCCACCACGATCCGCGACTCCTTCGGGCTCTACTTGAACAAGACTGCCTCCGACTTGATCGGCGGCATCACCGGGGGAATCTACAACAGCATGAGCGTCGATGAAAACTTAAATATATTCATGAACACCCACAAAAAGCTGGTGCCCGTAGAGCAGGTTTCAAGCGGCACGATAGACCAGGTATATCTTGCGCTCCGCCTTGCCGCCGCAAAGCTGATCCAGCCGGAGGACGACACAATGCCGCTCATCTTTGATGACAGCTTCTCGCTCTATGACGATGAGCGTCTGCACACCGCCCTCAAGTGGCTGTCAGACGCCTACGACGGTCAGATCATCATCTTCACCTGCCACCAGCGCGAGATCCAGGTGCTGACATCAAACGAGATGGACTATCACCTGGTTGAGGTCGTGTAGGGATTCTCCTCAGAAAACGAGCTTCACCACAGTACCTTCCCCGAGCTTACTCGTAAGCTCCACCTTCGCCTTATGATAGGCGGCGCCGTGCTTTACGATGGAAAGTCCCAGGCCGGTGCCGCCTATCTGCCGCGAGCGGCTCTTATCCACGCGGTAGAAGCGCTCAAAGACCCGCTCCTGATCCTGCTTAAGTATCCCGATCCCATTATCCTTTACCGTGACAGCCGGATGGCCGTCCGCCGTCTCTACGGTGATAGTCACCTTTCCGGACGGTTTATTATATTTAATGGCATTGTCGCAGAGGTTAAAGATCATCTCCTCGAGGATCTGTGCCGCGCCGTGGACGACGGCGTGGCTCCCGGTAAGCTCAAGCGACACTTCTGCCTTCTCCGCCGCGCCCGCAAGCCGCTCCACCACACCCTCCGCCACCGCGTAGAGATCCACCTCCGCTTTCTCAGGCATTTCTGTCTCCTCGTCAAGCTGTGACAGTCTGATGATATCCCCGACCAGCGCGATCAGACGCTGCGCCTCCTCGTAGATTTTCCCGGAAAACCGCCCCATATCCTCCGCCTGCACCAGACCGTTTTTCATGATCTCGGCATACCCGGAAATGGAGGTGAGCGGCGTCTTTAGCTCATGCGAAACATTCGCCGTAAACTCCCTGCGGAGCTCCTCGCGCTTCTGCTGCTCCGTCACATCCAGGATTACCACGACCGCGCCCCGCTTCTCGTCACCCTCCGCGACCGGATTCGCAATGATCTGGTAGTACCGCCCGTAAAGTTCCATATTCTGCTCGCCCCGCCGCCCGTCCAGGGCGGCGTCCACCACCCGGCGGAAAGCCCCCGAGCGGTTTAAGCTCAGGACGTTGACATTTGCTCCGTCGCCGCACTCTATATCCGCGCCAAGGATCCGGGCGGCGCTGCCGTTGTGGGAGATCACATCCCCGCGGCTGTCCACCACGATAAAACCCTCCTTCATATTTTCCGTGATGGCGGTAAACTCC
>SFNH01000070.1 GCA_004554205.1 Clostridium sp.
CCCGCGTCATCGAGCGTCACCGTCACCGGATAGTTCGTCACGCCGTTGGACTGGGAGCTTTCCAGGCTGATATTTGTCGCAGTTCCGGTAAATGTCTTTCCCTCATAGGCGTCGGCGGTCACATCCACCTTCTGCCCAATCTTCACCTTCTGCACATCCAGCTCATCCACCGACATCTCAAAGGTCATTTCCGACATATCGTAGATCACTGCCATGGTCGTCGAAGTATTCCCGGAACTCTTGCTCACCTTATCGCCGACCTTCACGCTCTTTGTAATGACCTGACCGGAGATCGGCGCCGTGATCGTGTAGTTTTTATAGCTATTCTCTGTGGTATCCACCTTGCTCTGCGCCGACTCCACCTTCTCCTGCGCGGAATCCACGGAATCCCTGTAGCTCTGCAGAATATCCTCCACATCCTTTTCGCGTATGAGGAAAATCGGTGTGCCCTGCGTCACATAATCGCCCTCATGGACGAGCAGGCTATCCACCTGAAGGGTTCCGTTCCCGGTGACAGATGCCTTCATCACCGCATCGGTCACCGGCTCAAAATTCCCCTCCTCGCAGCAGACAAAGCCCCCGACCGTGACCGAGGCCGAGTGACTCGTCGTCAGACCGCCTGGATTTGATACCTCAAGGCTCACCCGGCGGACAATCCGGCCTCCGCCAAGCACCTCATCCATGTTGCTGACCGATACGACCGTCCCGGAAAGCTGCTCCCCCGTATCCGTGAGAGTCACGGTCGCCTGGTTTCCCGCGCCGATCATCAATGCCTCACCGGCGAGGAACGGAACCGTGAGCTTCATGGTGCCATCATTGTAGATCAGGGCGATCTCCGTATTCGAGCTGACCTTATCCCCCGCCTGAATCCTCAGTTCCTTGATAAAGCCGCTACGCGTCGACTTGTAGGTGTTGCCGCTGTAAGCGCTTACAGCCTCATTGTACTGTAAGACAGCGCGCTCGTAGCTTCCACTCGCGCGGGTCAGGGAGTTGCCCGCGGATTTTAAGTCCGACTCCATCGAGGAGGCGTCGATCTGATAGAGCACCTGTCCTTTGCTCACCTGATCGCCCTCCTCGAAGTCCGCGGAGGTGACATCACCCTCCACGAGCGATGTGATGCTGTATGTATTCTTCGGTGAGATCGTGCCGGAGGAGGAGAGCTCCGAGACAAGGGTTCCCTTTGTGACCGTCGCGGTGCGCTGGCCGCTCGTACCTGCGCCTGCCGTCTTTGCCTTTCTGGACGCGTTCTGCCAGAACAGGGCGCCTCCGATCACCGCCAAAAGCCCCACTGCCGTCAAAACGACCCACCTATTGCCCTTTCTGTTCTTTTTCCGCACGGGATTTTGTTTTTCCACTGATTCTTTCTTTTTAAACATGATCGTGATCCCCTGTTAATCTTCCACATAGTCCACAACGGTGTAGGTCACATCTCCATTGCTGTTTTCCGTCTTCTCACAGACAAGCGTCACGCGATCCCCCACGCGGATTGAGCCGTACACGGAAAATGCGAACTGCATATCAGAGCTTGTGAGCTTATACTCCTGTCCGTTATCCAGCGTGATCGCGCTCGGCGTCATCACATCGCTTGATGTGTAATAGATATTCTGAACCGTCCCGCGCACCGCGCAGCGCCCCGACTGGACATCATCATCCGCAACATACGCCCAGATGGTCTTTGCGGTCTGATTGTAGTAGATGACAACGTAGCTGTTCGATATGCAGCTCTTTAATGTCTCATAGCTGCCCGCCTCACCGTTGATGTAAATGCTCGCCTGCTGGACATTAAACGGCACATGATCTCCGAGCTGGGAACCCTTGCTTACGAGTTTCGGCCCCTTGAGCGCGGTGTCCGCAAGTCCCATCGGGTTGATCTCCCCGTCGGAATTAAGCTGGCAGCCGAGCACCGTACCATATACCTTATCGCCCGTCTTCATTTTTGTCTTTAACAGGTTATAAAAGAGATTCACGCAGTCTGTGCGGTCGAGGATCTCCGACGGCTGGCGGTTCAGATTCTCATTGAGCTCAAGATCATAAAATTTTGCCATGCGCGCGTTCGATACGCTTCCGCCGAAATCCTCATTTGTATAGCCGAGAAGCGCGAGCGCGCCGCGCGCCGCCTCGTTAAGAGTCACCGGCTGACCCGGCTTGAAATTGCCGCCCAGGTATCCCGTCATCCAGTTCTGCTCCGCCGCAATGCGGATGCTGGACGCGTACTGCGCTGTGGCAGGCACATCCGCATACACCGATACGCTCCCGTTTACCGGAAGGAACTCGCGGTAGGTGGATGCCTGCACCAGCATATGTGCAAATTCCGCCCGGGTGACTGCATCCTTAAGCCCGGTGCTCACATTCATGATACCGGCAATCCCGACCACCTTTCTCCGGTAATCCTGATTGTTGTCCGCGGCCTCCGCCGTCATCGGAACTGCTGAGATCGCCGTGATAAATGCCATCGCGGCCGCAAGCTCTCTTCGTCTCATATGAAAATCTCCTCTCATTTGCCCTTTTCTGGAATTTTAACTGAATTTTGTGTTCATTTTGTGTTCATATTTCAGAGAAATTGTGACTGTTTTGTGACTGTTTTGTACCCTCTCAGTTACTCTTTTTTACAGTATATGAATGCTATTCGAATACCAACTTTTCGATCAGTGTCCAGATCTCATCCCGCCCCTGCCTTGTCTGCGCAGAGAACGGGATCACGGTGCCGTCCTTGTCCATGCCGAGACCGTCCCGCACCAGCTTCACCTGCTTTTGTACCTGGCTGCGCTTTATCTTGTCGAGCTTTGTGGCGATGATCACCGGGTGATAGCCGTTTGACATGATCCAGTCGTACATCATCCTGTCATTGTCCGACGGCTCATGGCGGATGTCGATGAGCAGGAAGACGCACTTTAACATGGGAGATTTCTTTAAGTAGCGCTCGATCATCCTCCCCCATTTTGCCTTGACCTCCACGGAAACCTTAGCGTAGCCGTAGCCGGGCAGATCCACAAAGTAGAGAGAATCGTTGATGTTGTAAAAGTTGATCGTCTGGGTCTTTCCCGGCTGGGATGAGGTCCGCGCAAGGGATTTCCGGTTCATCAGCGCGTTGATCAGAGAGGATTTCCCCACGTTGGACTTCCCCGCAAATGCAAACTCCGGCCGCAGATTCTCCGGGAGGGCGCTGCTTATCCCGCAGACCGTCTCAAGCTCCGCCTTTTTTATGATCATCGTTTCCCTCCTCCTACCGCTCCTGGACAAGCGCCTCGGAGAGCACATCCTCCATGCTCTTTACATAGACGATCCTCAAATCTCCGGTGATCTCATCCGACAACTCCGCGATATCCGGCCGGTTCTTATCCGGCACGAGCACGGTCGTTACATGTGCCATCTTCGCTGCAAGAATCTTCTCTTTTAAGCCTCCGATCGGCAGGACGCGGCCCCTTAAGGTGATCTCGCCGGTCATCGCGACCTTTGCCTGCACCTTCCTACCCGTCACCGCGGACAGCATCGCCGTCGCCATGGTGATCCCCGCGGAGGGACCGTCCTTTGGCACCGCGCCCTCCGGGATATGGATGTGGATATCGTGCTTCTCGAAGTAATCATCCGCGACGTGATACCGCGGGCTGACTGAACGTACAAACGTAAGCGCTGTCTGCGCGGACTCCTTCATCACATCGCCCATCTGTCCGGTCAGCTTAAGCTCACCCTTCCCCGGCATCACATTGACCTCGATCTGGAGCGTATCGCCGCCGACGCTCGTCCACGCAAGACCCCGGACAATGCCGACCTCGTCCTCCTCGTTCACATCCTCAAATGTGATCTTCTCCTTGCCGAGATAGCTCTCCAGACTGCTCTCCGTCACGCAGATCGTCTTTTTGTTATCCTCAAGGAACTCTCTCGCCGCTTTTCTGCAGATCTCGCCGATGCGCCGTTCCAGATTGCGGACTCCCGCCTCCCTGGTATAGTTGTGAATGACCTTCTTGAGGGCGTCATCTGAGATGGACATCTGCTTTTCGCTTAAGCCGCTACGCTCAAGCTGCTTTCCCACCAGATAGTTTTTCGCGATATGGAATTTTTCATTCTCCGTATAGCTGTTTACCTCAATGACCTCCATGCGGTCAAGAAGCGGCCCCGGTATCGTCTGGGTCGTATTTGCCGTGGCGATGAACAGCACATTCGACAGATTGATCGGCGCCTCCACATAGTGGTCGCGGAAGCGCACATTCTGCTCCGCGTCAAGCACTTCCAGGAGCGCGGACGACGTATCGCCCTTGTAATCGCTGCTCACCTTGTCAATCTCGTCGAGCAGCATCAGCGGGTTTGCGACCCCCGCCTGCTTAAGCCCGTCCACAATGCGGCCCGGCATGGCGCCCACATAGGTCTTTCTGTGGCCGCGTATCTCGGCCTCATCGCGCACGCCGCCCAGACTGATGCGCACATATTTCTTTCCCAGCGCGCGCGCCACCGAGCGGGCGATGGAGGTCTTTCCGGTTCCGGGTGGGCCGACCAGACAGATGATCGGGCCGGAGCTCTTCTTTGTGAGCACACGGACTGCCAGATATTCAAGCACCCGCTCCTTCACCTTCTCAAGTCCGTAATGATCCTCCTCCAAAATCTTCTCCGCGTGCTTTAAGTCGTTGTTGTCTCTCGATACCTTATTCCAGGGAAGCTCAAGCAGCGTCTCTATGTAGGTGCGCAGCACATTCGCCTCCTGGCTTCCGCCCGGCATTCCCTTAAACCGCTCGATCTCCTTTTTGAGCTTGTCTTTGATCTCCTTATCGGCCTTAAGCGCGGCAAGCTGCTTCTCGTACTCGTCCGCATCGGAGACCGGATCCTCGCCGAGCTCCTCCCGGATGACCTTCATCTGCTCCCTTAAGATGTACTCCTTCTGGTTCCGGTCGATGCTCTCCTTCACGCGCTCCTGAAACTCCCTGCGTATCCGGGAGATCTCGATCTCATTCGCGATATGGGACACCAGCACTCCATAACGCCCTGTGGTATTATCCTCCTCAAGATACTGCTGGCGGATCCTGAAGTCCCAGGGAAGCTCGCTCGCCATCCTAAGCATCAGAACTTCCAGGTCGTCACAGTGCAAGAGGTTCGGCAGAATCTCCTTCGCGAATTTTGCGTTCTGCCCCCCGTACTCCTCCGCCTTCTCTTTCAGGACGCGCATCATGGCTTCCGACGTCACATAATCAAGACCGAATTTCTGCGGCGGGGTGATAAACACCTCCCCGACTAAAGCCGGCTCCTCACAGTCGAGCGAAAGAAGCTCCGCCCGATTAAGGCCCTCCGCCATCACGCGCACGACGCCACCCGGCATTTTCACAAGCTGTCTTATGCAGGCGACCACACCCACATGGAAAAGCTGCTCAAGCGACGGGTCCATATCATCCGGATTTTCCTGGGTGACCAGGAACACCTTCTGGTCCCCCACCATCGCCTTCTCCACCGCGGCGACGGACTTCGGGCGGCTGATGTCAAAGCTGACCGTCATGCCCGGAAGCACGGTAAGGCCCCGCAGGGCGATCATCGGCATCGTGAAAACTCTCGTATCTTCCATCTGTTTCCTCCTCAATCAAAAGGGGCGCTGCAAAATGCCTGTTGCCCTGCAGCAGCCCCCTTATACGCGCAGACACCTACGCAATCTCACCCGGTTTTTCTTTTTTGAGTCTCTGGGAGATCGTTTTGCGCGGTACAGCCGTATCCCGGTACACGATCTCCGGCTGTGCTGTGCCATCTACAACTCCCTTTGTAATGGTGCAGATACCGACATTGCTGTCGGACGGGATCTCGTACATCAGATCCATCATCACCGACTCAAGGATGGAGCGTAAGCCCCTAGCTCCGGTCTTTCGCGCCACCGCAAGGCGCGCCACCTCTTTTAGCGCCTCGTCCGTAAATTCCAGCTTCACATCATCCAGCTCGAAAAGCTTCTGGTACTGTTTCATCAGCGCGTTCTTCGGCTCCGTCAAAATCTGTACCAGCGCATTCTCATCAAGAAGGCTTAAGGAGACGGTCACGGGCACACGTCCGATGAATTCCGGGATCAGGCCGAACTTCACCAGATCCTGCGGCTCCACCTTGCGAAGCAGCGCGTCGATATCCGTCTTGTTCTTATCCACCACCTCGGCGTTAAAACCGATGGAACCGGCGTTTATGCGGCTCTCGATGATCTTTTCCAGACCGTCAAAGGCGCCGCCGCAGATAAAGAGAATATTGGTGGTGTCAATCTGCAAAAGCTCCTGATGCGGGTGCTTCCTGCCGCCCTGGGGCGGAACGCTCGCCACAGTCCCCTCCAGGATCTTAAGGAGCGCCTGCTGGACGCCCTCACCCGATACGTCCCTCGTGATGGACACATTCTCCGATTTCTTGGTGATCTTATCAATCTCGTCAATATAGATGATGCCGTACTCGGCCTTTTCGATATCGTAATCGGCCGCCTGGATCAGCTTTAAGAGGATATTCTCGACATCCTCGCCCACATACCCGGCCTCGGTCAGCGCTGTCGCGTCCGCGATGGCAAAGGGTACATTTAAGATCTTTGCCAGCGTCTGCGCGAGGTAGGTCTTGCCGGAGCCGGTGGGGCCGAGCAGAAGGATATTGCTCTTCTGCACATCCACGTCCACATGATTCCCCGCCGTAATGCGCTTGTAGTGATTATAGACAGCCACGGACAGAACCTTCTTCGCGGCCTCCTGCCCGATCACATACTCGTCAAGAAATTCCTTGATCTCCTTCGGCTTCAGCAGATTGATGCTGTCTAAGGATAACCCCTCCTCCTCGTGCCCGTCAAATTCCTCCTCGAGAATCTCCGCGCACAGATCCACGCACTCATCGCAGATAAAAACATTATTGGAACCGGCAATCAGCTTCCTCACCTGATCCTGCGTCTTTCCGCAGAAAGAGCATCTGACCCTGTCGTCTGATCTCATCGCCATAGAAATCCACCTATATCCTTTCTCAATGTTTGTCGATCACCTTGTCGATCAGGCCATAGCTTAAGGCTTCCCCGGCAGTCATGTAATTATCACGCTCCGTATCCCGGCAGATGACCTCGTAGGGCTGGCCGGTGTTCGCGGCCAGAATCTCATTTAATTTCTTCTTCGTCTGCAGAATCTTCTCGGCAACGATCTGAATCTCCGTCGCCTGTCCCTGCGCGCCGCCGGATGGCTGGTGGATCATCACCTCGGCATTCGGAAGCGCAAAGCGCTTGCCCTTCGCGCCGCCCGCGAGAAGAAACGCGCCCATGCTCGCCGCCATGCCGATGCAGACGGTGGAGACATCGCATTTGATGTAGTTCATCGTGTCGTAGATTGCCATCCCGGCAGTCACAGAACCGCCGGGGCTGTTGATGTACAGGCTGATATCCTTTCCCGGATCCTCAGACTCCAGAAACAGAAGCTGCGCCACGATCAGGCTTGCGGACACATCCGTCACTTCCTCACCAAGAAAAATAATCCTCTCTTTTAATAAGCGGGAGTATATATCGTAGGAGCGCTCGCCCCTGCTTGTCTGCTCAATCACATAAGGTACCAGTGCCATCTGTCCTATCCTCCTGTTACAATCTTCCTGCGGTTAGCTTAGACTAGCTTCGCCTCTGCAACTAAAAAGTCGACTGCCTCCTGAACGGCCATGTCCTGCTTCATCTCCCTGATACCGGACTCGCCCATGATCGTTTTGATCTGCTCCACTTCCATCTTGTAGGTCTCGGACATCTTCTTAAGCTCCGCCTCTACAAGCTCCTCGGACGCCTCAATATTCTCCTTCGCCGCGACAGCCTCAAGCACCAGACGGGTGCGGATTCTTCTCTCCGCCTGCGGGCGCATCTGATCTTTAAGCTGGTCGATCGTCATACCGGTAAACTGCATATACTGCTCAAGAGAGATGCCCTGGCTCTGCATCCGGCGCGCGTAGTCGTCAATCATGCCGCGCACCTGCTCGTCGATCATCGGCTCCGGGATATCCATCTGCGCGTTGTCAACGACCTTCTGAACTACATTGTTCTCGTTCTCCGCAGTTGCCTGCTGCTGCTTCGTCTCTGCAAGTTTTGCCTTAATGTCGGCCTTGTATTCATCGAGGGTCTCAAACTCGGAAACCTCGCCGGCGAACTCGTCATTGAGCTCGGGGAGCTCCTTCACCTTGATCTCCTTGATCTTCACCTTGAAGGTCGCCGGTTTCCCCGCCAGATTCTCCGCGTGGTACTCCTTCGGGAAGGTGACGTTCACCTCCACGTCATCGCCGATATTCTTTCCGATGAGCTGCTCCTCGAAGGTATCAATGAAAGAGTGGGAGCCGATGGTCAGCGGATAGTCCTCCGCCTTGCCCCCCTCGAAGGTCTCTCCGTCAACAAAGCCCTCAAAATCAATCACGGTCTGATCCCCGTCCGCGACTGCGCGATCCTCCACCGTCACCAGTCTGGAGTTCTGCTCCTGAACCTTCTTAAGCTCCGCCTCGACATCCTCATCGGTCACCTCGGGCTTCGCCTTCTCAACCTCAATGCCCTTGTATTCACCTAAGGTCACCTCCGGCTTAACCGCCACCATTGCAGTGTAGATAAACGGCTTTCCCTTCTCAATCTGGTCGATCGAGATCTCCGGCCTTGAAACGATCGTGAGCCCGCTCTCTTTCATCGCGTCCGCGTAGGTCGCGTCGATCGCCTCCTCCGCCGCGTCCTCATACAGAACGCCCGGACCGTACATCTTCTCGATCATCGCCTGGGGCACCTTCCCCTTGCGGAAGCCGGGGACGTTAAATCTGTTTTTATTTTTGTTATAGGAAGTTTTAAGAGCTGCCTCAAACTGCTCTGCCGGCACTTCCACGGTTAATTTCGCCATGTTCTTTTCTAACTTTTCTACCTGTAAACTCATGTTATAGGTTCCTCCTTACGATCTGTGTGTGACTGCCCCGTCAGGGCGTTACACTTCAATATATCATTATAGCATAGTTTTCTGATGATTTCCAGCCCTTTTTCAACGACTGTTCAGTTTGACTGTAACAATTCAGCTATACGGCTCACCTCGGTCGCGGGCGGCGTTTTCGTTTTTGTTCGGTCGCGCCCACAGTATTCTCTTTTGTTCGGTCGACGGATGTAAAACTTTTGCTCGGGCACCTCGCAAAAGTGTTCACCGTCTTCCCTCACAGTAGAGTTTACACCGGTCTCCCTCACAGCAAGGTTTGCACAGCGCTCCCTCGGGGCTAGACAATATCAGCCGCAAGGCCCCGGAAGACAGACCCGGTGACGATAGCGAGGCTTCCGTAGCGAGGTCTGCGCTAGCGCCGTAGCAGTTTTGTCTTCGACAGAACTGCTACGGAATCCAGCCCATTTAAAGTTCGCCTGCGGCGAAGGGCTGGATTCTTTTCTGCCATAACGCGTTCTTACGGACTTTGCAGCAAGTGCAAAGTCCTACTGTAAACTGTTATCATCAAAGCGCACTGTCCGAGCCGTAGGCGAGTTTGCGCGACTGGCGGCTAATAAGCGCGCGGACCGAGCCGGAAACGCAGCGTGTCAC
>SFNH01000071.1 GCA_004554205.1 Clostridium sp.
TCCAGCTAAGATAATATTTAAAAAATAATCACCCTACTGGTTGGCGGGGTGGTTATTTTTTTGTGCCCATAATTACGAAAATAAACATTGCTACGTCAATTACGATGTGTAATATCTCGTATGTACTCATTCTCGCCACCTCCTTTCGGAAGTGGAAACCACCCGGCAGACCGGCTACCCAATTTGACTGTAACATAGTTATGTTTTTTGCTATCAGTTTTCAATATTCTGTTGTCAAGGTACACAAAATGTAGTAGCGGAGCGGGGAATCGAACCCCGCCGATGCAATCATCTTCTTCCGTTCCGCTGCCCGTTCTTTCCGGGAAATGGTACAGGTTAAGCACCGTGCCTTGTCTGCACCACGCCGTCAACTACCCACGCTCCATCCTGGTCCGTCCGGCTCCCATCATCCGTGGTATGATTACGCTTCAAAGCCCCTCTTGTGCCGTCCGATGATTCGTTGAAATAATAGCAGCGCGCCACGCCATCCGCACCGGTAATCCAGTTCCATCCGGTATACATCCGTCCCTGTGTCCCGTCAGGAGATGAATTCAGATAGTATGTATTGCCGTCACTGTCCTGATGCCACCCGGTCATCATGATCCCCTCACTGCCGAAGAAAAACCAGTCAAAATCGCTCTGTCCCGCATATGTATCAGCATAAGGATTTACGACTGCAGCCCACTCATTTGTATAGGCGCGGCTGCCATCCGAAAACGTCCATTTTCCTGCCGCATTCCGTATCCATGTCCCGCTGACCGCATATCCCGGAAGGGATGCTCCCGCTGCCGTTGACGCACCGGCCACTGTAAGTCCTGAGAAACTTCCGCCACCTCCGCCGCTAAAACCGCCGGAACTTCCGCCGCTTCGCGGCGTCGTCTCATCCACCGTTACAAATCGCACGGTCACAAGACACTCTGCCGTCACGTTGCCATGCGTCTGATCCTCACTCGTGGCTGTCACGATCTCCGTCGCCTGCCCGCTCCCGTTTACCCGCCTCAGCGGATTTACCGCTTTCTTCGCTTTGTCCTCATTTATAATATTCTGAATCCACGCAGGATTCGCCTCGCCCGCCTCATCAAAGCATGCCTCCAGACGGCAATCCTGCATATTTGTTCCCGACGGCGTCAAACGCACAATCTTCCCGCTCTCTCTGTCATTCCACCCCACCTGCCTGTAAAACGGCTGCGGCGGATTTAAGAACGCAGTCAGCACCACAGGCGCAGAGCAGGTAATTCGCTCCGTCGGCCGGTAACAGCTCCCGGTCAGCCTCCGCGTAACGGTAAGCTCCGCCTCCGTGCGGTTTAAGCTCATTTCCTCCACCCGCACAGTCGTGTTGTCTATGATTCGGAATTCTACTGCCACACGGCAGTTGCCGTATACCGGCTGGTTATTTACGGAAGTGGCGGGATTCGTGGTTGCCGTCACAACCGCGTACCGTGTATAGATGGTGTCATTTATCTTCTCCCTATACCGGTTTTCCGCCTGGGCCTGCACCTCCCGGTTGATGATTCCTTGAATAAACGCGGAATTCAGATTCGGCAGAACCGCCGCATCCATCATTGTGTATCCGCTCTCACAATGATTTTCCAGCAGATTATCATCGTCCACAGACCACCTCACCGTCCGGTCGGCAGTCTGTCCGGTGCCGTTATGCTCCGCATGGATGAGAACCGGCTGCGCCTCCAATGTCCGGTCCCTGCTTTCCTCAATATACCGGGCAATCAGAATCCCGTCCTCATTTTTCACCTCTGTCACCACCTGCGGGTGCTTCCGGTCTCCGTTTCGCGTCTGCACTACCGAGATGCGGGTCTCGGCGGGCTCCACATCCAGCCGGGTAGTTACCTTCCGGTACTCTGCCTTAAGTTCGGTGTCACATTCCGGCATGACGAACGAGTACGCTCCCCCATTGACATAATTCATGGGAACCGCTTCTCCATCCTCATCCCGATAGGTAGGAGCCCGCACTCCGCCGTCCGCGCTTGCGTCCACTATCATCTGATAGCGATTCTGCCCGCTGTTTTTCGGCGCGGTTGCCACAGTCACCACCGCCCCCGGCACGACCGCCGCCGGGTGTTCGCGGTCAATCTCCCGGTAGTAGCTGCTCCCGGTCTCGGGCATTGCCGCGAGCTCCGCCACATCCGTGTCATAGGTTCCATTGGCATTTCTCGCGTCAATCCTTGGAATGTACACCAGATACCCGCGGACCGGCTCTCCCATGTAGCCCGGCGCAAAATGATCCAAAGCAAAGGGCAGATCCAGCCGATAACCATCCATGGTAAACTCCCGCCCCAGCTTCTGTGTGACAATGTAGCGCACGCCGTCCTCAAGCTCCTTATAGAAATAACGCTCCCCGCACCCGGTCTCAATCCGCCCGGAGACAGTCACATATTTCCGCTCAAGATCTGTCCAATAGCCGATATGTGCCTGCTCCGTATAGCTGTTATCCCCGTCAATGCTGCTTCCAAACACATTTTTCGCTTTTGCTGCGGAAGTTGTGAACAGATACGCGATCCGGCTGTCCCGCCCCGTCCCGTAGGTAAAATAGTCGCGGCTCTCACGCGTTCCCACAAATGTTCCCTCACGCGATGCGCTGCCGTTGTTAGTGCGGGAAATATCACCGGCCATGCGCGCGAGCACCAGATTCCCGCTCTCGTACTTTCCGATGATCCCGCCTGCCGCTCTGCTTCCGTTCCCGCCGATGGTGCCGTTCACATAAGCATTGTAAACGCTGCTCTCGCGCAGGCGCCCCGCAATGCCTCCCACATATCCCTTACCCTGAATCCGGTTGTAATCTCCGTTCTGGGTAATCACTGTATTGTCCACCAGCCATGCCCGCTGCACATTTCCGGCAATGCCTCCGGTAAAGCCCTCCGATCCGGCAGAATTCAAAATAATTCCTTCCGCCCTGCAATTCTCAATGACCGCCGACCGGTTCCCCGCCGCGACTGTCCCGACAGCCGGTGAGTCCCCGATGACAGCCGCAGCGATTCCGCCGATGTCTCCGGTCGCGTACACATAGCCGGACACATTCACCCCGTAGATCACCGCGCCGCCGCTCAACGTTCCGACCAGCACCGCGGCGCGCTCCGCGCCGTAGATGTCGTCCGCCTCCACAGTCAGGTTTTTTACCGTTCCGCCGTCAATGACGCCGAACAGACCGATATTTCTAAGTTGCATTTCCGGATTGATGATTTTTAAGCCGGAAACGGTATGCCCGCCACCGTCAAAATGCCCGCGAAACGGGGTTGCCACATCACCTGCCATCTCGGCGCGGTTGCGATACCAGCCGATCGGGTTCCAATTTCCGTTATGAACAGTGAGCCCGCCAAGGTCGATGTCCCCGGTCAGTTCAAACCATGTATCCCGAAAATCCTCTCCCGCGGCGACCGCCTCTGAAAGACCCATAAGGTGGGCGATGCCAGATATCTGATAGGGCTCTGTCTCAGTACCGTCACCCGGAAAATCCATGTCACCGTTCCAGTCCTCCCACAAGTCGCCGACGGCCGCGCGACGCAGCGTTAAGCTCGCCGGCGTCGCCAGATCGCATTCCAGCGTCTCCTCAAAAACACTGTCAGCGTCACTCTCCGATGCAATCTCACCGACAGGCGCAGCCTCACCGCCTGCTACCGCGTCACTCCCGCTCGCCGTCGGATAACTGAACGCCACATTTCCCGCCAATGCCGCCGTCCCCGGAAAAGCGCCTGACATCAGCGCCACCAGAACGATCGTCATCGCTCCCGCGGCATACTTCCTTAAGATTCGCCTCATATACTCCACGACACTCCTTCTTCTGCTACAGCTTTCTTTTCCCTTTGTACCTGTCATATGATCTCCTCCTTAATCCTGCGGGAGCACAAACGCCGGGCGGACACCGATCGTCCCCGTCACCGTAAGCTCCGCGTCATCTGCAATATTTTCCGGGGCGCTTCTCACCGGGCGGATATTGCCAAGCACCAGATCCACCGCGTACACCAGCCCCGTTTCACTGTTTTCTCTATCGCCCGCCGGGTTTCGCAGCCAGTATCCCTTCGAGAACGCTCCATACTGGCTTTGCGGATTATTCTGCGCCGCGCCCTCAAACTTCCAGAGATATTCCCGGTACTTGCACGCCTCATCCACGGAAAGGATAAAGAGACGGTCCGCCAGCTTCTGACTCCCGATAAAACTTCCCCTAAGAGTCGAATGCCCGAACTTCTCATAGCTCCCCCTCGCGGTGCTTCCCTCATAGGCATACATCACGCCGACATTCACCGGCTCCGCATCGGAAAAGCCTGCCTCCGCCTCATGCAGCCATGCCCGCACCGAAGACATTTTGTAATCACTGCCTCCCCCGAAATTCACAATCGGTCCCGGACAAAATTCATAATCATGGGCCCCGTTTGCCGATGTCCTAAACTCATAGCGGGATCCCGTGTTCGCCGGAATCACCACATCGCACAAAAACAGCGCTCCCGGACGATGGTGCTCCATCTCGTCCGAGTAATTGTCGTCAATGCAGCGAAAGCAATACGATTCCCCGTGAATTTCTCTTGTCACCGTATCTCCAACGCTCCAGTGACCTCTTGCCGCCCATGCGGGACACGCGCCAAAAAGAGACGTCATTGCCGCGCACACCGCAAGAACTGCCAGCCTCCGCTTAAGGCCGGACCGCCAAAAAAACATAGAATTCCCCCTTTTTAGTTTTACATGGTTCATTTTCCGTGTAATGGACTTTGCTCATGTAGATTCAAATGAGCCAGAAATCTGTGATGACATCAGATTCTGTTGAATTTTGAAATGTATGGTAATAATAGCACAATCTGTTAAAGAATACAAGTGCCTGCGCCTGCTATTCGTTCGACAAATTTCGACATTATCGAAGTATGATCAGAGCGTGTGTTCCGCGCGCCTCACTTTCCCTGCAAAACCTGCATAAACTGGTAACAACGCAAACTCTGAGAGGCTGATTCCATGGTCCTCCCATTAAGCCATATAAAGCCCGGCGATCAGGCGCGTGTCGTGTGGGTCGCCAGCGAACCGCATATGCGCAGGCGTCTCTTTGATCTGGGCTTCGCTCCAAATGAACACATTTCCTGCGTCCTTCCCTCCCACCGGGGCGGCATGAGCGCCTATCTCGTTCAGGGCACCGTCATTGCTCTGCGGCTTGAAAATGCCAACGAAATCTTTGTGGAAATGTAACTGTGAGGGTACTGAACAGTTACGGGGAAACGTAAAAAATCGTAACGGGCTGCGCCGGAGGAGCTCATCACTCCCGGCGCAGCCCGCCGCTTAGCCTCATCTTCTTTATTCGTCCTCTGCGTCTTCATCGTCAATGATGCCGGAACCGACCGTACCCGCAACGGTAGAAACCACGACAGCTACGACAAATAAAATGATCAGCACCAATCCGCCTGCAAACATAAGTTCCATCTGTCCGCCTCCATCTGTTTGTTTGAAACTGTAGAAAAGTATAGCACAACTTTTTCACTAATTCAAGCCCAGAGCTTCCATCTCGCTGTTTACCGGATCCTCGCAGGCGCGCATCGCCTCGATGGTTTTCTCAAACAGCTCGTCTAACTCCCAGCCAAGCCGCTCCGCTCCCTGCCGGATCACATCGCGGGAGCAGCCCGCGGCGAATTTCTTATCTTTGAATTTCTTTTTCAGGCTGGATACTTCCATATCCTTCGTGCTTTTCGATGGCCGCATCCTCGCAGCCGCACCGATGAGCCCGGTCAGCTCGTCCGCCGCAAACAGTACCTTCTCCATCTCATGCTCCGGCTCCACATCGCAGCAGAGCCCGTAGCCGTGAGAACAGATGGAATATATCATGTCCTCCCCCACGCCGCCTGCTTTGAGAAGCTCCGGCGCCTTGACACAGTGCTGCTCCGGGTACTGCTCGAAATCAATATCGTGAAGCAGCCCGATAATGCCCCAGTAGTCCTCCTCCTCGGCATACCCTAACTCCTTCGCGTACCAGCGCATTACGCCCTCCACCGTCAATCCATGCAAAATGTGAAACGGCTCTTTGTTATGATTCCGAAGAAGCGCAAGCGCCTCATCCCTTGAAATTCTGCTGTCTCTCATGGCTTTTTCCTCCTGAATTTCATTTTACAATAAATTTTTTCATTTGTTAAGTTGAAATTTCTGAAAAGTTGTGTTATACTACTTAAGCACGCAGATGTAGTTCATCGGTAGAACATCAGCTTCCCAAGCTGAGGAGGCGGGTTCGACTCCCGTCATCTGCTTTGAAAAGAGCCGGAATCCCCGCAAAAGGACTCCGGCTTCTTTATGCTATTTCTTCAATCCGCTCTTTCACTTTGCGAAGTTCATTTTCCAGCCGATTTACCCGGATTAAGAGCATTTCTTTTTCATTGTCTATTTTACTATATAAACGTTCCAAAAACGCTTCACAGCCTCCGCATCCATTTTTTCCTGCGGAATAAAAACGCGGAGATCAGCAGGCGGACGCACTCCTCAAGAGAGAGGATAAAATACACCCACACGATCGGAAGCTTCAGCACAAATGCCGTCAAGAGCCCGAGCGGGACGCCGAACATCCATGTTCCGATCAGATCGATCACCATGACGTACTCCGTCTTTCCGCCGCTGCGCAAGACGCCTCCGCCCAGGATCATGTTCTGTACCTTGAGCGGGGCGACCACCGCAAACGCGGCCAGTATTGCGCTCGTCATCGCGCGGACCTCCGGCTCCACATTAAAGATCCGCACATAATACGGCCGGAGCAAAAGCAGCAGTACGGAGAGCGCTGCCGAGCCCCAGAAGCCCGTTTTCATCAGCTTCCCGGCCGTGTGGTACGCCTTCTCCCTCTCGCCTGCGCCCAGGCATTTCCCCACCATGATGCCCGTCGCCTGCGCCACTCCGCTCAAGGCTCCGATCATGAGCGCCACCACCGGGTTGATCAGCGTCATCGCCGCGCACGCCTCTGTACCCATATGTCCATAGATGAAAGCATACACATTTTCTCCAAGCACCCATAAAAACTCACAGATTAACATCGGCACCAGAATACCGAGGTACACCTTAAGCTCCGCGGATTTGCGGTAAATGCCGGGGCTAAGCCGCTCCTTCCCGCCGTAGCGGGCAAGGAAAATCATGACAACCACCGCGCATCCGGCTACCTGGGAGATCACGGACGCCCACGCCGCGCCCCGCACTCCCATCTGCGGAAACCCGAACTTCCCGAAGATCAGCAGATAATTTAAGACCGTATTGAGAACTGCCGCGCAAATTCCCGCATACAGCGGAATCATTGCCGCCTTCTCGCAGCGCAGGTAGGCGGAAACAATCGCGGTGAGCATCATCGGAAGGAAACTGATGGCGTAAATGCGAAGGTAGGATGCTGCCGCCGCCACCGTCGCCCCATCCTTCGAGTAAACATTCATAAGCATTTCCGGCATGAGCAGGCTGATCGCCGTAAATCCCGCCGTCAGAAAAAGAGCCAGCAGCAAATTTGTATAGAAGCCCTTACCCGCCTCGCGCCGGTCATTTTTCCCGATTGCCTGAGCAATAATGATCCCGGCCACAGCCGTGATCGCCTGAACCATCACCGTGAGCAGAGATATGAACTTGCCCGCAAGGCCGATTCCCGCGATGCTCACGCTGCCGAGCTGCCCGGTCATCACCTGGTCGATAACACCAAACGACGACTGCAAAAGGCACTGCAGCGTAACCGGCAGCGCAAGCTGGAGCAGCTCCTTCCTGAATTCCTGATCTGGTATAATATCGCTGTGTTTCATCATTTTCCCCCTGCCTTTTTTTATATTATATAACAATTCGACATTTTCGGCAATTACTCCTTGAACCTTCCATGCTTCGGTGCTATAATACGACACGAAAAATGAGGAGGCTGTATTATGGAAATTTATCTTATCTGTCTGGCAGTGGCAGTTCTCGGCGGGCTGATGATGTCCCGCCTGACGAGGCTTTTGAATCTGCCCGCTGTCACTGCGTATCTTGTGGCCGGTCTGCTTCTCGGTCCTTATTGTATCGGCGCGCTGATGCTGCCAGGTATCGGGTTTAATTCCCTGGAGCAGGTGGAGGGTCTTAAGGTCATCACCCAGACTGCCCTCGGCTTTATCGCTTTTACGATCGGCAATGAGTTCCGCCTGCAGCAGTTGAAAAGCATGGGGTCAAGAGCTGTCATCGTGGGCATTTTCCAGGCAGTGGTCGCCACTCTGGTCGTAGACGTGGCGCTGATTTGCCTGCACCTGGCTTTCCCGCGTATCATATCCCTTCCCGCCGCCATCACCCTGGGCGCTATCGCAGCCGCCACGGCGCCGGCTGCCACACTGATGGTTGTCCGTCAGTATAAAGCGGACGGCCCTCTCACCAGGCTCCTGCTGCTGGTCGTAGCCATCGACGACGCCGTCGGCCTGGTTCTGTTTTCCGTGTCCTTCGGCATCGCCGGAGCCCTGGAAAACGGCAGTATCAATATGATGGGCGTTGTGGTAGAACCGATTTTGGAAATCGTGCTTTCCCTGGCGCTGGGAGCTCTGATCGGTCTGCTGCTCAACGCTGTGGAGCACTTCTTCCACTCCAGAAGCAAGCGTATGGCTATCTCTGTTGCCTTTGTTATGCTGGCGGTGGCGCTGTCCTCTCTGGAATTTCAGGTCGGAGCCGTTCACTGCAGCTTCTCATTACTGCTGGTATGCATGATGGCGGGTACCATCTTCTGCAATGTATGTGATTCCTCCGAAGAGCTGATGGAGCGTATCGAGGGCTGGACAGTACCGTTAAATATTCTGTTCTTCGTGCTTTCCGGCGCAGAACTGGATTTAAAGATCCTCGCAAACCCGATGACACTCATCATCGGAGTGATCTATATCATCGCCCGTTCCGCCGGTAAATACCTGGGTTCCTACACAAGCTGCAAGGCAACCCACTGTTCCGACTCCATTGCCAGACATCTGGGCATCACGCTCTTGCCCCAGGCCGGTGTGGCTCTTGGTATGGCGCTGACCGCAACCAGTCTTCAGGACGGCGCCGTTGTGCGGAATGTAGTGCTGTTCGGCGTTCTGATCTACGAGCTGGTCGGACCTACCCTGACCAAACGCTCGCTGCTTCAGGTCGGAGAGATCAAGCCCGAAAACAAGACCGACGCGCGAACTGTCAATACCCCGAAACCGCCGGTTACAATATAGCCGTTACGCCCCCGCCCGCGGGCGGGGTTTTCGTTTTTGTTCGGTCGCCGGTTACAGTCTTCTCTTTTGTTCGGTCGACGGATGTAAAACTTTTGCTGTAACTGTTCAGTGCCTTCACAGTTACAGGCAAAAATCCATGAAAATTGCCTTCGAAAAGTGTTCACCGTCTTCCCTCACAGCAAGGTTTGCTCAGCGCTCCCTCGGCCCTGGACAATATCAGCCGCATGGCTGAACTGTTAGCATGTCAATTTCCCAAAACCAAAAATATATTGATTTTGGGAAACAGGCATGGTGTAATAGCTTTGCGAGGTGATTTTCTATGAAGCTGATCGAAAGAAAACAATACTTAAATAAAATGGTAGGCGTTATCGGAACTCCTGATATTAAAGTGCTGACGGGTGTAAGACGTTCAGGCAAATCGAAACTATTGGAAGCTTTCAAATCCTATGTGCAGAAAAACATTCCAAACGCTAATATTATTCACATCA
>SFNH01000072.1 GCA_004554205.1 Clostridium sp.
AATAACTGTTCAGTAGGTCTGCACATTTACTGCACTGACCGTAAGAAAACACGGCGGAAGCAGGCAAAAATCCTATTGCCGAAGGCAATTTTCATGGATTTTTGCCCGTAACTGTGAGAGTACTGAACAGTTACGAAGTGAAAGCAAAAAGGTTATCTGCTTTTCACTCTTCACAGATAACCTTTCGCCCTTCAGGGAGGCGCTGTCCTCAACAGTTAATCAAATAGTTTCTACTCACGCATTTCTGTCAATCATGCGACCAGGAAGCTCAGCGCTATTACGCCAAACTACTTTTTGTTATATTTTAACCCAAAATCGTTCTGATCAGCCGTGCGCCAAACGGTTGCTACTCAAGTTCGATCAAACCCGTGTACAGCTCGTAGTAACGCCCTTTCATCGCGAGCAGCTCATCGTGGTCGCCGCGCTCGATGATCTCCCCGTTTTCCAGTACCATGATCGCGCTCGCGTTGCGGACCGTGGAGAGCCGGTGCGCGATCACGAAGGTCGTCCGGTCTGCCATCAGGCGATCCATGCCGTGCTCGATATGCTTCTCGGTCCTGGTATCCACGGAGCTCGTCGCCTCGTCGAGAATCAGGATCGGAGCCTTCGAGATCGCCGCGCGGGCAATATTTAAGAGCTGCCGCTGGCCCTGGCTTAAGTTCGCCCCATCGCCCTCAAGGACTGTCTCATAGCCGTGAGGCAGACGCGTGATAAAGGAATGCGCGGAGGCCGTCTTCGCCGCCTGAATGACCTCCTCATCGGTGGCACCCCTTCGCCCGTACCGTATATTTTCCATCACTGTCCCAGTAAACAGGTGGGTGTCCTGAAGCACCATCGCGATGTTCTCTCGCAGATTATCCCTGCGGATATGGCGGATATCGACCCCGTCTATGGTGATGCTTCCGCCCTGGATATCATAAAACCGGTTGATCAGGTTAGTGATCGTCGTCTTCCCCGCTCCGGTCGAGCCGACAAAGGCGATCTTCTGCCCCGGCTTCGCGTACAAACTGATGTTCTTTAAGATCACCTTGTCGGGATCGTAGCCGAAGGTCACATTTTTAAGCTCCACATGACCTTTCATGGGTGTGAGCTCCACCGCGTCCGCGGCATCCTCCGGCTCCGGTTCCTCATCCATCACCGCAAACACCCGCTCCGCGCCGGCGAGCGCTGAAAAAACGCTGCTGACCTGCATGGAGATCTCGTTGATCGGACGGGAAAACTGGCGCGAAAAATTCAAAAACACCGTCAGCCCGCCCACATCAAAATTCTTAAAAATACATAAAAGCCCGCCGACGCACGCCGTCAGGGAGTAGTTCACATGGCTTAAATTACCCATGACCGGCCCCATCACGCCGCCGAAAAACTGCGCCCGGATCTGGTCATCCCGCAGCCTGCGGTTTAAGAGGTCAAAATCCTCCTTCGCCTCCTCCTCGTGGCAGAAGACCTTGACGACCTTCTGACCGCTCACCGTCTCCTCGATATAGCCGTTTAGCGCGCCGAGGGAGGACTGCTGCGCAGAGAAATATCTCTGGCTTTTGTGCGCCACCATACCGCCCGCCCGCATCATAAGCGGAATCATGATGAGCGTCACAAGGGTCAGCCAGATGTTGGTGTAGATCATAAGAAGCAGGGTCCCAGCAATGCTTAAAACCCCCGAGAAGAGCTGCACCAGCGTACTGCTCAACATCTGCCCGATCGTATCCACATCATTCGTAAAGCGGCTCATCAAGTCGCCGTTTGCGTTGGTGTCGTAAAACCGCACCGGAAGCCCCTCAAGCTTTACAAAGAGGTCATCGCGGATCTTCTTTAATGCGGTCTGCGCCACAGTCAGCATGATCTTCGCCTGCGCGTAGTTCGCTCCCACGCCGATCAGGTAGACCGCCGCCATGGCAGCGAGCGCGCGCAGAAGCCCCGCCGCATCGCCGCGCGTTCCGTCAATCGGGGCGATGTAGGTGTTGATGATCGGGCGCAGCATATACGCGCCCATAAGCGTCCCGAAGGTATTTAAGATCACGCACACAAACGCCAGCCCGAGCTTTGCCTTATCCTCATTCAGATAGCTGAGCAGCCGCCGCACCGTCTTCTTCGTCTCCTTCGGACCGCCCCCGCCTGCCGCCGCCATCCGCGCGGGCCCATGCCCCGGCCCGTGTCCCGGGCCCATCTGCTTCTGCGAAGGAGCGGCGTGTTTCCCGTAACGGCGATTTAAGCTTTCCATTCTCTGTCTCTCGTCCATCACGCCGTCGCCTCCCTCTCCTTATCTCTCTGGGAATAATAAATTTCCCGGTACGCCTCGCAGGAGGCGAGCAGCTCCGCATGAGTTCCCATGCCGATGATCCGTCCATCGTCGAGGACGATGATCCGATCCGCCTCCTCCACGGAACCGATCCTCTGGGCAATGATAAATTTTGTGGTGTCCTTTAAGGTCGTGCGGAAGCACTCCCGGATCTTCGCCTCGGTCGCGGTATCCACCGCGCTCGTGGAGTCGTCGAGTATCAGGATCTTTGGGCGCTTTAGGAGCGCGCGGGCGATACAGAGACGCTGTTTCTGTCCGCCGGACACATTGACACCGCCCTGTCCCATATCGGTATCGTACCCTTCCGGGAAGGCGCACACGAAGCCGTCCGCCTGCGCCGCGTCCGCGACTTCCCGGATCTCCTCCATGGAGGCGTCTTCATCGCCCCAGCGCAAGTTTTCCTCAATGGTTCCCGAGAAGAGCACATTTTTCTGAAGAACCATGCCGACGCCCTCACGCAGATGGCGCAGCGAATACTCCTTCACATTGACGCCGTCCACCAGCACCTCGCCCCCGGTCACATCATAAAGCCGCGGGATCAACTGTACCAGGGAGGTCTTGCCGCTCCCGGTCGCCCCGATGATCCCAATGACCTGTCCCGGCTTTGCAGTAAAGCTTATGTGCGCAAGCACCGGCTCATCGCTGCCCTGATATCCAAAGGAAACGTCCTTAAACTCTACGCGCCCCTCTGTAACCGTTAGGTCCTTTCTCCTCGCAGCCTCATCGGTCAGGTCGACCTCCGCCCTCATCACCTCGCCGATACGGCGGACGGACGCCATCGCACGGGCGCTCTGCAAAAACACCATGGACAGCATCATAAGCGACATCAGGATCTGGACAATATAGGTGGTAAATGCCGTCAGGTCGCCGACCTGCATCGACCCGCCGATGATCAGATTGCCGCCGTACCAGACTACCGCCAGCGTCGTAATGTTCATTGCGAGCATCATCACCGGCATCGAGACGATCACGACGTTCATTGCCCGCAGGCTGGCATTCTGCAGATCCTCATTGGAACTCTTAAATTTCTCCTCCTCGTAATCCTCGCGGACAAAGGACTTGATCACGCGCACATTCGTCAGCGCCTCCTGAATGCCGGAGTTCATATTATCGAGCTTCGTCTGCATGATCTCAAACCGCGGGTAGGCGGTCTTTAGGATCACCGCGATGGCGGCCGCAAGAATCGGAATCACGATCAGGATGATGAGCGCCAGGCTGGGATTCATCAAAAATGCCATGACAAGAGCCCCGAGCAGCATTCCCGGCGCGCGCAGCGCAAGCTTTAGGCCCATCAGCATTACCTGCTGGAGCTGCTGCACATCATTTGTCAGCCGGGTCACAAGGGAGCCTGTACTGAAGTCATCAATATTTTTGAAGGAGAACTGCTGTACCCTGGCAAACATATCCCTTCTTAAATCGCTTGTAAAGCTGATCGACGCCTTTGCGGCAAAATACGACCCGCCGATGCCGCTGACCGCCATAACGAGCACGACCGCGACCATGGCAAGCCCCACACGGACAATGTAGGCGCTGTCGCGGTTCGCGACGCCATTGTTGATGATCAGGGACATCATCTTCGGCAGCATGACCTCGCCGAATACTTCCGTCAGCATCAGACAGGGCCCGATAATGAACGCGCCCAGGTACGGCTTTGCGTATTTTGCATACTGTCTCATCTATGATTCCTCTCTTTCCGGATATTCCACGATATAGTGCTCGTATCCATTTACCACAACAGTCTCAAAAAGCCGGTCCGTCCGCTTAAAGCCGGTGCCGTAGGTGGCGTGCACATGGCCGTGGATAAAGAGCTTCGGCCGGTATTTTTCGATCAGGCGGCGAAAGCACGCGAAGCCCCGGTGGGGCAGGTCGGAGAGGTCGTTGACGCCCTTCGCGGGCGCATGGGTCACAAGGATGTCGAAACCGCCCCTCCACTTTAGCTTCCACCACAGCTTTTTTATCCGCATGGACATCGCGAACTCCGTGTACTGGTGAGGCGCGCCCGGAATATACTCCATGGAGCCGCCGAGCCCGAGAATGCGGACGCCCCTGTATACAAAAATATCGTCCTCGATGCAGATACAGCCGCCCATATGCTCCTTCTTCTCACACCAGTCATCGTGATTTCCCAGGACAAACAGAACAGGCACGCGGCTGACCGACGCGAAGAACTCGAGGTACTCCCTGCACAGATCGCCGCAGGAGATAATAAGCTCCACACCGTCGAGCTTCTCGGGCGCAAAATATTCATACATGGATCTTGACTCACGGTCCGCAAGCACCAGGATCTTCACACGCTTTCTCCTCCGTCTTCACGCCCTGAAGGCTTATCATGGGCTGGGCTTCTGTCTTAAACTCCTCCGCCGGCGGGATCTCACCGATGACATTGCCCGCCAGCCAGTCCATACACACGATCTCCTCCGGCGTGAGATTGCACCCCTCAGTCCCGATGATCCGCCCATCCTGCGCTTCGATCTCCCCCTCAAAGGGTTCAAAGCTCCCGCTTAAGATCGAGCCTTTCAAGAACCGGATCAGGCGCTTTGTGTAGCGGGGAAGATTCTGCGAGCAGATCACATCGATCACGTCCGCCGACATCCCCCACCAGTAATTGATCGCTTCTTTCCCCTTGCGGTTCCTCATATCCAGCGCGCCGCGGCAGATCAGCCGCACGATGCGCTCATAAAATTTCCCCCAGTCGCAGATGGAGGTCGCCAGGTTCTCCACCGTGCCGTCCGCGAGCTTGTGATACAGACCGAACTCCCGCGAGGCGCGCTCCGGCGTGATCATGTCATTCGCGGAGATGTAGGTGATGCCCTCCCGCTCGAACTCCCGGCGGCTGTTTTCATTCTTTAAACCCGACCATTTTAAATAAATCTTTGCCCGCGGATTCACCATCCGCGCACCCATGGCAAAGGCGTTGATATTCGCCACGCGCCCGTAGATTGGGTAGTCGGCAATATAGCCGAGCCTGTCAGACTCGCTCATGGCTGCCGCCAGCGCGCCCATGAGGAACTTTGATTCGTAGGTTCGGGTATAGTAGGTGCAGATGGAGGAATACGACTGGTTTACGGAGCAGTTGAACACCCGGATCTCCGGATGCTCCACCGCCACTTTCACGCCCTGCACCGCCATCTGCGGTGAGATGGTGAAGATCACGTTGCACTTATCGGCGATGGCAAGCTCTAACGCCCGCTCCACCTCCTCATCCGTCGCAGCATTTTCAAACACCGTCGTCGTAAGCTTCCCGTCAAAGCACTGTTCCAGATACATGCGTCCCAGCTCATGCGCGTACACCCAGCTCGAGGTCTCCTTCGTCTTCGGATAGACAAAGGCAATCTTTAACTGCTCCGGCTCGATCGCTGTTCCCGCCTTGAACCAGTCGAGAAATGTCGCCGTCTCCCGCTCCTCAGGCTGTTCCACTAAGGCGATCCCGCCTCCCCTGGACTTAAGGAGCAGCTCATCCCAGATCTTTCCCAGATCCTCCTTCATCTGCTCAGCGGTACGGTCCCTGACCACATCGTACCCGAATATCTCCACATAAGTCAGAAACGCGTCCGAGGCCGTCAGCTCGACCTTGTCCGTCCGCTTTGCCTCAAATACCCTGCTGAAACGGTCATGGGCGCCCTTAAAGTACTGCCGCTCCTCGGTGTCCCAGACCTCATCCGGCTTTTTGTTCATCGCCTTTAAAAGACGCGCGTAGCTCCCCTCCCTGCTGAACCACACATCGCAGTTAAAGGAAACCTGATAAAAGTCAAGAAACTCATAGTACAGCTTCGTGTCATGGTCGTCGCTGCGCCGCGGGATCAGGCGGATGACCGAGGCTGAAATACTGTATGCCTTAACGTATTTTAAGACGCTGACCCGCTTATTCCCCTCCTGGACATAGTAGCGGTTCATAAACTCATAGGCGATGATCGGGTCATGGATGCCCTCCTCCATCTGGTGGTCGTATAAGCTCGCCCATTTTGCCCCAAACTCTGTCCTCTCGCCTAAGAGCGGCATGAAATTGCTCGCAAACGCCTGGGTCCGTCCCTTCGTCTTCGTGCCCACGATCCGCTCAAGCGGTATATCCATCACGCCGAGGCTTACCTCGGACACGATCTCCGTGTTTGCGAGAATATCTTCAAGCACCGGGAGATAGGGATACTCTCCCCTCATCACCGCCGCCTGATACCGCCGTTTCCCCAGCCGCAGCGCACCTGCGTAATCGTACAATGCCATCTAAGCAAACTCCTTCCTGAAAAGAGTTCCGCGAGAAAAACTCCCGCGCTGCCGCGTCGGCAGCCAAACCCTACATCCGCTCCGGCGCGTCAAAGCCGAGGACATGAATGCAGGCCACGAGCACATCCTTTACAAGCGTGATCAGTCCGATCCGGCTTTCCTTAAGCGCCTCATCCTCACCGGCAAGAATCCGGGTATCGTGGTAGAAGCTGTTGAACGTGTCGGACAGCTCATAAATATACTGGCAGAGCTTGTGGGGCGCCGTCTCGGCAAATGCGTTCTCCATCACGTCATTGTACCGTGCGGCTATGAGCATCAGCGCTTTCTCCGCATCCGTCGCCGCGGGAAGGATCACGCACTCCGCGTCCTTTTTCCCCTTTTGCTCCTCAAACTTTGCGAGTATGGACTTGATCCGCACGATCGTATACAGGATATACGGCCCCGTGTTACCCTCAAAGGAGATAAAGCGCTCCAGGTCAAACACATAGTCCTTCGCGGCCTGGTTCGACAGATCGCCGTACTTAAGCGCCGCGAGTCCCACGACCTTCGCCGTCCGGCGCGCTTCCTCCTCCGGTATGGTGCGGTTCTCCATGATCCGCTCATACACCGCCTCGCCGATGTCCGCGATCAGGTACTCCAGGCGCATCACGCCGCCGTCTCTCGTCTTAAACGGCTTGCCGTCCTTTCCGTTCATGGTGCCGAAGCCGATGTGGATCATCGGGGTCTCCTCCCGCACATAGCCCGCCTTCTTCGCCACGCGGAACACCTGCGTAAAGTGAAGCTCCTGACGCTTGTCGGTAATGTAGATATACTTCACCGGCTTAAGCTCCTTCTCGCGCTCGATGATGGTGCCGAGGTCCGAGGTCGCATACAGCGCCGCGCCGTCCGACTTGCGCACGATGCAGGGCGGAAGCTCCTTTGCGTCTGTATCTTCCGTGATGTCCACGACCAGCGCGCCCTCGCTCTCGTAGGCAAGGCCCTTGTCCTTAAGATCCTGAATCAGCCACGGAATATACTTCTGCGCGTCGCTCTCGCCCTTCCACAGCTCAAAATGCACATCCAGATCGTCATAGTTTCGCCTCAGATCGGCGAGGGAGACCGCCATGATGTGTCTCCAGAGCGCCGTGTACGGCGCATAGCCGTTCTGCAGCTTAAAGGTCGCCGTCTGCGCCCGCTCCTTAAATGCCTCATCTTTCTTCGCCCTGGCGCTTGCCGCCGGGTAGATATCCTCCAGCTCGCCGATGGTAAACGGCGGCTCCTTCGGATACTCTCCGTCAAAGCTTTCATCGAAATAGGCAAGCTCCGGCTTGCGATCCTTAAGTTCCTCGATGATCAGACCCATCTGGAGCCCCCAGTCTCCCAGGTGCACGTCGCCGACCATGTGATAGCCCAGGATCAGCCCCATGCGCTTGATGCTCTCGCCGATCACCGCCGAGCGCAGATGCCCCACATGGAGCGGCTTTGCCACATTGGCGCCGCCGTAGTCCACGACAATGGTCTCGCCGCGGCCCGTCTCCTCAAGCCCGAGCTTTTCCGCCTTTCGCATACCGTTTAAGTAGTCCGCCAGATACGCTCCGTCAAGGCGCAGGTTGATAAACCCGGGCATCACCGCGTCGATCGCGGAGAACATCTCGTCGTTCCCCAGTTTTTCCACGACCTCGCCCGCAATGTCGATGGGCTTTTTTTTGTACGCCTTTGCCGCCGCCATCGCCCCGTTGCACTGATATTCGCACAGATCCGGGCGGTTTGAGAGCACGACCTTCGCGTAGCTTACATCGTACCCGCATGCCGCAAACGCCGATTCCATCTTATCCGTGATCAAATCCAGAAGCTTCCTCACAACCGATTCTCCTTTTATCTCGTTTTCTGTTAAGCTTAAATAATTATTATAGCAGATTTTGTTAAAAAATACAAGTTTGCAGAATGCAAATGCCCCGGAAAGCGGAGTGCTTCCGGGGCAGCAGATACGGTTCTTATCAGGCTCTTGATAAATACTCACCGGTGCGGGTATCAATCTTGATCTTGTCGCCGTTGTCAACAAACAGCGGCACATATACGGTAGCGCCGGTCTCAACAGTGGCCGGCTTGGTAGCGCCCTGCGCAGTGTCGCCCTTGAAGCCCGGCTCGGTGCTCGTGATCTCAAGCTCAACGAACAGCGGCGGCTCCACGGAAAATACCTTTCCATTGTAAGAGCAGACCTTGACAAGCTCGTTCTCCTTGACAAACTTAAGCGCGTCGCCGATCACGTCCTGCCCCAATGCCATCTGCTCGTAATTCTCCATGTTCATAAAATTGTACAGATCGCCGTCCGCATACAGATACTGCATATCCACGCGGTCAATCCTTGCGGCCGGGAATTTCTCGGTCGGACGGAACGTGCGCTCCACCACTGCCCCGGTCATAACGTTTTTGATCTTGGTTCTCACGAATGCAGCTCCCTTGCCCGGCTTTACATGCTGGAACTCCACGATCTGGTAGACTGCACCGTCAATCTCCAAAGTCATGCCGTTTCTAAAATCACCTGCTGAAATCATGTGATATTCCTCCTTGAATTGCGTACTCACTTCTAATTCATTTTATTCTATAATAAAACCCGATTTTTTTCAACTACTTTTTTACAATGAAAGTCCCGTCCAGCGTTTGTGTGTTTCGGAATGCTTGCATGGCGAAACACAAAAGCCTTGGACGGGCAAGCCGGTATGAGCAAAAAAGCCACAGGAGTGAAACGACTGGGGCGATTTGCGAATACCGGCGGCGATTGCGGGAGTGCGAAGCACGGA
>SFNH01000073.1 GCA_004554205.1 Clostridium sp.
TTGCCGAAAGGATTTTCCTGCTTCCAAAGTAGATTCCGATACCCATTGTCATCTGATGGATTCTTAGACGGCTCTGCCCGTTCGACATTGTTCTCGGCGTGATCCGCAAATAGGTTGCGGCGTCAAATATCTCCTCTGTCACGAAACGCCCTCCGGCATTCCCGGAAATCTCAAGCGTATTGTGGTTCGATTCGATCACAAAATCCACAGGATACGACTTTCCGAACTCGATCGTAAGTCCCTTGATGTCATACGCAAGCGGAAACCGTACCTCTATCGCTCCCAGGAGCGCATCTGTCACGATTCCCTGATTTAAAACAGCGTCCATTCTCAATCTCGGCAAAAAATACATACTGCCGTCTACCATAGCGTAATCCTCGTCACAGGTGGCGTACAACTCTTCCACCCTGTAATTTTCAAATGGATATTTCAGATTGCTGTAATACGCGTATCTTTCCGGGTACGGAACGAATGCTGACGACTGCGCCTCCTGATTGATCATGCCTATCGTCACGCGCATATAAGAATGGTCGCGCAGCTCTTCTTTCATTTCTTCTTTATACGCCCGGCTTGCTGCCTGCATTATTCCACCACCCCGCAATCGATGATATTCACTTTGCAGTCCTGATACATCGTCGGAAGCCCATGTGCATCAAATTTGATCGGCGTGGCGGTCCGGTTCCCCGGGTACATCCGAATAGTCATGAATCCGTTGTGCACCATGTCCGGGATCTTCGCGGTGACCACAAACTTATCAAATTCTTTCAGGATATCCGACCATGTCTTTGCGTCTAAAAATTTCCACTGCAGGTTCTCGAACTTATACTGATCCCGTCCGATCTTCTGCCCTACAAATTCTCCTTTTGCGTTTTTCCCGTCGCTCACATTCGTCGCAACAACGAGATTCCCGCCAATGTCGGGAGACGGAAACTCCCGGCCATTGATCGTAATAACTGCCACTGTATTCCGCCTCCTTTACGCTCTCTTAATGGTATATCCAGACCGCCCATCGAGCTCTGTCAGCTTCTTTTTGATCTCACGGATATCGATCTGTACAGTCAGATCCATGGCTTCTATCAGTTCCACGATCTGCTTGAGAAGATCAGCCATCACGCGGAGGTAATCATTGCTTCTGGCGTCTGAATTCCCGCTCATTGACGCCGCGCGGCTCACCGCATCCTGGATACGCTCCTCCGGCGAGTATTCAGGCGCAGCGCGGCCTACCATCGCAAGCTGCGGCGCCGCATTGGCCGACATCTGCGCCATGCTCGATACCAAGGGCGCAACCGCGCTCCTCATTCCCAACTGAACCGCTCTGGTAATGCCCTCGGTGATCTGCATGTTATTGGCGACCGCGGCCTTGCCTCCCCAGCTACCGACCATTTCAGGATTGCCATTCTCGTTTGCGACGAACAGGCTTCCTGATTTCGGGAAACCTCCGGTGGCGTGTCCTTTTGCTCCGGGTCCGCTGTCCACATATCCCGAATCATCGCCTGAATCGTCCTCATCCTCGTCTTCCGCCTCGTCCCTGGCTCTCCTAAACAGATTCTTCGCGCTCTCTATGACATTATCGAACGCACGTCCGACCGCGTCACAGATACCGCCCAGCCAGCCGGTGATCTCCTTCCAGACGCCCTTCATGCCATCCCAGAATTTTGTCATCATCTTTTTTCCGATGTCGAGCATCTCGTCCAGCTTAAAGACGTCCTTGATCTTCGTCCAGATACCCTTAAACCACTCTTTGATATCCGTCCATTTCTTTTCTATGGTCTTCCTGACATCATCCCATATCTGTGAGAGCTTATCGCGGATTCCGGTAAAGATTTCCCTGGCCTTTCCACTGATCTTCTCCCAAACCTCAAACGCGATCCGCTTCGCATCGCTCCAGGTGAGATCCCAATCGCCGAATATTGCCTGAAGAATCGGCTTGATGATGGTGTTGTAAATAAATCCAAGTGCAGTGTCGATAATTCCTTTGATTGCTTCCCATATGCCGCGCACAAACTCTTTGATTCCCTCCCATGCGCGTTCCCAGTCTCCCATGAAAATGCCTGTGAGGAACTCGATCAGTCCGCCCAATGCCTCTAAAACTCCGCCAACAACCTCGCCCACCCCGGACAGGAAGTCGAAGAAAGTATCTATGACATTTTTAAGCGCCGTTGCAATGCACGGATATACATTCTCCATAAACCAGGCGATAAACGGACGCAAAACATTGTTCCATAGACTGACTATACAGCCCCATATAGCATCAATACAATCCCAAACTGCACCCGAAAGGTCAAAGAATTTTTTAATCAGAGGCTGTACCGCATCATCACAAAACTTCTGAAATTGCTCCGCCGCGTACTGGATTACCGGAAGAATGTAAGTGTTGAATGCTCCGAGAACAGCTTCTACTATGTCTGATACCCCGTCCCGTATATCCTGAATAAGCGGGCGTATATGCTCATCATACAGCGTCATTACCCCATCAACAAACCCACGGAATGTCTCTGCTATTCCCGAAGTCGCGCTGCTTACAGCTTCAAGGACACCGCCAAAAGCTTCCTTAAATCCCTCTGCATTGTCGATGATCGGCTTGGTTATCAGATCCAGAATGTCCCTGCCAAACGCTGACGCAAGTTCCGTCACGCCCATAAATCCATCTGCGAATATCTGTATCAGGTCTGACGTGATCTGTATTGCGGAATCGCTTCGGAATACGGAGAAAATATCCGCAACCGATACGGAAAAATCGCCCAGAATCCCCGATATGTCTCCACCGATATCAAACATATCGATCAGGTACTCTTTTATCCGCGGGCTGTTCTCCGACAAGTACCGGTCAATCCCGCCGAGCAGATTCTCCGCCATAGTCACACCGATTGACGCAATGCTTCCCGATATCCGGCCCAGGCTGCCCACAAAGTTGTCCAGGAATCTGTTTGCCGAATCCTGCACATCGCTGTCCGTGAATATGCCTTTGAGTTCGGTTTTGATGTTCTCAAGGTGCTGCTTGATGCTGTCCAGAGCGGCCATGTCGCCAAAGCCTACCTTGAAGCCTTCTGCAAACAGCTCCTTTAGTTCTCTCCACCGCTCAAAGAGCCTGGCATACCGATTTTCCATCTCATCGACACCGGACATATCAAGCTCACCCATGTCGAACTCATCTACGGCGTATCCTCCGCCCCCGGAGCTTCCGGCTCCCGTATCGTCCGGCGACTGGATGATATTCAGCTCATCAATGCCGGTCGTGGCTCCCTTCATGTCCTTGGCCGCTTTTTTTGCAGCGCTTCCCGCGTCGCCCATTGCCGCCCCCGCGTTATCTGCGGCATTGGCTACAGCCTCCATGCCTGCTGCCGTCGCAGACGCTCCGCCACCGCTTCCCTTTTTTCCGGTGACAAGCTCCGTAAAGGACTTAAAGGCATTCGCAAGGCTCATCAATTTCCCGATGATCGTGTTGATCACCTTGACAACCGGCGTAAGAACATTGATGAGCCCCTGTCCGATCGTGGCTTTTAGCGAATCAAACTGCAGCTTTAAAACGCGCATCTGATTTGCCCAGCCATCGGAAGTCCTGACAAAATCGCCCGATGCCGCGGTGAGCTGGCTCTGCACAAACTGATAGCGGAGCGCTACCTTCTCCATCTCTGACATGGATTTTGTGGTCTTTCCAAACCCGTGCGCCAGCGCATAACTGTCAAGGGCGCTCTGGGTCATGACAATGCCAAGCTCTTTTAGCGTTTCTGTCTCGCCGGAGAATACGGATTTTAATTTCGTGTATGCCTCGTCCTGACTGATGTTGTAGAAAGACGCCACATCACCGGCAAGCCCTGTCAGGGTCGTGGACATATCGTAAGCGGCTTTTTCGCTGAATCCAAACGCCTTTGCCATAGCCCCGAATGTGCCGGTATATTTCTTTGCCATCGTTTCAGACAGTCCGAAGGATGCCGCCGCATTCTGCGCGAATTTATCCACCTGCTTTGACATACCCGGGAACACTACGTCCACCACGTTCTGGACTTCCTGAAGGTCGGAGCCGAGCTCAATGCACTGTGCGCCAAAATCCACAATCTTCTTAACAGAAAACGCGGCGGCAAGCGCAAGCCCGGCCTTTTTTGCAAGGCTTAGAATACCAGACATCTGCTTATCAAAGCCGTTTTTGTTGACGACCAGGTCAAGCCCGATCTCGCCTACGCTGTTATTCACCATTTCAACCACCTCCGCATAGCTGCGCCATCATCTTTTCCAGATACGCCATCTGCTGCTCATAAGTCTCCGGCGTCATGGCGGCAGCCCTCCGGTTCCTCCACGCATCGTAAATACGCTTCTGGTCGCGGGTAAAATGCCTGATCACATTGCGGTCCGTCTCTGCCCGGATAGCGACCACCCGCCCCAGCGGGGTTTCCGGGTCGATTCCGGCAAGAAGCGACCGGAACTCGTCCCAGGAAACCGTATCAAACTCTTTTGTTCGGATTCTCAACCCGTACTGCGAGAGAAAACTGGCTACGATCAGATCCCAGTCTTCAAACAGATCGTAGTACGGGTCACCGCTCTCCCGGCGCGGCATCGTCCTCCATGATAAGCGACATCGCCTCCTGCACGACCGTCATCCAGTCCTTGACGCTTAATTTCATGGTCTCAATCTCTTTTCTGGATTTCTCCGGGAATACCAGCTCGTAGGCATCGTTGATATTTTCCATACCAACGCCGTCTCCGCCCATAAGCCCCATGATTTTTAACATCGTCGGCGCATCGGCGTTGACCTCCAGCTTCTTCCCGCTGATCACCAGGCACGGGTTTTTCTCAAAATCCAGCTTGTCTGTGATGTCTCTCACTTTAGCCATTTTCCATACCTCCTTCACCAGTTAAATCGCCCTCTGATTCAGCATAATCCTGTTCCGGCTCCGCGGCGGGCGTAGGCTCCTCTACTCCACCGCCGGGGTAAAAACCGGTTTGCCCTTGCATTTCACTTCAAATTCCAGGCTGTCAACGTCAGTGCTCTCACCGCCTGCCGGCGTGGTCGTATTGATGATCGCATCAAAGGTGACTTTTGCTCCTGACGGCATCACCCACTCAAACGGAGCTACTACATCATTTCCCGATCTCCACGCCAGCCCCGCAATATAATCATTGCCGGGGTCGCCGTAGGTGCGCTTGCCCTGAAAAGAAAATCCCAGCTTCTTGCTGGTCATCATGGCATCGCCCCAGCCCTCGGATTCCATGGGATTCCATTCCGTCACGCCGCCCTCGACGCTTGGCGCGAAATTCGTCAGGTTGGCGATCGTTACCATGTTGTCGCTGCTTCCGTTCAATCCAACCCTGAAAATGTTGTTGTTGACCGGATATACTTTTGCTTCTGCATTATCCATGCTGTTCACCTGTCCTTTCATACAAAAAATCCAGCCAGATCACATACTCGTATACGCCATCGTCATCCGTACCTACGTCCTGCGGTTCCGGGACCATCAGGCGCAGATAGTCGATGTGGGTATCTCCTATGTTCAGGCTGGATACATTTCTTAGTTTCTCAAACAGGGCGCACGCGGCGCGCTCTGCCTCGTCCTTGCTCTTTGTCCAGTGGATGAGTAAGGACACCCGCTTTGTGTCGTAAGTGGAGCAGTCAGGACCGCCAAGCGCAATGCCCGGCGGCCCGCTCCCGGATCGGCTGTAAACGCCGATGGACTTCTGCTTTTTGTTGTCGAGCTTTCCGATATACGCATAGTCCTTGCTCACAATGCCAAGGCTTGCGATGTAATCCCGAATCTCTTTCAGCGTAAGCATCAGACACCCCCTATCTGCTTATACATACTTTTAAAGGCTTTCGGAGCAAAATCAGCCTTGCTCCCGCCGGGAAGCCAGTCCTCGAACCATTTCCCACGGGCGTTTGGGTTCTCATCCGTCTGGAAATGGTATTCCGGATGGTAATAAAGCCGCCTTGCGTATGGGGTGTTGGTAACAATACTTACCTTCCCATCTCCTGATTGACTGCAATCCACAAATGTGCTTTCGTTCTGCAAATTGCCTGTTTCAAACGGCATCACCTGGGCCTGCACAACCTCGGTATGCAGCGCCTTCGCCGTCATCTCCAGCGCCTTTACCGCCGCCTGCGATAACTGACGGATGCGCGGCATATTCAATTTTACGGTTGATTTTACCTGCATCAGATCACCTCCAGCGTGCAGTAATTCACCGTCCCGTCCGGGTTCCGGTTCTTCCTGCCCGATTCAATCCGGCGTTCCTCGCCGAACACGGTCACTGCCCCCCCGGAAAGAGAGGGCATATCCGGCGCAATGTCTCCCGGGAACAGCGCGCTCCCGGTGATCTGCACCAGCTTCTTTTCGGCCGTTAGAATGGTCTTTGCCCTGTCCTGCCAGTTACACTTCAAATCAAGATCCTTTGTCCATTTCGGCGCTCCCTCGTTGTCCAGCTCCTCGGATTCCAAATGGACGTGGATATTCGTCTTACAGAGGCGTTTCGGTATCAAACACGGGTATTTCATGCCCTCACCTCGCTAAACGGCAGCAAAGGCCCGTCTGGGAGAGCAGGGCGTACACATCGCGCCGCATTGCCACTCCCTTGTCCATGTACACGTTCCATGACTGCCCGAACTGCACAGAGACGCCGTTTAAGCTGTAGCCGGACAGAACCGTGCTGATCTCATCGGCGTTCTCATACTCAAACTCCGCCTGCTGGCAGACCACCTCCCTGATCACTTCCTGCTGAAATCCCGTCAATCCGGGAAATCCCCGGCCCACAATACGGTTGTAGGTCAGGGAATCGATATGCCGGGAGGCTTTCCGAAGCGCTGCCTCAAGCTCGTCCTGTGGGATAACAGTACCCCCGTAGACCTCTCTGTAATATTCAGCGCTCGCGTAAGGGGTGTAAGCCATCCTGCCACCTCCTATCAGGCCCCGTACTCTTCCGTATCCACATCGACATAGATACTGTCGATCTTTCCGTCACGCCCATTCGGGAACACAAAGACATCAGACAGGCTGCGGTTCTGGTACAGATAACCGTCGCCTTTCGTGTGCTCCCCTGGTGCAAAATAATAGATGCTGGAGATCTTCGGGACGATCTTGCAGGTCTGTCCGCAAGCCACCAGCACATTGATCTTGTGCGCGCCGGTCACGCTTTCATCGGAATCGGACTCTGCAGCCACCTTCCTGCGCGGCGCAAATCCGCCGCCTTCCGGCTCCCAGTCGAACGCGTCATAGAAACGCTCATCATCGATGACTTCCATGATCGGAACTCCATCGATATCCGTCACTCTGGTCTCGATGCCCATGCCGCCCTCTGCGATCTGCGTGATGGAGATGCTGCGGCTAAACTCACTGGACTGCTCCAATGCGTCCATGATCTGGCTGCTTACATACATGACCAGGCTGCCGTTCGCCTTGTAGCGGCGAAGCTTGCCCTTTGCCAGAATGTCCTTAAGCGCCCCGAATACCTTTGCCTTGGTATATCCAGTCGCAGCCGGCGTGATGGAATGATAGCCTTCCGTCTCCTGCGCCTTCTGCGCGATCTTGGAGAAGAACAGCGCGTCCGTCTCCGGGACTACCTGGGTCTGCTCGAATACGCGGGAAATGTTCTGGATGGAAGCCGTGGCGTTCGTCTCATCCACATCAGCTTTATCAACCAGAAACTCCACATCGCGGTCATGGGTAAGCGTAAACGGGATATCCGTCTGGTTATAAGAACCTGCGTTCCAACCGCCATTCCGGCTATGGTTCTTATAACCGCTGGTACTCATCTGCGTGAAATGAAACGTCTTTGCGTCCAGCCATCTCACGTTTCCGGTCACAAACGGGGAGGTAAGCGTCCCCTGCATAAGAATCTCTAAGAGATCCGGGCTCCACACTTCTGCATAGTTTAAATTAGGCATATCTCATGCCCTCCTTTCTGTTATAAGTTAAATCGGTTCCACCGCTTTGTCGCGGTCTGGGGCTGCGCCGCAGATGAACTTCCCTGTGACTGCTGGGGGTTTGCACCGGCGCCGATCTGGGTGAATCCGGTCGTCCCGGTCGCCTGTGGTTTCAGTGCGGGTATGTCCTCCAGAACCTTGTTTAAGGAGGCTTTTAACGTCTCCTCGTTGATTTTCCCGTCCTGCCCCATTACCTGACTGAAATCAGCCATTTTAAGGACGTACGGGAGGGATTTTGCGTCAATCCCGAGCGATACCGCAGCCAGTGTCGCCGCGCTCTGGATCTGTGCCTGCTGGGCTTCGGCCTGCGCCTGTGAAAGCTGCGCCTGAATGGCCCCGACATCAGGCTGATTCTTTGCCTTTTCAGCCTTAAAAGCCGCCATTGCCTGCTCCGCCTCCTGCTGGCTAAGCCCCTGCTGCTTAAAATAGGCTTTCAGCGCAGTTTCTTCTTTGGCCGCAAGCGTTCCGTCCAGCATCTGCTGTATTTTGTCATAATCGATCGCCGGAGCCTGCTGCTGGTTTGACTGCTGCTGATTAACCTGCTGGCCGCCTGACTGCTGGTTCGTCTGCTGCTGATTTGACTGCTGCTGATTGTTCTGATTGTTTGCTTCTGCCATTTCTGGTCTCCTTTCCATTTTGAGGGTGTCACCCTTATTTCTCTCCGTTTTCATCGGTGTCGCCGGCCACGCAGCAGTTTTACGCCTTGCTCGTGTTTGGGCGCAAAAAGAACACCCGGGGATTGCCCGCGTGTCTATGACTAGCCTATAACTTTTTAGGACTTAGGCCGCTTCACCCCGCCGCCCGGAGGGAGATAGGCGGATCACCTCCTTTTCCCTTTCTTACCGCCTTTACCTTTGCACGCCACGATGATCACCTCCTTTTCAAGTTGTAACGTTGCAACTTTTTGAGCATAATAAAATTATCAGCCATTACTGACTGATAATTTTAAATCATATATATTGACATTTTAAGCATAACATTGTATTATACAGATAAGATATCTTAAAAGAGAAGCGATACCTGATCCCCACTTATTGGGTTGGGCCATCGCTTCTTTTTAATTCTTTCTCCTGAATATTTTTCTTATCTGGTTATCTTTAATCAGTATGATCTTATCTACAAAAGTCGTATGTATCGACCAATAAATATCATTTA
>SFNH01000074.1 GCA_004554205.1 Clostridium sp.
TCTGAATGTTAATGTCAAAGGTGACTTCGATGACAGCGCCAAGCCTGAGGTGTTCGATCAGAAGGATGCGGACGGGAATACGGTCCGCGGCGCCTGGAACGTCAAATACGGCGTGAATGGCGAGGTTGCCTGCGCCGGTGAATTGACCTTCGTTGTGGAGCCGAAAGTCACGATCAGGTACATGGGCACAGAGGAAACAACCAAAACAGAGCAAATTAAGGTCGCTGACAGTGAAGGAAGACAGCCGGGGACGGAAGGCTATGTCGATACCTACGAGACCAATACAACAATCTCTTATATTCCCGTTGAGAAAGGCAGAAAGACCCTTGAGGGTGCTTCCATCTCCGTTCCTGTCAAGGTTCAGAACTTCATCGAGCCCGCGGTCATTGAGATTGACGGCACTACGACTCAGGATGGTTGGTTCAACGGTCTTGACAACCAGCTCAAAGACGTGACTGTGACCGCGCCGAGAAGCAAGGCGCCCATCGTCACTGAGTATGTGCTGGAGTATGCTCCCATCAGCGGCAGCACTACTCCCGATAAAGGAAAGATTGAAAAGGCTCTGGGCAGTGTAAGCCTGATAGAGGGTGTCAAGGAAGACGGCCTTTACACAGTCAAGGCTGTCACGAGGACTGTCGACGACGCTGAGGGTCTCAAGCTTACAGCCGATACGAATAGTGTCGCGTTTAAGTATGACGTAACGCCTGCGAACATCTATTTGACCTTTGCGGACGAGCAGGAGAGCCACAAGGACGCCAACGGCATCTACTATGATGAGCAGCGCACTGCCCGCGTGACCATCATGGATAAAACCTTTACGAATCAGGACAATGAGACGGTCAAGGACTATGAGCAGTTCGTCGTGGAGATTCTGAAGACCTACGGCGCAGAGCCGCAAATTCTGAGCGATTGGACCTTCGAGGCTGCGGAAGACGGCAAGGGCGGCACCTGGACCCGTACCTACACCTATGGCGTCAAGAGCAATGACGCCAAGCGCGACGGCGACAACTACCAGGCAACCGTGGCTGTGACCGACAAGGCCGGCAACACCTCCGCCACGGATACGCAGGGCGCTTACACGGGAAACAATGAGACGGGTGAGAAGTCCCACTACACCAGCGCAAACGGCGAGCTCTTCACCGTGGACCAGACTGTGCCGGTTGTCTCCGTAAGCTTCAACAACAACAACGTGCGCAACGGCAAGTACTTCAACGCCGCCCGTACGGCCACCATCACCGTTGTGGAGCACAACTTTGATCCCGCCCGTGTGACGCTCACTGCCACCGGCGCTTCCGCCGGAGCGACTGCTTCCGAGGGCTGGAGCCAGAACGGCGACACCTGGACCAAGACCGTCACCTTCGCCCGTGACGCGAACTGCAAGTTCTCCATCGACGTCGTGGATAAGGCCGGCAATGTCTGCCCGAACGCCAACGTGAAGTACAGCGGCGTTGCCACAGCGGACTTCGTGATCGACCTCACGCGTCCCAATGTGCAGTACACCGGTGTGGACGCCAGCCCGTATGCGGAAGCGTGCACGCCCGGCTTCACCGCCACCGACACGAATCTCGGCAACGAGTTCACCTACAAGCTCACCCGCAAGACCATGAAGGGTGAACAGGATGTTACCAACCTGCTGAACCACGCCGGCACCGCCGCGCGCTTCAGCTACTCCGATATCCCCAACAGCCGCGATGACGACGGCATCTACACCTTCACCTGCTCCGTCACCGATCTGGCGGGCAACGTGACCACCCTCAATCCTGTGGAGTTCGCTGTCAACCGCCACGGCTCTGTGTACCTGCTCAACAAGGAGCTGCAGAATGTCGTCGGCAAATACTTCAACGAGGACGGCTGGGCCAAGGTCGATGACGGCAACCTCGTCATCACCGAGTACAACCCCACCCCGCTGAAGGATGACGCCAAGCTGGAGATCTACCGTGACGGCACCCGCGTTGAGACCTACACGGGCGATGCGCTCAAGAAGCTCGTCTCCGGCGGCGACCGCGGCGGTCTTGGCCTGTATGAGTATGCCTACAAGCTCCCGGCTGCGGACTTTGCCGAGGACGGCAGCTATCGTGTCGTGCTCTCCTCCACCGACGCCAACGACCACAAGTCCGGCAATGACAAGACCGGCGCCGAGATCAACTTCGTCATCGATACCGTCTCTCCGGAAATCGTGAGCATCAGCGGCCTTGAGAAGCGCACGGTCAATGCCGAGGAGCAGCCGGTCGGCTTCCACATCCTCGACACCTATGGTCTGGACAGCGTTGCGATCCGCACCGCCGGCCCGGACGGCGCGATCGTCAAGGAGTACATCTCCCAGGCGAAGTATGATGCGCAGAACGGCAAGCTCGAGCCCTATCAGCAGCTCCTGCCCGAGGGCGAGCTGGATCTGACGGATGAGATCATCCTGATCCAGAACAACACGCCTTATCACGTGGTCATCTCCGTGACCGATAAGGCCGGCAACACGACGGTAGCGGACGGCGGCTCGATCGTCAGTTCCACCGAGGCCGAAGCCATGACGCCTGCCTACGACTTCCAGGATTCCGTCACCGTATCTACGAACTTCTTCGTTCGTTACATTCACAACACCGGCGCTCTGGTCGGCACCGGCGTTGGCGCGGTGGCAATTGCAGGCCTGTGGCTGGTGCTTGCCAAGCGCAGGAAGGATGACGAGGAAAAGAAGACTGCGTAATTTTTGAATCCTGTACACTGCCCGTTTTACCGGCAGTGTACAGATCGATGACTGCGCCCCGGGATCGCTGCGCTGCGGCGATCCCGCAGGCGTCTGTCTCAGAGCGCAGAGATGCTCTGCGCTGTAAAATGGATGCTTAAGAACAAATGAAGGAGAATCAACGTTTATGAAGCTCGCGCAGGAAAGCTTGCTGATGGAACTGAAATGCGGAACCAATGTTTCCTATGTTCTTTCAGATAACAATGTATTCTTTATGACCGGATTCAAGGTCCTGCAGGGACTGGAGAAGAGCGGTTTTCTTCGCTGTGTCAAGGCCAGCTTCAACGGCTCGATCCAGCTAATCTATCTCACGAAAACCGAGCATTCCGAGCTCAAGAGCTTCAAGTCCATGCTGCATAATCTGGACGCCGAGGCGTTCGCTGCGATTCTGAAGAATGTCATCAGCGGCATCGTGCAGGCGAAAACGGTGGGCTTCCTCCATTGCCCGAATATCGAAACCTCGGTGGATCACATTTATGTGGATCCCAAAACCTATGCGGTTTATCTCATTTATCTTCCCATTATGGAATACTGTGCTGCGGAGGATATCTCGGAGTTTGAAACCGAACTGCGCGCCGGCATGATTCAGTTGATCGACTCGCTGCCTGGCTTCCGCGTTGGAACCACGCTGCAGCTGCGCACTGCGCTCACCGATGGCTCCAAGACGCTTGAGGACGTTGCGCGCGGGAGCGGTGCGTCGGCCGGGCCGATTCCGGATCCGGGGCCAGTGCCGGATCTCGGCCCTGTCAGAACCAGCCGCATGACTCTGGAATCGATTAAGCACCCCACCAGATTCCGCTGTGAGATTCCGAACAGCACGGTCATTCTCGGTAATGTGGGCGAGTACGCGGATATCGAGATCCCCGGCAGTCCGTACATCGGCCGCCGCCACTGCAAGATCATCTATCAGGGCGGAACCTATCTGGTCTCGGATCAGGAAAGCAAAAACCATACCTATCTCAACGGAAAAATGCTTGCTCCGCATCACCGTGAGACGCTGCACGACGGAGATGAGCTGCGCCTCGCGGGAAGCACGTTCCGTGTTCATATCAGCTGAGAAGGGAGAGAAGACGGTTGAGCAAGCCGGTTGTTATTTTGGCGGATCCTGATTACATGGGTTATCTGGATCAGCTGCAGGTAAAGTTCGTTGAAGAACAGATGAACGATATCGAGCTGGAGGTCATCACGGATCCGGAATATTTCCGGCTGTACTTCAGCACGCCGCGCCGCGCGGGCGTTCTCGTCGTCAGCGAAGAGTTTTATCATCCTGATCTGCACAAGCACAACATTCAGCATGTCTTCCTGCTCTCTGAGCAGCCGGACGTTGCCGGCGGAACGGAGAATCTCTCTGTGCAGAAGCTGCAGAAGTATTCGAGCGTCAAGTCGATCTATAACGCGGTTGTTTCCCTCTGCCCGGATATTTTCGGAACGCATCAGACTCTGAAGACCACACAAGTCATTGCGGTCACGTCTCCCTTCGGCGGGTCCGGAAAGACCACCACGGCGCTTGGCATCAGCGCCTGTCTGGCGCAGAGCTACAAAAAAGTGCTCTATGTGGATGCCGAGCAAATCCAGACGTTTCAGTATTTTCTGGAGAATCAGGGCGCCGTTCCGATGGCGGCCATGCAGAAGCTGCTTAACTCTGATGAGCAGCTGTATTCCGGCCTGCTGTCCTATCTGCGCAAGGAGCAGTTTTCCTATCTCCCGCCGTTCCCTGTGGCGCTGAACTCCGCAGGTCTCGAGCCGAAGCATTTGCTCGAGTTTATCCGCGCAGCCAGAGAGAGCGGAGATTATGACTATGTTGTCGTTGATACTGACAGCGTGTTCGACGCCTTCAAGATTTCCCTGTTCAGTCTTGCCGACCGCGTCATTCTGGTCACGGAGCAGGATGCGTATTCCGTGTTCCGCACCCGTCAGTATCTTTCCAACTTCAACTATAAGGATTCTGATAAGTATTTGTTCATCTGCAATCGCTATGTCATCTCGGAGGAAAACGCGCTGCTTGGCGCCAGCCAGTTCTTCTCCATCTCCGAGTATGTGGAATCGAGAACGGAGACGATCACCAAGTGCAAGGATTTGACGGAGCTTGACGGCTTTCAGAAGCTGGCATACATGCTCTCTTAACGGAGGATCAGAGAATGGAAGAAAAAGCAATTGTAATCCTGCATCTATTGAAGCGGAATTTGGAAGTGGATCTGGAGATTCCGCTTAATATCACTGCGAATGATCTGGTGGTTGCCCTGAACAGCGCCTATCAGCTGGGCATCAACACCGAAAACGTGATGGAGTGCTATGTGAAGTGCGAAAATCCCATTGCGCTGCTGCGAGGCAACAAAACGCTTGCTGATTTCGGCGTACGCAACGGCAGCGATTTATATATTACAGAGTAAAGTGGGTGTGGTATGAGCAATCGGTATAAGCTGATCCTTTCCAACCGCAGCATCTATCGGGAAGTGGATCTTTCGGATTCGCAGACGGTGGTCCGCGTCGGGACCACGACCGGATGCGACGTGCGTCTGAGCAGCGATCCTTTTTTCTGCAATTTTGAGCTAACACTCACTTTGACCAATGACGTCTGGAAGCTCAACTGCTCCGAGCTGGTCTATGTCAGCGCGGATAATATCTCTAAACGCTGGTCCATTGATCTTAAGCATGGCGACCATCTGCATATCAAGTACACCGATTCGGACAACGATCTCTTCGCGGTCGACTTCATGGCGGACTTCGACTATGCGGAAAAGGATTACCGCAGGGAAATCGACATTTCCGGCACGAAGCAGTTCACCATCGGCACCGACCGCGGCTGCGACATCGTTCTGAAAAGTGAGTTTCTGCAAAAAGACATTCTCCGCGTGGAAAATCAGGGTGATATGCTGCTGCTGAAGGTGCAGGCATCCGCCTACGGAATCTATAAAAACGGCCAGCGCGTCAAGGACGGAAGCACGCGCATCCATAACCGCGACTTCTTCTCGCTCGGCGAATACAGCTTCTATTATAAAGAGCGCAGACTCTACACGACGGAGTCCGCCGGCCTTCAGGTCAACGGTCTGGACACGCACGTCCTGCGCGAGAGCCGCAGCGCGATGGCCTATCCCAAGTTCAACCGCAGTACCCGCACGCTTGTGAAAATCCCGGACGAGGAGATCCCCGTGCTCGACCCGCCGCAGAAGCCGCAGAAGCCGAAAAAGAATTTGCTTATGACGCTCATGCCCTCTCTGCTGATGCTGACCATGGTCGTGTTCATGCGTGTCATGATGGCCAAAAGCAGCGGCAGCGGCAACCTGGGCTACGCGCTGATGAGCGCCGGCATGATGGCCGTCGGCGTCGTCACGTCGATCGTGACCTTCTTTACCTCCAAAAAGGAGTATAAGGAGAATGTCACCGAACGTACGGAAAAATATCAAAAATATATTGACAATAAGCGGCAGGAGATCGAGGGTTACCGCGATCAGGAACGCGAGCTGCTGAACGAAACCTATTATGACGCCAAGCGTGACGTCAAGCTGGTGGAGGATTTCTCCGGAGACTTGTTCCACCGATCTCCCGAAGACGCGGATTATCTTTCGGTTCGCGTCGGCATCGGCACCGTTCCTGCCATCCGCAAGATTGGATATAAGAAACAGGAGAAATTCGAAACGGACGATGAGCTTGCGCAGATTCCGGAGCAGATCTCCGAGGATTATCGTGATCTCGAGAATGCGCCGATCGTCTGCAGCTTCAACAAGTCCGACGTTATCGGCGTCGTGGGCTCCAAGTCCGATTGCTACGGCATTCTGAAGAACATGACGATCGATTTGGCGACGCGTCAGTATTTCAAGGACGTCAAGCTCTTCTATCTGCTGTCGGAGGAGGATCAGGAGCGCTTCCAGTGGCTGCGCTTCCTGCCACATGTAGTCAACGATGAGCTGAACATCCGCAACATCGCCTACGATTCCGACAGCCGTACCGTTCTGTTTGAGTACCTCTATCGTGTGCTCTCCTCCCGCTCCGGCAAGAAGAATATTGAGACGCAGTTTGTGATCTTCGCCTTTGACGCCGCCGGCATCAAGAGCCATCCGCTGTCTCAGTTCTTGGAAAATGCCAACAGCCTCGGCGTGACGTTTGTGTTTTTCGATCGTGACCGTTCTCTGCTCCCGCAGCACTGCACGGAGCTCATCACACTCAAGTCTGCCACTGAGGGCGTCTGGATGCAGACGGCGGACAGCGGCTCTGAGCGCCCGTTCACCTATGCCGCTATCTCGGATGTGACCGCGGAGCGCTGTGCCCATCGACTGGCTCCGGTCTACTGTGAGGAGGTCAGCCTGGAGGGAACACTCACCAAGAGCATCTCTCTGTTCGAGCTGCTTGAGATCTACTCTGTGGACGATCTGGATCTGAATCAGCGCTGGGCGTCCTCAGCGGTAGACAAGTCCATGGCGGCGCCCCTCGGCGTCAAGATCAAGAACGACGTGGTCAATCTGGACCTCCACGAAAAATATCACGGACCGCACGGTCTCGTCGCCGGTACCACCGGCTCCGGTAAGTCCGAGATCCTCCAATCCTACATTCTCTCTATGGCGACGCTGTTTCATCCCTATGAGATCGGCTTCATGATCATCGATTTCAAGGGCGGCGGCATGGCCAACCAGTTCAAGGATCTGCCGCATCTGATGGGCACGATCACGAACATTGACGGCCGCGAGATCGACCGTTCGCTCCGCTCGATCAAGGCGGAGCTGCTGAAGCGGCAGGAGTACTTCTCCGACGCCGGCGTCAACCATATCGATAAATATATCCGGCTCTACAAGAACGGGGAAGTGGAAAAGCCGCTTCCGCATCTGATCATCATCGTGGACGAGTTTGCCGAGCTCAAGGCCGAGCAGCCCGAGTTCATGGGCGAGCTGATTTCCGCCGCCCGTATCGGCCGAAGCCTTGGCGTGCACCTGATTCTGGCCACGCAGAAGCCTGCCGGTCAGGTCAACGAACAGATTTGGTCCAACTCCCGCTTCAAGCTCTGCCTCAAGGTGCAGACGAAGGAGGACTCCAACGAAGTGCTGAAGTCCCCGCTGGCCGCGGAGATCCGCGAGCCTGGCCGCGCCTATCTGCAGGTCGGCAACAACGAGATCTTCGATCTCTTCCAGTCCGGTTATTCCGGCGCTCCGGAGAAGAGCAGCGAGGGCAGCCGTCAGAAGGAGTATTCCGTGTCCAGCCTGGATCTCTCCGGCCGCCGCACCATGGTCTTCAAGCAGAAACGCCAGCAGGGAGACGTTCGAGGACGTACGCAGCTGGAGGCGCTGGTGGACTATGTGAAGCAGTTCTGCGAGGATCAGGACATTCCACGCCTGCCGAGCATCTGTCTGCCTTCGCTTGAAACGATGATTGACGTTCCCGACACGAAGCTGGAAAGGGACCTGAGTGTCAATCTGCCGATCGGCATTTATGACGACCCTGATTCCCAGTATCAGGGCGTCGCCTCCTTCAAGCTCGGAGATGACAACCTGCTGGTGATCGGCTCTTCTCAGACCGGCAAAACGAATCTCCTGCAGGTTTTGATCCGCGAGATGGTTTCCGCGTATTCTCCCGAGGAAGTTTCCATCTATATTGCGGACTTCGGTTCCATGTTCCTCAGAAACTACGAACAGCTGAACCATGTTGGCGGCGTGGTTACAGCGTCTGAAAACGAAAAGTTCCGAAATCTGTTCAAGCTGTTGACAGAGGAGATTGAAAGCCGCAAGCAGAAGATCTCTGATTCCGGTCTCAGCTCCTTCCGATCCTATCGGGAGGCTGGCTATAGCGATCTGCCGCTCATCGTATTCATGCTCGATAACTTCAGCGTGTTTAAGGAGCTCTACGCTGAGGATTTTGAGTCGCAGCTGATGTATCTGATCCGTGAGGGCAACACCTATGGCATTACGATTGTAATCACAAACGCGCAGACTACCGGTCTCGGCTATCGCTACATGGCCAACATCGGGCTTCGTATTGCGTTCACCTGCAATGACCGCAGCGAGTACAGTGCTGTGCTGGAGCGCTGCCGGATCGAGCCCAGAAACGTGCCTGGCCGCGCGCTGATTGCGGTGGATAAAACAAATTATGAAGTTCAGACTTATATCAGTTTCCATGGTAAAACTGAGTCGGAACGCAGGGACGCCATCAAAGCTTTTGCGGAAGGTGTCAATTCAAAATATCCGGATTCCCACGCCAAGGAGATTCCCAGTGTTCCGGAGACTCTCAGCATTTCGTATCTCAAGAAGAACTATCCGGATTTCAATGTGCGTGAGAACCTCGGCTTCGCAATGGATTATGCCTCTGTTGAGATGGTCAGCCTCAATATCTATGACCAGC
>SFNH01000075.1 GCA_004554205.1 Clostridium sp.
AATATCCTGAACACATCTCGGTATTTTGAATTTTTCTTTATCTAATTTAAAAATCTTATTAAGAGTTCTCATTATTTTTTACCTCCTTTTTCTTCTTTTTATCTTTCTTTTCTTTCTTCTTTTTCTGTGGTTTTAGCAAACTTTGTTTAAGGTAAAGCTTATGAAGCTGCTTTGGTATGCGGACGCATTATCCTATAAGCGCGACGGAAGGGCCATCACAGGCCTTGTATATCGGCATGAGGCGATGGGCGCGCTGCCGGTAGGCCATTACAGCCTTATGAATCTCGAAAATCTGAATGTACAGGAAGAGGTAAGCTGTAATTACGACTTGATGCTGCATATATATCCGGCCAGAAACGCAGATTATTCCGTGATAGCTGACGCGGAAAAGCGTATTCTCGATGAAGTGATCGCGAAGTTTAAGTCATTTAAGACCAGAGAAATTGTGGAATATATGCATAAGGAAAAGGCTTACACACAGACGGCTGCCGGCGCGGTCATTCCGTTTGAGCTGGCCGGTGAGATCAGGGAATTTTGATGAATGGCTCCGGCGAGGGAGAGTGGTTTGACAATATGGTGAAAGAGCATTTAGAGGGCAGGGAACGAGAGGAATAAAAAATGTATCTGATTGCAGGACTTGGAAACCCTACAAGGGAATATGATAAGACAAGACACAATGCCGGCTTTTCGGTGATCGATGTGCTGGCGGACCGGTACGGGATCGATGTGAGTGAGAAAAAGCATAAGGCGCTGTGCGGAAAGGGCGTCATCGAGGGGCAGAAGGTACTGCTTATAAAGCCCCAGACCTTTATGAACTTGAGCGGCGAGAGTATCCGGGCGGCTGTGGATTATTATAAGGCAGCGCCGGAGGAGCTGATCGTGGTCTATGATGATATCAGTTTAGAGCCGGGGCAGCTTCGCATCCGGCTTAAGGGTAGCGCGGGCGGGCACAATGGCATTAAAAATATCATCGCCCATCTGGGAACGCAGGAGTTTCCGCGCATCAAGGTGGGCGTGGGGGAGAAGCCCCCGCGCATGGATTTAGCCGATTATGTGCTCGGACGGTTTTCCGGGGCAGAGCAGAAGCTGATGGACGAGGCGTTCCGCGAGGCGGCGGACGCGGCGGTGATGATGATGACGGACGGCGCGGAGCGGGCGATGAATCATTATAACGCGAAAAAGAAAGCGCGGGAGCAGGGAGCGGACTGATGGGCGAGGTATTTGCAAATCCACTTGTGGAATTGATCGAATATGAGGACATGAACCGGGATCTCGAGCGGAAAAAGGGGCCGATTCAGGTCAGCGGTTGCATGGATTCCCAGAAGGTGCATCTGATGCACGAGACAGTGACGGACGTGCCGTGGAAGCTGGTGGTGACTTACGACGACGGGCGGGCGAAGGAGATTTACGATGACTTCGGCTGCTTTCGTTCGGATGTGTGGCTGTATCCGGCGAAGGATCTTCTGTTTTACAATGCGGATATTCACGGAAATCTGCTTACCAGGCAGAGGATCCAGGTCTTAAAGCATCTGCTTGAGGATGCTTCCGGCGTGGTGGTGACGACCCTGGACGGATTGATGGATCACCTGTTGCCGCTTGCGCGGCTCCGCAGTCAGATCCTCCATGTGGAAGCGGGACAGGAGCTCGACTTAAATGAGTGGAAGGAACGCCTGACGGAGCTTGGCTACGAGCGTACCGCACAGGTGGACGGCATGGGGCAGTTCTGTGTCCGGGGCGGAATCCTGGACATTTTCCCGCTTACCGAGGAGCTTCCGGTGCGGATCGAGCTGTGGGACACGGAGGTGGATTCCATCCGGACATTTGATCCGGAGAGCCAGCGGTCGGTGGAGCAGCTTGACGCGGTCGACATCTATCCGGCGTCGGAGATCGTGCTGACGAAGGCGCAGCTTGATAAGGGCGTGGAGAAGATTCGCAGGGAGGAAAAAGCCTTCTCAAAAAAGCTGCGGGATGCCATGAAGACGGAGGAGGCGTACCGGATCTCCGGCATAATACGGGAGCTCACGGAGGGAATCGAGGAGGGCTGGAAGCGGGGCGGGATGGATGCGTGCCTGACCTATTTCTGCGATGAGACGGTGTCGTTTCTCGATTATTTTGAGCCGGAGAGCAGCATGATCTTTTTGGATGAGCCCGCAAGACTTAAGGAGCGGGGCGAGGCGGTGGAGCTTGAGTTTCGGGAGAGTATGGCGCACCGTCTGGAAAAGGGCTACCTGCTTCCGGGACAGACCGGGCTTCTCTATCCGGCAAGGGAGGTGCTGGCGCGCGCCGCACGCCCGGACACGTTGTACTTAACCGGGCTTGAGCAGAAGCTTCCGGGGATGGCAGTGGAGAAAAAGTACAGCTTAAGCGTGCGCAATGTAAATTCTTATCAGAACAGCTTTGAGCTTCTGATCAAAGATCTGAAGCGGTGGAAGAAGGAAAATTACCGGATCGTCCTGCTTTCCGGCTCGCGGACGAGGGCAAGCCGCCTGGCGGGGGATCTGCGGGAGTACGACTTAAGGGCGTTCTGCCCGGACAGCGGGGAGCGGCAGGTAAGGCCGGGAGAAATCATGGTGACCTACGGCAGGCTTCATCGCGGCTTTGAGTATCCGCAGATCAAGTTTATCGTTATCACCGAGGACGATATGTTCGGCGCGGAGAAAAAGAAGAAACGGCGCAAAAGGCCCTCCTACGAGGGGAAGCGCCTCCAGAGCTTCGCGGAGCTTTCCGTGGGCGATTATGTGGTGCACGAGGATCATGGTCTCGGTATTTACCGCGGCATAGAAAAGATCGAGCAGGACAAGGTTGTCAAGGATTACTTAAAGATCGAGTACGCGGACGGCGGCAATCTCTACCTGCCGGCCACCAGGCTTGACGGAATCCAGAAATATGCGGGAGCCGACGCGAAGGCGCCGAAATTAAACAAGCTGGGCGGCGAGCAGTGGAACCGCACCAAGGCGAAGGTGAAGAGCGCCGTCAGGGATATTGCAAGGGATCTGGTGCAGCTCTACGCGGCGCGTCAGGAGTCGAGCGGATTCCGCTACGGGGAGGATACGGTCTGGCAGAAGGAGTTTGAGGAGCTGTTCCCCTACGAGGAGACGGAGGATCAGCTTGCGGCCATCGAGGACACGAAGCATGACATGGAGAGCCCGAAGATCATGGATCGTTTAATCTGCGGAGACGTTGGCTACGGCAAGACCGAGATCGCGCTGCGGGCGGCGTTTAAGGCAGTTCAGGAGGGCAAGCAGGTGGTGTATCTGGTTCCGACGACGATCCTGGCGCAGCAGCATTACAATACCTTCCAGCAGCGGATGAAGAATTTTCCGGTGCGCGTCGATCTGCTGTCGCGGTTCCGAACCCCGGCTGAGATAAAAAAGACGCTCGAGGATCTTGGGAGGGGGCTTGTCGATATCGTCATCGGAACGCACCGCGCACTGTCCGCGGACGTGAAATTTAAGGATCTGGGGCTTTTGATCATCGACGAGGAGCAGCGCTTCGGCGTCTCACACAAGGAGAAGATCAAAAAACTCAAGGAAAATGTCGATGTGCTGACCCTGACCGCGACGCCGATCCCGAGAACGCTTCACATGAGCCTCGTCGGGATCCGCGATATGAGCGTTCTGGAGGAGCCGCCGGTGGACCGCGTGCCGATTCAGACCTATGTGATGGAATACAATGACGAGATGGTGCGCGAGGCGATAGGCAGAGAAATGGCGCGCGGCGGGCAGGTGTATTATGTATACAATCGTGTGAAAGACATTGATGAGGTGGCCGCCCATGTGCAGGAGCTGGTGCCGGACGCCACGGTTGTTTACGCTCACGGTCAGATGCCGGAGCATAAGCTGGAGCGGATCATGTTCGACTTCATAAACGGTGAGATCGATGTGCTGGTGTCAACCACGATCATTGAGACCGGACTTGATATCCCGAATGCGAATACCATGATCATCCACGACGCGGATAAGATGGGACTTTCCCAGCTCTATCAGATACGCGGGCGCGTGGGGCGCTCAAGCCGGACTGCCTACGCATTTCTCATGTACAAACGGGATAAGATCTTAAAGGAGGAGGCTGAGAAACGCCTTCAGGCAATCCGTGAGTTTACCGAGCTGGGCTCGGGCATCAAGATCGCCATGCGTGACCTCGAGATTAGGGGCGCGGGCAATGTACTGGGGGCGGAGCAGCACGGTCACATGGAGGCGGTGGGGTACGATCTCTACTGCAAGCTGTTAAATCAGGCGGTGAGGGCGCTTAAGGGGCAGCAGACGGAGGAGGAATCGTTTGAGACGGTCGTGGAGTGCGATGTAAGCGCTTATATTCCGTCGTCCTACATTAAGAATGAATATCAGAAGCTGGATATCTACAAGCGGATTTCCGGCATTGAGAATGAGGAGGAATACCTGGATATGCAGGATGAGCTGCTCGACCGGTTCGGAGACATTCCGAAGGCGGTTGAGAATCTCCTTAAAGTGGCGGCGCTAAAGGCTGTGGCGCACCGCGCTTATGTGACGGAGGTGAAGGTGAACCGCCAGGAAGTCCGGCTGTCCATGTATCCAAAAGCAAAACTGAATACCTCCGGGATTCCGCCGCTCATCGAAAAATATCAGGGCGGGTTAAAATTTCAGATGACGGATCAGCCGTATTTTCAGTTCATCGACCGAAAAAATAAAAATAAGGACTGCGGCACGATGATGGAGAAGGCAAAGGAAATCTTAGGGGAGATTTCCGCGCTGGCATTGTAGAAACCAAAATACTTTTTGCCCCCCTCATCATGTCTTACATAAGTATAAAATCATTTACTTTACAGATACTATTTCCAGAAACGGAAAGTACAGCGTTTCAGGAGTTTTCTGAAACCTGCTGGAGCGAAGCTAAAATAAACGGAGGAATTGTTGTATGAAAGCTACGGGTATAGTGAGAAGAATTGACGACCTGGGACGGGTGGTGATACCGAAGGAGATACGAAGGACTCTCCGGCTCAGGGAGGGAACGCCGCTTGAGATCTTTACCGACAGGGAGGGGGAGATCATCCTGAAGAAATATTCCCCCATGGTCGAGCTGGCGGCGTTCGCAACCCAGTATGCCGAGTCGATGGCGCAGTCTACCGGCATGATGGTCTGTATCACGGACCGGGATCAGATCATCGCGGTGTCCGGCGGCCCGAAGAAGGATCTGCTCCAGAAGAATATCAGCAAGCAGCTCGAACATGCGATAAACGAGCGGGAAACGATCGTGGCGGGCAAGGACGACAAGCAGTTTGTACCGATCACGGCGGACGAGATCGAGGGAGTGACGGCGGAGGTGGTGACGCCGATCCTCTGCGAGGGGGATGCCATCGGAGCCGTGGCAATCTTAAGCCGTGAGCCGAGAGCGAAATTCGGAGATATGGAGCTTAAGCTGGCGGGAACAGCGGCCGGCTTTCTGGGACGGCAGATGGAGGGCTAGAGAACGGAAAATCACTCTTGCATGAACCGTGAAGTTGTGGCATACTGGTCGCTGGAATCAGACTAGAAAGGGACAGGGGTCTAAGTTGACAGTATGAAAAAAGGAAGAAGGATCGGCGCGCTGCTCCTGGCGCTTTTTGTGGCAGTGTCGGGGAGCGGGTGCCGGAAGGACACAAAGCCTGAACGGCAGGACGGGAGCTTAAAGCGCTATGATGTCCAGTACCTCGATCTGTTCGATACGGTGACGAGCGTGGTGGGCTATGCGGAGAGTGAGGAGGCCTTTTCGGCTTACACGAGGGAATTTTACGAGGAGATGCGGGAATATCACCGTCTGTATGACATCTATGAAGATTATGACGGGCTGAATAATTTAAAGACGATCAACGACAATGCCGGAATCCGCCCGGTAAAGGTCGATGCGCGGATCATCGGGATGCTTCGGGAAGCGAAGGAAATGTATGAGCTGACCTCCGGCAGGATGAATGTGGCGATGGGAAGCGTGCTGTCCATCTGGCACGAATACCGGACGGAGGGGATAAATAGCCCCGGGACAGCAAAGCTGCCGCCCATGGAGGCGCTTGAGGAAGCGGCGAAGCATACGGATATCGACAAGGTCGAGATTGACGAGGAGGCCTCCACGGCCTACCTCTCGGACAGGGATATGAGTCTTGATGTGGGGTCTGTGGCGAAGGGCTATGCCACGGAGATGGCATGCCGCAGCCTCGAGCAAAAGGGGGTTACCCACGCACTCGTCAGCGTCGGCGGGAACGTGCGCGCGATCGGCGACCGGGCGGACAAAAGTCTGTGGCAGGTGGGGATCCAGAATCCGGATCTGGGCAGCACGAATCCGTATCTGCACCGTGCCGGGATTAAGGATATGTCCTTAGTCACCAGCGGAACATACCAGAGGTATTACACGGTAGACGGGAAGAACTATCACCATATCATTCATCCCGATCTCCTCATGCCGTGGGACCGGTATGCATCGGTCTCCATTATCTGCAAGGATTCCGGCATGGCAGACTGTCTCTCCACGGCGGTGTTTAACATGGAGCCGGAGGAGGGCGAGCGCTTCATCGAGGGCCTTAAGGACGTCGAGGCAATGTGGGTATACCCCGATGGAAGGGAAGTGTACAGCTCCGGTTTTGAGGCGTTTATCACGGATGGAGGGAACTGAAAATCTGTAACTGTTCAGCCACGCGGCCAGACAGTTACGAGAATCTGACGTAAATATGAAGATTTTTTGACTTTTTCCGAAACTCTCTACCCAAAACGGATGATATCGTTTATAATATGGACTGCGTGATTTTGAGAAACCAGGAGGAACGGACATGAGAAGACATAGCATAAGAACCTTTCTGCTTGCTGCAGGCTGTATTGCGCTTTTGAGCGGATGCACAAAGAGCAATATCGTGCGCCCGGAGATGGCGGAGAGCCCCGATTTTAACATATATACGGACATCGAACTTGACGAGGAACAGCTTAAGGAGGATGTCGATGAGATCTATCTGGACGAGACAGATTATCCGATGGGCTATGCGATCGACTTTAAGCTTTATCCCCGCAAGGATTATGTGACGGTTGCAGTTGTGGTGAAGGACGGGACATCCCCGGAGGATGCGGCGTATTTTGCGGACGTTGCGGTCAAGGGGATCAACGACCAGGCGGCGGTGCAGGACTTCAGCTATGAGATGTCCGGCGAAGAGAGCTTTGGCGGTTTCTACCTGGACAAGGAGATCCGCCTGAAGATTTACCGGCAGTCGGAATATGAGGCGAAGGGAGCCCCCATGTATGAGACGACGGTCCCGAAGGGCACTTACATGACATTTGAGATCAAAGAGTAAATAAAAGAGTAAGTAAAAAAGGAGTTCCGCAAGTGGAACTCCTTTTTATAATGACCATTACTGCTGGGCTTCTGTAGTCTCGGAAGCCGCTTCCGGCTCGGTCTCGCTGCACACTACGCTGAGCGTGAGGTAATTATTTGAGTAGGTTAAGGAATAGCTGTTTCCGGCATCCGTCTTTCCGGCCCGCTTAAGCTCCGTTACGCCCTTCTCGCGCTCGCCCTGAACGAAGTCCACGACTGCCTTGCCCTCCGATTCGCCGAGCGCCGCTATTACAAGATCACCGTAGGCACTGTCGTAGAGCTCCACATCCGCCATAGCGGAGTCAAAGTGGTAGGCCAGTTCAAATGCCTGCTCCTTGTAGTTTGCGGCAGTCGGCTTGCTGATCTTCCAGAGCGAAGCCGTCAGGAAACGGTAGCCGTCCGGATTCACAAAATAGTAAATGGATTCTACATTGTCCTCCTGCTTGCCATCTTTCACGGAGCTGCCGGTCCTCCTGCTCTTTGTCTCGGTCAGAACCGTGTTTATGAGCACCTTCATCTCCGCCTGATAGGGAGTGCGGAAAGTGCTGGCTGCGGCCTCGGCGGTTTTCGCGGCTTTCGCAGCGACATTGGCTGCGGCCTGCTCCTTGCCCGGGGTCTTGCGCGCGGCGGCCTTTGCGGCGCGCTCGGCTTCCTCCGCGAGATCCTCGGCTGTCTTCTCGATACGGCGACCGTCAGGGCCGAGCTTAAAGCCTTCCACCTCAGTATCTGCCATCATGGCTCCGTCCGGGTCCATATAATATATGGCTCCGTCAGCCGGATCTGTGAACCAGCCCGCGTATTTTACGGGGTTGCCCTTGTCATCCACATAGGTCCACTTTGTCTCGCCGGAGAAATTTCTCTGCTCCCACCCTGCCGCGAATGCGGTGGTGCCCGCGGACAGCGCGAGCGCGGCGCTAAGGACAGTCATGCCGATCAGTTTCTTTTTCATAGTGATACCTCCAAAGTATTGAGTTGTTGTTTATCGCTGCTTATCGTTTCTTATCCATCTTCCCGGTTTTGTCCACATGGTAATTGTCCACCCAGGTATCCTTTGCCATAACGCCGTCCTTATCGAGATAGTACCAGTCGCCGTCATTTTTCAGCCAGCGGTTGGATACCAGGTTGCCCTTCTCGTCGAGATAGTAGCGCTCATCATCAAGCTCCAGCCAGCCGGTTGCTTTGCTTCCGTCATCCTGAATGTATTGCCACTGCTCATTGTCCGTTTTGCGCCACTCGCCCGCGATGGCGGGTGATGCGCCGAGAAGAAGGCAGGTAATGGTCAGAACCGAGGTTAATCCTGCTTTCCGTTTCATCACAGTCCACCCTTTCTTTTTGCTGTGACCTTATTATAGCAGTGGCGGGAACAACTGGCAATAGGCGGGCGGGGATTGTAAGGTTTTTTGCCCAATCGTAAGAAAAATGTTAAGAACTCCCGCGATAACACACCGAGAAACAGATTGTACTTTTTTGGATAATATGAAAGGAGAAGGCGTGAGCGCGGCGCAATGATTACAATACTTAGTGCATATTCCCGCTTTAAAATGACAGATGTTGTAGGGCGATAAAATATATTCGGATTCCGGCGGGTTTTGTCGCTTTTTGCGATTGAATCTTCTTTCCAAAACACAAA
>SFNH01000076.1 GCA_004554205.1 Clostridium sp.
GGTCGCCGGATGTAAAACTTTTGCTCGGGCACCTCGCAAAAGTGTTCACCGGCCTCCCTCACGGTGAGTATATACTCCGCTCCCTCGTAGCTGGCTACTCCCAGCCGCCTACGCCCGGAAGACAGCCCCGGTGACGATAGCGAGGCTTCCGAAGCGAGGCCTGCGCTAGCTGCCGCCACAAAGCGTGTTGTCTGAGCGAAGCGAGTTTCACGCGACTGGCGGCTAATCGGCGCGCGGGCCGAGCCGGAAACGCAGCGTGTCACGCGGGCTGTCTATCCGGCGACTGCGGCGTAAAATCTGCCGGTGAATCCGCATGGCTGAGCTGCCACAAATTTTAAAAAAATATCTGGATTTTAAAATGCCATAGTTGTATAATAAGAAAGTTATTTTTTCGCGGAACGATTATACACTGTCGACCATCCACACACAAAAAGGAGGCTTGAAAATCATGCCAGTAAAGTACGTATTTGTCACCGGAGGCGTTGTGTCCGGGCTCGGCAAGGGCATCACCGCAGCTTCGCTCGGCCGTCTTTTAAAGGCCCGCGGCTACAAAGTCACCATGCAGAAATTCGACCCCTACATCAACATCGACCCCGGCACCATGAATCCGGTGCAGCACGGCGAGGTGTTCGTCACCGACGACGGCGCGGAGACGGATCTTGACCTGGGGCATTACGAGCGCTTTATCGACGAGAGCCTCACCAAAAATTCCAACGTGACTACCGGAAAGGTCTACTGGAGCGTGCTTCAGAAGGAGCGGCGCGGCGACTTCGGCGGAGGCACCGTTCAGGTGATCCCCCACATTACAAACGAGATCAAGAGCCGCTTTCACCGCAATTTCTCCACGAAGGAGACGGAGATCGCCATCATCGAGGTGGGCGGCACCGTCGGCGACATCGAGAGCCAGCCGTTTCTCGAGGCGATCCGTCAGTTCCAGCACGAGGTCGGACACGAGAATGCCATCCTGATCCATGTAACGCTGATCCCCTACTTAAAAGCATCCGGAGAGTTAAAGACCAAGCCCACCCAGGCAAGCGTAAAAGATCTTCAGGGGATGGGAATCTGGCCCGACATCATCGTCTGCCGCAGCGAGCACCCCTTAGACGACGGCATCCGCAGCAAGATCGCCCTGTTCTGCAATGTTCCGAAGACCCATGTGCTCCAGAACCTGGACGTGGAGGTGCTCTACGAGGCGCCCCTTGCCATGGAGGAGGAGCGGCTTGCCCAGGTGGCGTGTGAGTGTCTAAAGCTTCCCTGCCCGGAGCCGGATCTTTCGGAGTGGCGCGCAATGATCGACGCCTGGAAGCACCCCAAGCGCGACGTGACTGTCGCTTTAGTGGGAAAATACATTCAGCTCCACGACGCGTACATCTCCGTGGTGGAGGCATTAAAGCACGGCGCGGTGGCAAACCTCGCGCGCGTACACATCAAATGGATCGATTCCGAGACGGTGACTCCCGATAATGTGGACGAACTCCTCTGCGATGTAAAGGGAATCCTTGTGCCGGGCGGCTTCGGCTCCCGCGGCATCGACGGAAAGATTTACGCCATCCGCTACGCCCGCGAGCACGGTGTGCCGTTTTTGGGGCTGTGCCTCGGCATGCAGCTTGCCATTGTGGAATTTGCCCGCAATGTGGTGGGCTACACCGACGCCCACAGCGCGGAGCTTGACCCCGCCACCACCCATCCGGTCATCCACTTAATGCCCGACCAGGACGGTATCGAGGACATCGGCGGCACGCTCCGCTTAGGCTCGTACCCCTGTGTGCTCGACAAGACCTCCAGAGCGTTCGCGCTGTACGGTGAGGAGACGATCCACGAGCGCCACCGCCACCGCTACGAGGTCAACAACGATTACCGCGCCGTCCTTACGGAAAATGGCATGATGCTCTCCGGCATCTCCCCCGACGGGCGGATCGTAGAGATGATTGAGCTTCCCTCACATCCGTGGTTTGTCGCGACCCAGGCGCACCCGGAGTTAAAATCCCGTCCGAACCGCCCCCATCCGCTGTTTCGGGGGTTTATCGAGGCAGCGCTTGCCGCGGCGCGTGATTAAAAAAATGTGAAGTACGAAGCAGTTACGAATAAAACAGCAATCACCACCTCATACTATCCGTGAGGTGGTGATTTTTTATGAAGATAGAAGAACCGAAAAAAACAGAACCGGAACAGGCTCCCATCGAGGAGCCGCCGAAAAACGATCCCTACGGCTGCGACGACCCGAACCCTCTGGATATCAAAGCCTGTTCTGCCTCGGACTGCACCGGTCTGATCCCGGCCCTGCCCCAGTCAGAGTCCGAGCTTGAATCCTACGCGGAACTGTACCATTATCCGGGTAATATCTTTCACGGTTAGAGCTCGGAAAGCAGGGACTCGCCGATCGTCCCCTCCGGCATCGCCACACCGAAATTCTCCGCGACCGTCGCCCCAACCGCGGCAAACGAATCAGTCTCCGGGAGTGCGCCGCCTGCCTTAAACCTCTTAGAATACATCAGAAGCGGCACCTTCTCCCGCGTATGGTCCGTGCCCGTGTAGGTCGGATCGTTTCCGTGATCCGCCGTGATCATCAGAAGATCATCCTCGCCGAGGACTTCAAGCAGCTCCCCTAATTTTACGTCAAACCGCTCCAGCTCCTTCGCGTATCCCTCCGGGTCTCTCCGGTGTCCCCAGAGCGCGTCAAAATCCACCAGGTTCACAAAGCAGAGCCCGTGAAAGTCCCTCTCTGCGAGCTCGATAGTCTGCTCCATGCCGTGAACGGAGCTGTTCGAGCGCATGGCCTCCGTGATGCCGCAGCCGGCAAAGATATCATTGATCTTCCCGACGGAGATCACGTCAAAGCCGTGCTCCTTCAAAGCGTCGAGGGCAGTCTTTCCGAAAGGCGGTACCGCATAGTCATGGCGGTTGCTGGTCCGCTTAAACTCGCCCTTCTTCTTTCCCACATAGGGCCTTGCGATAACGCGCCCCACTCTCCACTCATCCCGCATGGTAAGCTCTCTCGCGATCTCACAGCAGCGGTACAGCTCCTTTAAGTCGAAGGTCTCCTCATTTCCGCAGATCTGAAGCACGGAATCCGCCGAGGTATACACGATCATATGCCCCGTCGCGATCTCCTCCTCCGCCAGCTCGTCCAGGATCTCCGTCCCGCTGGAACTCTTGTTTCCGATCACCTTATGCCCTGTCCGGCGCTCAAGCTCCGCGATCAGCTCCGGCGGAAATCCCGTGTCGGTAAAGGTGATAAACGGCTTCTCTGTCTTTAAGCCCATAAATTCCCAGTGCCCCGTCATGGTATCCTTGCCGCGGCTGCGCTCGTTCATTTTCGTATAATACGCAAGCGGAGACGAAACCGGCACCACCTGCTTAAGCGGATGGAGGTTCGCCATCCCGAGCTTCTGCAAATTCGGGATCTCAAACTGTTCCACGCTTCGGGAAATATGTCCGAGCGTATCCGCCCCCGCATCATGGTACTCCGCCGCGTCCTTCGCCTCACCCACGCCCAGCGAATCGATCACAATCACAAACACTCGCTTAAATGCCTTTTTTTCCATGCTGTTCACACTCCTTCATGCCAGATCCGCCGGCCCGAATCCCATCGGCAGCAGATCCTTTAAGAAAAATTCCTTATAATCATCCTCATTTACCGCCAGGATGACCCGAAATGTCTCCGGGTCGCAGAACTCCATCATCACCTGCCGGCACACGCCGCACGGCGCGGTGTATCCCGTCAGCACGCCGTCCTTTCCGCCCACGATGCAGATTGCAGAGAACTTACGTTCTCCCTCGCTGACCGCCTTAAAAAATGCCGTCCGCTCCGCACAGTTTGACGGGGTGTATGCCGCGTTCTCAATGTTGCAGCCCTCGTAGAGCTCCCCGCTCTCTGTCAGGAGCGCGGCTCCCACCTTAAAGCCGGAGTACGGCACATAGGCGCGCTCCATCGCCTTTATCGCCCTGCGGATCAGGGTCTTTGTATCAACATTCATGATCTCCCATCCTTTCCCGCCAAAAGTTAATAAGTCCCGTTATCCTTCTGGCCCTTCATCAGCTTCACGATCCGGCTGGTGCCAAGGCGCTTTGCGCCGAGCCTCAGAAACTCCTCTGCGTCCTCAAGGCTGCTGATGCCGCCCGCCGCCTTGATTCTCACTTTCTCACCCACATGCTCCGCGAACAGCTTCACATCATCAAAGGTCGCTCCCGCCTTTGAGAATCCCGTGGAGGTCTTGATAAAGTCCGCGCCCGCGTCGGTCACCGCCCGGCACATACGGATTTTTTCCTCATCCGTCAGCAGGCATGTTTCGATGATGACCTTTAAGATCTTATCGCCGCAGGCCGCCTTTAAGGTCCGGATCTCCTGCTCCACCAGGTCGAACTTTCCGTCCTTCACCCATCCCAAATTGATCACCATGTCGATCTCGTCCGCCCCGTTTGCGATGGCGTCCCTCGTCTCAAACTCCTTGACCGCCGTGGTGTTGTAGCCGTTCGGGAAGCCGATGACCGTGCACACCGCCATCTTCTCCCCAAGGTACTCCTTCGCCTGCTTTACATAGGACGGCGGGATGCACACGGATGCCGTGCCGTACTCCACCGCGTCGTCGCATAGCTTTTTGATGTCCTCCCATGTCGCGGTCTGCGCAAGCTGGGTGTGGTCTACACACTGTAACATTTCTTTTGCTTTCATTTTATATTCTCCTTTTTATTATTTTGCCTTCTCAAGAAGATTTTTTAACTCGTCCACCGTAACCGGGTAATGCTTATTGCAGAAATGACAGTTGACCTCGATGGTCTTTCCGTCGTCGATCATCTCCTTAAGCTCCTTCTTCCCCACGCTGATCAACGCCTTCTCAATCCGTTCCTTTGAACAGTTACAGAAAAACCGCGCGGGTATCCGGTCCGTGATCTCCATACCGAATCCGTCCAGGATATGCTCTAATATCATCTCCGGCGTATTGCCCGCGTCAAGAAGCGAGGTGACCGACGTGATTTCCTGAATCTTCTTTTCAAGCTCCGAGATCACCTCATCGGAAGCCCCCGGAAGGAGCTGTAAGATAAAGCCGCCCGCCCGGCGCACCGTGTTGTCGCGGTTCATCAAAACGCCCAGCGCCACGCTCGACGGCGTCTGCTCCGAAGTCGCAAAATAGTAGGTCAGATCCTCCGCGATCTCACCGCTCACAAGGATCGTCTGCCCCACATACGGCTCCTTCAAGCCGATATCCCTGACCACGCTCAAAACGCCGACGCCGAGGGCGCCGCCCACATCGAGCTTGCCCTTCTCATTCGGCGGCAGCATCACCTCGGGATTGTATACATAGCCCTTCACATTTCCTTTGGAATCCGCCGTCACGGTCAGACCGCCGATCGGCCCGTCCCCCTGAATCTTGATGGTGAGAAGGTCGTCCTCCCCCTTCATCATCACGCCCATCATCGCGCCTGCCGTCAAAAGCCTCCCCAGCGCCGCTGTCGCCACAGGGCTTGTGTTGTGGGCGCTTCTCGCATATTCCGTCAGATCCCGCGTCGTGGCGGCAAAGGCGCGTATCTGTCCTCCGGCCGCCGTCGCCCTGATGATATAATCAGCCAAATCGATCTCCTCCTGTCTCACATTTTCCATGCTCCCGCGCGATAAAATAGACCCGGTCGCTGTCCGGGCGCGGCGGTTTTTTCGTAAACGCATCGTACACCGCCACAAGCTCCATTCCGGCTTCCCGAATCGCCCGCTTAAGCGTCTCAAGCTCATAGGCGCGCTGGTAGTGGGTTTCCTCATATTTTCGGTAGCGCCCGTCCTCCTCGCGGATAAACAGCGTCAGATCGTATTCATTGACCTCTTCCTCCTCATCGAAGAAATTTTCCCAGATGAAGCTTCCCCCGTCCCGGTTCTCCGCGATCGTCTGCTCGCCGAGTTCTTCCCGGTACTTGTAAATGGTATTGAGGTCAAAGATCATCACGCCGCCCGGATCGAGATAATTATTTGCGAGGCGAAACACCTGCACGAGCTCGTCATACTCCATCAGATAATTCATCGAATCGCAGATGCTCACAATGGCGCGGACCGTGCCGTACAGCTCAAACTCCCGCATATCCTGCTGCAGATACAAAATACCACGCGGCTTGCTCTCCTCACTCTCCATGGCGATCTCCAACATTTCACCGGATACGTCCACGCCGATCATGTCGTAGCCCTCCGCGGCCAGCAGTCTTGTCATGGTCCCGGTGCCGCACCCTAAGTCGAGCACAAGGCCATCCGCGATCCCCTGCTCCCGCAAAAGTCCGGTCAGATACCCGCACCACTCCCCGTAGGGAATGTTATCCATGAACATATCATATACGGCGGCAAAGCCTGTGTACGCATCCATCCTCTTTAACGCCTCCTGAAAACAAAAGGAAGCAGGCACACCCTGATACAGATGCCCCTGCTCTCCAGATACTCCGCCGGTGTCCTACGCGCTTTTGCCGCAGCATTTCTTGTATTTTTTGCCGCTTCCGCACGGACATGGATCATTCGGATAAACTTTCTGCTCGTTTCGGACGGTTCCGGAGGCCTTCTGCTGTTTGTAGAGCTCCTTCCTGCGCTCCTCAGTCAGGATGTCATCCCACTGGGGCAGGTTGTACAGCCAGTCTGCCTTCGCCTCCACCATATTGTAATACAGCTTTTCCGGATCGATCTCAATCTTAACCTCGGTATCCTCATCCATCGTCTCGATCGGGTTCGTGTACCCTTTTAAGCTCTCGTTGATGCCATCGAGGAAACCGGTCATAATGAGGATCTCGGTCCCATACCGCTCAGCCAGCTCCTTCACCGTGCCGGCGATCACCTTATCCGGCTCCGAGAGAATCTTCTCGTAGATGCCGCGCTCAATCGTGAAGTACCCGGCCCAGAGCTGTTCTCTCTCTTTATCTTTCAAACCTTCGCCGTAGGCGAGGTTTCTCCAATTCTCCAATAAGGTTGCCATATCATGTATCCTTCCTTCGTTTTGTTATCCTGTGCGACCTGCGCACTTAAGTAGTATATAACAAATCACGGAATTTTGCAAATCATTTCTCGAACGGCCGGCGAACCTGCCCGGCGCCGTTTTTCTTCCTGATCACAAGAAGAACGAGCACTGTGAGCGCAATGCCGACCGGAAGTGAGATCCACGCGGACTGCACAAAGCCCGCCACAATATAGGTGACAAAGGAGATCGCCGCCACAGTCAGCGCGTACGGGAGCTGTGTGGACACATGGTTTACATGGTCGCACTGCCCGCCTGCGGATGCCATGATCGTGGTGTCCGAGATCGGGGAACAGTGGTCGCCGCACACCGCGCCGGCCATGCAGGCGGAGATGGAAATGATCATCAGCTCCGCATTGCTCCCTGAGAACACCGCCACAACGATCGGGATCAGGATACCGAAGGTCCCCCAGCTCGTGCCGGTCGCAAATGCAAGACCGCAGCCCACGAGGAAGATGATCGCCGGGAGCAGGTTCATCAGACCGCCCGCCACATGCTCCATCGCGCCTGCCACGAACTCGGCGGCGCCGAGGCTGTCTGTCATCGCCTTTAAGGTCCACGCAAAGGTCAGGATCATAATTGCCGGAACCATCGCCTTAAAGCCCTCCGGGAGAGACGCCATGCACTCTTTAAAGCTCAAGGCCCTGCGCACGATGTAAAATACAACCGTGATGATAAAGCCGAAGAAGCTTCCGTACACTAACCCCAGGGACGCGTCACTGTTGGAGAAGGCGGTGATAAAGCTCTCGCCGCTGAAGAAGCCGCCGGTGTAGATCATTCCGATGACGCAGCAACTGATCAGCGCGATGATCGGAATGATCAGGTCGATCACCTTTCCTTTATCCTTCACCATGTGCACACTCTCGTCATTGGCATAGGGACGACCGGAGGTGGTGTAAATGTCGCCGTTCTTCGCGTTCCGCTCATGGACTGCCATGGGGCCGAAATCCGCATCGAGCAGCGTGATGCCGATCATCATCACGATCGTGAGCAGTGCGTAAAAATTGTACGGAATTGCCCGGATAAACAGCGAAAGGCCATCCTCGCCCTCCACGAAGCCGGTGACTGCCGCCGCCCAGGAGGAGATCGGCGCAATGATGCAGACCGGGGCAGCCGTCGCGTCGATCAGATACGACAGCTTCGCCCTGGAGATATTGTGCTTATCCGTAACCGGGCGCATCACGCTTCCCACTGTCAGGCAGTTAAAATAATCGTCAATAAAGATCAGCACGCCAAGCGCCACCGTCGCAAGCTGTGCGCCCACGCGTGTCTTGATATGCTCGCTCGCCCAGCGACCAAACGCGGCGGAGCCGCCCGCCTTGTTCATCAGCGCGACCATGGCGCCGAGGATCACCAGAAAGATCAGGATACCGACATTCCAGCTATCCGAGAGCACGGAGATCATGCCGTCCTTAAAGATGTGAACCACCGTTCCCTCGAAGGCAAAGCCGGAGTAAAACAGTCCTCCCACTAAAATTCCCACAAACAGGGAGCTGTAGACCTCCTTGGTGATCAGCGCGAGCGCGATTGCCACGATCGGCGGGATCAGTGCCCAAAATGTTGCGTAGACTGCGGGCTGAGCCGCTATTTCCATTGCTTCCATACCGAATTCCCTCTTTCTCATTTGTTACTACTTTTTCTATCACATCAGGGATATATTGTCAAGGTTTTGTATAAACGGAGGGTAAAAAGCATTCACCGGTCTCCCTCACGGTGAGGCTTACACCGCTCCCTCGGGGCTGACCGTCCAATGCTTTTGTGTTTCGCCATGCAAGCATGCCGCTCCACACAGCCACTGTCCGGGACTTTCATAGTAAACAGCTATGTCTGCTGACGCAGACACCACCATACATGAAAGTCGATTGCTCCGTGCTTCGCACTCCCGCAATCGCCGCCGGTATTCGCAAATCGCC
>SFNH01000077.1 GCA_004554205.1 Clostridium sp.
GCAGGATGCGCTCAAGTTGTTAATTGGTGACGAATACGCTGATTACGGCTTGGTCATCGCGCATGAAGACGGGCGGCCATATGAAGAACGTCAGATTGCCGCTCTGTTGCGCAAGTTAATCGCAGAGAATGAGAAGAGATTAACAAGATATTTGGCGGAAGCTGTAAAAAAGGCCGCCATGCCGGTTGAATGAACCGGCATGGCGGCTTTATGATGCTCTTTTGTTCAGGCGTCTGCCAATTCCGGCACGGCCTGCCCGTTTTATGTTCCGCAGCCGCATATTTTTTGCAGGGCGAAGCAGCGGAGCAAGCATCGTATGTTAAATCATCTTCAGCGCCATCATGGTCAGATCGTCGAACTGCGGCGCGTCGCCCACAAAGTCCTCCACAGCCGACTGCATCGTCTCCAGTACGCGGCGGGGCGCGGCGTCAGGCTCCCGGTTCAGAGCCTCCAAGATGCGGTCCATGCCAAACTGCTCGTTCTGCCCATCCGTGGCCTCCGCAACGCCGTCGGTGTAGAGGAACAGCGTACCGCCCTTTTCCAGCGTAAACTCGTACTCCTTGTAGGTCATATCCTCCATGCCGCCGATCACAAGGCCGTGAGGGTCTTTCACAACCTCGAACTTTCCATCTGCCTTCCGCAGAATGGGGTACTCGTGTCCGGCGTTTGCCGCCACCACCCGTCCGGTGGAGATGGTCAGGATGCCGAACCAGACCGTTACGAACATATCTTCCTCGTTGTTCTTGCAGATGGCATTGTTGACCCGCTCCAAGACCTCCTTGGGAGAGCCGCCCATCATAGCGTAGTTGTTCACCAGAATCTTGGACATCATCATGAACAAGGCGGCAGGCACACCCTTGCCGGACACATCCGCCATGACCAGGCCCAGGTGGTCATCGTCGATGAGGAAGAAATCGTAAAAGTCTCCGCCTACCTCCTTGGCCGGAGTCATGGAGGCAAAAATGTCAAATTCCTTTCTCTCCGGGAACGCTGGGAAGATATTGGGCAGCATATCAGACTGAATTCGGGTGGCAAGGGCCAGTTCCGTTCCGATGCGCTCCTTTTCCGCCGTGATGGTGGTCAGATGGTCCATATAGCCCAACGTGTCATGCTCCATCTTTTCGATGGCACAGCCCAACTCACAGATCTCCCGAATATGACTGATGTTCTTCAAGGATGTATTCTCGACGCTGCGGTTTTCCGCGGCAAAGCGCTTGGCCTCCCGGTTGACTTTTTCCAGCGGCTTCACAAACTGTCGGTTCAGATAGGATGCCCCGCCCAAAGCGGCAAACAGCAGCATCAGGATGGTGACGGTGGAGATCTTCTTCAAATAGGTCCAGCGTCCCTCGTTCAGGACCTCCATGGGACGCTCCACACACAGGATCCCTTTCACCGCGCCATCGGAGCCGGTCAGCGGGATCAGCGCCGTGGTATGAGGTTCCCGCCCTTTCAGTCTGGAAATTCGGGTCACGGTTTCCCGCTGAAGGCCGTCCTCATACATCTGCCGGTAGATCTCCCGGTATTCCTCATTGGTGGTATCCCGCTGATACCCCACCTCCCAGGGCGTGTAGCCGCTGCTTTCGTTGACCGTGTTGAACACCGACCGGAACCTGCCGTAATCCGTGGGATCCACCGCGATCACATAAATCAGTGTGACGCCCTGCTTCTGGCACAGGGTGTTCATCCGTGCCAGACTGTTTCGATATTCGTCGCTGTCGCCGCCGGTGGCCAGATAGTCCTGAATATGGTCCGCATTCACGATGGCAGCAGCCGTCTCCGCAGTGCGGAACGCGGACTCGTTATACTCCTCCACGAAGGAGCGGGTGAACTGGAAATACCCGATCACGCCCTCCGCGCAGTTGAGGACCAGCAGGAGAAAAATGGTCCCGCAGATCAGTTGAAATTTCAGGCTTGTCACAAATGTCTTGATTTTCCGCATACGCTCTCCTAATTTGTCCGCGTCCCCCACAAAAACCGCAGTGCCGCAGTTCTATATAAGGACTGACATCTTTTTTCTTGATTGCATCCAACGACCAGGGTCCTATCCACTGTCAGCACCGTTCGGCTTAACGAAGTGATGCAAGGGCAAGCTTCTGCCCCGAAGGAATCCCTGCAGGACAACGAACATAGGTTTTGCAGGGTCAGCGTGTAACTACACTTATTTTTTACTCATAGCAGAGGCCTGCTGCTACTGTTTCACGGGACCACTAACGTTGTTGACTTTTTGATTCGCTTGAACAGGAGCCTTGACAGGATTCTTTTTCTCTCGTTTGCGCTGGGCCTCCAGCTTTCCCAGCTCTTTGCCCAATTTTATGGGATTGCTTACCATGCCCAAGATCTCTTTGGGCGTTTTCTCCGCTGCCGCGTTCTGGAGGAGCGAGTCATTGCGGTAACGGTTCTGGACGGCCTCCAGCGCGCCCTTACATCCCAGTTCGTTCTGGAAGTTACTAACCGGGATCTGGTAGAAGGAAGTTATGATATTGCCGGGAGCGCCGTACAGCAAATCGTACTGCGTTTCAAAGTCTCCATTATTTTTTCTATCTGGATAGAGTTTCTTGTAGTTCTCCCGGATCTCTTCTTGATGGTTCTTAATGAAATCCTCCCTTTTCTGCATCGCCACCGCAGTATCCTGCTCGGCTTTTGCGAGGGCGGCCCTATAGTCCGGTGTGTCTTCGCAGGCGGCCCGCTCGGTTTCCACGGCCTGCTCTGACAGCTTCAGAAGCGTCAGATCCGCCAGGCACCGGCCCTTTTCCCCGGGGGAAAGTTCCCGCAGGCCGGCGTCGGCCTGTTGTAATAACAGCTTGGCTTTCATTGCGTTGCGCGAAATCTCACTGAGCGCCACACTTCCCCGGGCGTCCCTCAGTTCCTTTTCGGAAAGGCCAGAATGAGCCATCAGGTCGGGATGATTGTCCAGCACCTCCAAAATTCGCTTGGTCACCAGGCCAACGCTGGTTTTGTCAAGACCGGAGACAGGGCTGTCGCAACCGGTCACCAAATTTCTCAATCCCTCTCCCAGATAACCGCCCAATTTCTCAGGCTTGCCGTCTTGATAGTCCTGAATCGATTCCTTCGCCGCATCAAACGCCGCATGAACGCCTTCCCACTCTTGGCCGTCGCGAGCAGTGCCGAAGAGACCGGTAACGATCATATTGTAGCCATATATGGGCTTCAATCTGGCCTCGATCGGATTTAGAAACGGATGGAGCTTATCAAAAACAGGCTGGGTAATACTGGGCGCACCGGCAAGCGTCAGGTTGACGACCGCCGCCTCCCGGGGCGTGAGCTTACAGTTCTCCGGCAGGTCGTAGCCGTGGGCAACGATCTGCGCAAACTCCTTCCGGTCCAATGAAACGCCTGAGCCTTTTTCTCCGCCACCACAGGATTGACCTCTCTGGGGCGAGGTGCGAAGATGGAATCCATCGTATGATCCTCCCTGTTGTTTTACCCTGTACGGCATCTCTTTCACGATAAGGATTCTATCAGAAGTGTGCCATTGACCTCGCGGCGCAGTTCATCCGGTGCGGTTCGTGTTTGCCGCCAACAGGAAGGACGCCATCGTATTTCCGGAGTGGTTCCCTGTTTCAGCTTCCGGTTCACATTCTCGGAAGATTGTGGATATCCACCTGACGATAGGGAATGTGGATATGTTCTTTCTCCAGTCCCTCCTGAATGATATGCAGCGCCTTCCGCCGAAGCTCCGGCCTCTGCTCAGGTGGACAATAAAGCCGGATCTTGTAGATCACGGCAGAGTCCGCGAATTCCTGCGTTCCCTTGTACTCGCAGCCTTCGATTCCCTCTATCCCTTCGATCTCCCGGCAGATATTCTCCAGCACGGCGTATATCCGCTTCACGCTCTCCTCATAGGGCAGCGGGATATCAATGTCCACCCAATCAGAACTCCGAACGATCTCCGAAATGTTGCGGTTGCAAATGGTCATAACCGAGTTGTCCGAAATGCTCCGAAGTTTGGTGGTATTGATATTGAAGGAGATCACAACGCCCTCGTAATCTCTGTACCGCACCACCTCGCCTACCTCATAGAAATGGTCAGTCATCAGATGAATGCCCATGATGGTATCCTTCAATACGTCCTGCAGGGCAAGGCCCACGATGGCGCTGGCAAGCCCAAGGCCAGCTACGAGTGAGGTCACATTGACGTGATAAATCTGCAGGACCGTCAACACAGCACCCAATAGAATAGCATATTTGATGACATCGTAAAGTGTCTGTGCCACAGAGCTTCGTTTTCCGCCGTTCTTCCCGGCGCTGTCGTAGGCCGCAAAGGCCTTCCGGATCCCCATCCATAGCACCAAGGCACCTATCACGACGGCGAGGCTGATGATGTTGTCCGGTGCAATGATCCGGTTCAGAATTTCCGCCATAGATACGTTCTCCCTCTCAGGGTCATAGTTTGTTGCTCACGCCGTCACGCCAGCGTCTTGCGCCATGCGTCGAACTCCGGCGGGATGGAGGTAAACCGCAGCAGCCAGCCGTCCTCCGTCCGGTCCATGACCTTGGCGAACAGCTTGCCGCCTGCTTCGATCTGAATGTTTGCGAACCGCTCCAGCGGTTCCTCCGTCTCCAGCACAGCCCCGGTACGGCTCATGGCGGTGAACTGCCCCGCACTGGGCTCCGCGTCCACGTGTTTTTCGTGGATGGCGACAAAGGACACAGGCGCGGGGCACGCCAGCGGCTCCGGCATTTCCTCCCGCTGCCGGCAGGAAACTCCGTAAGCCCCGCCGATGCCCGTCACCTGGGCAAGAGTCAGCGGCGTCTTCACGCCCTTGGGGAACACCTCCTGCTCCATGGCAATGTCCAAGGGTTCAGATACCATGCTCCGCGTCTTGGGGGAGATCAGCACTTGTCCCCCCACGGTATAGCTCTCAATGCGGCCGCAGAGGTTGACATGGCTGCCTACCACGCCGTACTTCGTCCGCTTCTCCGAGCCGATATTGCCCACGATGACCTCTCCGGTATTGATGCCGACGCCCATTTCCAGCACCGGATAGCCCCGCTCCCCGTTCCAGACGTTGATATCTTCCATCCGGGCCTGCATTTCCACCGCCGCGGCCACCGCGTCGGAGGCATGGCAGTCCGAGGGCGCCGGAGCGCCGAAGATGGCCATGATACCGTCGCCGATGAACTCGATGATGGTGCCGTTCCGGCGCTGGATGATCTCCGTCATCTCGCCCAGATAGTGGTTCAGCATAGCCAAGAGGCTCTGGGGCTCCATCCGCTCGCTCATGGCGGTGAAGCCCCGCAGGTCACTCATCATCACCGTCAGCGTCCGCTTCTTGCCGCCCAGAGTCAGGCCGTCCGGCGTATCCAGCAGCTGGCGGACGATCTCGTCGGAGAGAAAGCGGCCGAAGGTCTCACTAAGCAGCTTGTTCCGCAGCTCCAGCTGGCCATTCAAGGCCTTGATGCGTTCCATGGCCTTCACCGCGTCCCGCAGCTCCACCAGCTCGCTGATGTCGCTGAGCACCACGATGATGCCTACCCGCTCTTCCCCGTCATGGAGGAAAGAGGTGGTGACATGAAGCTGCCGGGTCTCCTCCCCGGTAAAGTAGGAAGCAACGTTTTCATGAGTATGGTCCCGGTCATAGGCGGCATCCAGAATGGTCTGGCTGAAGTTGTCATTCTCCGGGTAATCAAAAAAGCACAGGGCAAAAGGCTGTCCCACGATTTCATCCGTTTTCCGGGCAAGGATCTTTTCTGCCGCCGGGTTCAGATATGTCACGATGCCGTCAAACCCAATGGTCATAACGCCCTCGGACATATCCCGGATGATACTCTCCCGGATAAATTCTCTATGATCTCCCATGGTTCAACCCTCCAATGCGAAATAGCCGTTCCGGCGCAAAAAGGCCAGCGATTTGTCCACGCCTTGCAGACCTCCCACTTCCAGGGTCATAGGCAGTTCTTTTCCAAGGCCCTGATACAGGCGGTCCGCCATGGCCCAGTCGATTCCGCCATCCCCAATAGGCAGATGGTCGTCGAATCGGCCCATGTTATCAGACAGGTGCAGACAGGCGATGGATGGCCCCAGCACATCAAACCACGCTTCCAGCGGTGTACCGGAATAGTGGGCGTGGCCGATATCCAGGCACACCCGCACACCATCCCCGGTGCGCTTCATCAGCGCCTCCAGCGGCTCCGGATCCAAGTCCTGACTGTTTTCGATGCACAGGGTCAATCCCCTGTACTCCTCCGCCAGCTCCATGTAAAATGCCGCGCAGAGGTCAGCCCAATTCTCCAAATAGCCGCCCCGCAAAAAGGGGAAGGCGCTGGAATGAAACACCACCTGCTCCGCTCCGAGCTCCACCGCAAGTGTGCAGCTCTCCCGGCAGCGCCGCCGGGACAGTTCCCGGAAAGCCGGGTCCCCGCTGGCGGGATTGACATCGATAAAGGCGCCATGGATGGCGTTGACCCTGCCGCTGCTTTTGTACCATTCCCGGCATGCAGCGGCCGCATTTCCGTCCAGCATCGGAGCCATGGACAGCTCCAAGGCCTCATAGAACAGGCTTTCGCGCTGCGCCAGTCGTGCCCATTGGGCATAGTGAGAAAACTGTGGTTGAATCCTCAGCAGCGGTGCAGGACAATGGTCAGTGCTCATCATATGCGGACATACGGGGAGCTTCCTGCCTCAACACCGGCGATGTACGCTCTTTCATAGTCGTCCATCAATTTCCGCACCTTTTCCTTGAACCAACTGCTTTTCTCTTTGCCGGTATCCGCGGTGTCCATTACCTCAGCAGCCGCCCGGCAGGCCTCCAGATAGTCGTTGCTCAGCGCCCGAATACGGCCGCCCATCTGGGCCATGATTGCATAGATCCGCTCGGGACGCTCTTGAAAATAAGCACCGAAATCCCTGCCCGTGACCACCTGCACCTTGATGTCCCCCATGGCAACGGCAGTGGCAGAACGAGGCATCGATTCAATGAGGCCCATCTCGCCGAAGCAGGTGCCGTCTTCCGCCTTCAGCTCCGCCAGGAGCTTTTCATTTTCCTGACCGTAGCGGGCATAAATGCCGACTGTGCCCGTCAGCAGCTCATACATGCAGGGCTCGTAGGTGCCCTCCTTAAAAATGACCTCGCCGCTCTTAAACGTTTTCTCTGCCATATCAAGCACCTCCTCAACGGTCCGCGCCGGTCTTCACAGACTCGCGGTAAACATCCGAGAACTTCTTCAGGTTTGCCACCAGGCCGCTGCTCTTTTCCTTGCCGTTCTTTTCCAGTTCCACACTTTCCGTCACGGTCTGGCAGGCCTCCAGATAGTCGTGGGTCAGTTCCCGGATGCGGTTGCTCATGTTCTGCATGATCAGCAGTACCTTGGCAGGGCTCTCCTTGAAATAGGCGTCAAAGCTCTCCGGCGTGATGACCTTGAGGCGGGTGTCCTTCTCCAGCGCCACGGCGGTAGCCGAGCGGAGACGGCCTTCGATCATGCCCATCTCACCGAAAAAGCGCTCCGTTTCCAGGGTCGTCAGCAGCTTCTCCTCCGGCGTGCCGTAGTTTGCATAGATGCCCACCTCGCCCCAGAGGATATCGTACATGCAATCGGAAAGGTCGCCCTGCTTGAAAATGACCTCGCCCTTTTTGAAAGTTTTGGTTTCCATATTCATTTCTCCTATTACAATATATTTGGACGAGGAAGCCGGGCAGCCAGTCCGGCTTCCTTTCCATCTCGTGCCTCAGCTACAATAAGGGGAGCAACTGGCTGACCAATTTCTCCTTGGGCTTCCATGTCCGCAGCAAAGACTGTCAGCCATCCCCTTGTTGCAGCGTTCGATTTAAGCAGGTTGAGCCATAGAGTTCGTGTCACCAAATAGATTGAATCGGCAGCGAGAAAAAGATGGATTTCGGCTGCAGATTTGTATGGGAGGTAGTACATGAACTCTGTTGGCATCGACATTTCCAAAGGCAGAAGCACGGTTGCAGCCATGCGTCACTTTGGAGAAGTTGTCATCTCACCCTTTGAAGTATGTCACACCGACAGTGAACTGAGCGAGCTGGCAAGGCGGCTCAAAAGCCTGAACGGTGAGACGCGCGTAGTCATGGAGGCCACAGGAAATTACCATTTGCCAGTAGCTCAGGCACTCCATGACGCGGGACTATATGTTTCCGTCGTCAATGCAAAGCTGGTGCATGGCTACGGGAACAACGAATTGAGGCGTGTCAAGACCGACAGAAAGGACGCCGTAAAGCTGGCGAACTATGGCCTTGATCGTTGGCTCTCCTTGCCGAGATACATCCCAGAGGAGAAGACCCGGTTGCTGCTGAAGAACTGCTATCGGCAGTACCAGCAGGGATGCAAGGTGCAGACCATGCAGAAAAACAACCTGGTTTCACTGCTGGATACTACATTTCCGAATGCAAACCGCTTGTTTCACAGCCCTGCCCGTGCAGACGGCAGCGAAAAGTGGGTGGACTTCGTGGCCGAGTTCTGGCACTGCGAGTGCATCCGCGAACGCTCTGAAAAGGTGTTTATGACCAAGTATCAGCGGTGGTGCAAAAAGCAGGGCTACAACTTCCGCGAGGAAAAGGCCCGCAGCATTTACAACGAAGCCTGCGGGTGCGTTGGCGTTATGCCGAAGTCCAGCACGGCAAAGCTGCTTGTAGAACAAGCCGTATCTCAGCTTAAAGCGACATCCTCTGCTCTCGCCGCACTCAAGCAGGAGATGCAGACGCTGGCGGCTCAACTGCCGGAGTACCCAGTCGTCATGGAAATGTTCGGCGTTGGTCCAACACTCGGCCCGCAGCTCATGGCTGAGATTGGC
>SFNH01000078.1 GCA_004554205.1 Clostridium sp.
CTTCTGTATCTTATCATAGTCGCTTCAATCTGTCAACAACTTTTTTTGATTTTTTCAAATCTTTTTTCAGGATGTTTCCCCCTGTTTTTCAGGGGCGAGTTTTATATTAACAAACACAGCGAAAAATGTCAACAGGATTTTTAAATTTTTTTGTCTTTCCGTAACAGTTCAGCGCTCCCTCGGGGCTGGACAATATCAGCCGCAAGGCTGAATTGTTACGCCTTTCCTATGGAAAAATATGCCTTGCCATATCTACGCCCTCAAGTTCAAGCAGCCATCTCTTCCTGTCCACTCCGCCGGCGTACCCAGTCAGTCTTCCATCCGCACCAACTACACGATGGCAGGGAATGATAATGGAGATCGGATTATGGGCAACCGCCTGACTCACCGCCCTGGCAGACATCGCAGGTAAGCAGTCCCTTTTTGCGATCTGCTTCCCGATCGCGCCATAGGTAGTCACCTCTCCATACGGAATCTGACAGAGAAGCGCCCACACCCCTTTCTGAAACTCGCTTCCAAAAGGAGCTAAAGGCAGCTCGGAAATAGTTGGCTGCCTCCCCGAAAAATAGCGCTCCAGCCAGCTTTTTGCCGCCGCAAACACGGGCAGGTCGTCTCTCCGGCACAATTCATTCCCCGCAGTTCTGCCAAAATATTTCTGGCCCTCAAGCCAAAGGCCTGTCAGGCTTTCTCCATCGCTTGCCATCGTGATCTTCCCGATCGGTGATTCACAATCTACCTTATAATACATATCAATCTCTCATCACATCATGATCTCGCAGCAGCCGGACTTTGCAGCAAGTGCAAAAGCCTATTTCATTATCACAACAAAAGCGCAAAAAAGCAAGGGAAAATTTTACAAAAGTGTGGTAGAATGAATCAGAGAAGTATATATGAAGGAGGGAATCAACACACTATGGAAGCATTTTCAGCAGCGAAGCTGACAAAAGCACTTGTTCAGATTGAGAGCACCGACCCGGGCGCCTATGAGACAGCCATCGGCGATTACATATTCCGTCAGCTCTCGGCGCTTCCCGGCATTATCCCCGGCAAAACCCTGCGCAAAAGCGAGGTGCTGCCGGACCGTTTCAACCTTATGGCGGAGCTTCCCGGCTCGGACCTGTCAGCTCCGGCGCTTATCTTTATCTGTCACATGGACACCGTTGTCGTCGGGGATGGCTGGAGCATGCCACCCTTAAATGCCATCGAGAAGGACGGACGGATCTACGGGCGCGGAGCCTGTGATATGAAGTCCGGGCTTGCCTGCTGTATATCGGCTTTTGCAGCCGCTGCAGAGCGCCGGCACAAAACCGGGGAACTCCCGCACCGCACATTAAAGCTGATCTGCACTGTGGATGAAGAAGATTTTATGCGCGGCTGCGAAGCCGCGATCCGGGACGGCTGGGTCAGCGAAAAAGACTGGGTGCTGGATGCGGAGCCAACAAACGGTCAGATCCAGGTTGCCCACAAGGGGCGCACCTGGTTTGAGATCACGGTCACCGGTCAGACCGCCCACGCAAGCACTCCGTGGAAGGGAGCCGACGCCATTGCCGCCATGGCGGAGATCATCTGCCATATCCGCCGCGAGATCAAGGCCGCTCCCTCCCATCCCGACCTGGGCTTTTCCACCGTCACCTTTGGCCAGATCACCGGCGGCTATCGTCCATATGTCGTCCCCGATTCGTGCAAGCTGTGGATTGATATGCGCCTGGTGCCGCCGACCGATACGAAAAAGGCGGAGGAGATCGTTGCGCGGGCAATCACGCTTGCCGAAAAAGAGATTCCGGGCATTCGCGCCTCCTATGTAATCACCGGCAGCCGTCCTTATATCGAGCGGGATGACGCTTCCCCGCTTTTATCACTCCTGCGCCGAACGTGCGGCGACGTCACCGGCACAGAAGCTGTTGTCAGCTACTTCCCCGGATATACCGATACCGCCGTCATTGCCGGGACGCTTCACAACCACAACTGTATGTCCTACGGCCCCGGCAATCTGGAATGTGCTCATCAGCCGGACGAATGGGTGTCGCTTGACGATATCTCACGGTGCGAAGCCGTTTACCGCAGGCTCGCTCTGGAAACATGGGCCTCCGAGGAAAAGGGATTCACAGAATTTTCATAATTATTTTTCATTTTTCTCTTGACCTTGGATCGATTCCATGCTTTAAAATATATATAATAATGATGTAGGGGTCAAAAAGGTATTTTGACCCCTATGATACCGGATTTCTCCGCACTTCGTGCTCCCGAAATCCTAAAAACAAGGAGGAAACTTTTATGTACTTACATAAAAAAGCCATAAGGCTCTTTATTACGGGCGCGGCCTGCGCGATGGCTGCTGCGTTTTCATTCCCGGCTGCGGCTGCCGGGTTTACGACTGTGGGTGAAAAAACATATTATTATCTGGAAAGCGGACAGCCCTACACCGGGCTGCTTCACCTGAATGACACATACTATTATTTTCTGCAGGACGGCTCCATGGTAGTCGGCTGGCTGAAGCTTGACGGGAATTATTATTACATGGGCAAGGACGGCTCCTTAAGCACCGGCTGGGTACAGATCGGCAATGACTGGTACTATATGCGCCCGGAATCCGGCATTTGCGTCATTGACGAGGCAATCGAGATTGACAACGCCTGGTATTACTTCAAAAATGACGGCAAGCGCCTGACCGGATGGCTTAAGAAGGACAACCAGTACTACTACCTCGATCCCGCGGCGGACGGGAGGCTCGTAGCAAACACCACCAAGGTCATTGACGGCGTTTCCTACAATTTTGCGCCGAACGGCGTCTGCACCACGAATATGGAGGTCAGCAACGCCTATACTCCTAAGACGAGCTCGTCCGAGAATGCTTCAAACAGCACCCCGGAGAGCACGGCGCAGAATTCCGGCAATACGCAGGATTCCCAGAGAAGCCGTGTCGTCACAGCAGGCAGTCATAATGACTGATCCGCGGCGAGGGCAAGCGTAAACCAGAATTCCACTCCGTTTTCTGTATTCCGCACACCGCATTCCTGATGATGTGCGTCCATGATCGCTTTCACGATCGACAGGCCGATCCCGCTCCCGCCGTAAGCGCGGGTGCGGGCTTTATCGACCTTATAGAACTTCGTCCAGAGGTTCGGGATATCCTCCTCCGGGATGGGCTGTCCCGCATTGTAGACAGAAACCTTTGCCCTGTCCTTCTCTTTTTCTGCGCGGATTCTGATCGTGCGCTCCCCGTCCAGATGATTCATGGCATTCGTCAGATAGTTCGTCAAAACCTCCTCGATCTTAAACTCATCGCCGAGCGCCACAAGCTTCTCCGGTATCTCAAGCTCGAGCCGCGCGGCATTCTGCTGGATCAAAATCCCCGACGAATTTGCAAACTCCCTGATCAGCTCCGACAGATCAAACGGCTCCATACTCGGTGTGTCATTCCCGAATTCGAGCGCCGTGAGGGTCAAGAGCTGCTTCACCATCTTATTCATCTTGCCCGCCTCATCGGTGATGACCTCACAGTAATAATTCCGGCTCTCCGCATCCTCACACATACCCTCGCTTAGACCCTCTGCATAGCCCTGAATCAGCGCGATCGGCGTCTTGAGCTCATGGGAGACATTGGCGATGAATTCCTTTCGCATCTCATCAATCCGGATCTTTTCCTCTATGTCATGCTGAAGCTTTACGTTTGCCTCCTTTAACTCGCCGATCGTCTCCTTAAGCTTGTCCGAGAGCGTGTTCATGCTGCGCCCCAGCACGCCGACCTCATCCCGGGCGTCGTCCTCGTACGACACGTCGAAATTTAAGTTGGACATCTCCTCCGACAACGCCGCGAGCTTAAGCAGGGGCTTCGTCACCCGGTTTGTGACAAAGTACATCAGGATGCTTCCGAAAAGCAGCGTGATCAAGACCACCCATGTAGTAAAGCGGTTGCTTAAGGCCGCGCTCTCCTGCACACTGGCGAGCGGCATGGACATGATGAACATGGTGCTGTTGTCCGAGAGAAAGCCCCAGCTCTCCATGTAAGCAGAGCTTGAGCGGAAGTCGTGATTCATCTCGACCACATAATCCTCGTGCTCCTTTAAAGTCTTTGCGCGCTCGTCGCCCTGCCCCAGCACATACCGCTGCGCCTTCTGGACAAGGAAATCACTGTCTCTCCCGGTGTTCAGGATCGCTTTCCCGGTGTTGCTGTCGATCAGGACGGTCTTTATATTATTCTGCTCGCTGTAAGCGCGGATTGTTCCAAGGAGCGTACCGTCATTTTCCGCCGGCCTGCGCTCCTTGCCTCTCTCCTGCTCGGAAGCGTTCTTCTCGGGCCTCGCGGTATCCCGCCACATCTCCCATTCCCTGTCAAGTTCTTCCGCGAGCACATCGCCGATGCTGTCGCCGCCCTCTACGATCTCCATGGCGGCCTCATTGATGTCCGCGTAGGCCTGCTCCATCACCTTCAGCTTTTGGTTTACATAATATTCCCCCAGCCACCAGTTGTTGATCGCCCAGATCGCAAACAGCATCGCCGCCATCAGGCCGATAAAGATCAGCATAATTTTCCGTTTCATTCGTCTACCTCGAATTTATATCCCATGCCCCAGATCGTCTTGATATAATTTCCCTTCTCTCCCATCTTGCTCCGAAGCTTTTTCACATGAGTGTCAATGGTCCTGGCATCCCCAAAATAATCGTAGTTCCAGACATTGTTTAAAATTTTCTCCCTGGAGAGCGCAATGCCCTGATTCTCCACAAAGTAAGTGAGCAGCTCAAATTCCTTGTAGCTTAGGTCAAGTGGCTTCCCGTCGATCGTGACCTGGTGGGCCGTCTTGTCAATGCAGATGCCGCCCACCTCCCGCGCCTCCGTGACCGGTGTGTTGCTGCGGCGCAGGATCGCCTCCACGCGCGCCACTAAAATCTTGGGGCTGAAGGGCTTTGAGATGTACTCGTCCACGCCCAGCTTAAAGCCCTGTAGCTCATCGCGCTCCTCGCCCCGCGCCGTCAGCATGATGATCGGCACCCCAGAATACTGGCGAATCGTCCTGCACACTTCCCAGCCGTCCATCTTCGGCATCATCACATCGAGGATGATCAGGGAAATGTCCTTCTGCTGAAAGAACACATCAACCGCCTGCTCACCGTCCTCGGCCTCGATCACCGCAAAACCCTTCACCGACAGAAAATCCTTCACCAGCTTGCGCATTCTCGCCTCGTCATCCACCACAAGCACCTTTAAAGCATCCATATATTTTCACAGCTCCTCTCTCGCGTTCGCCCTGCTGCCGCTTTTATTATCACCCTCATTGTATCAAATACGCACGCGCATTTCCAGCATTTCACAGACTTTTCACAAAGCAGAAGATGTGAGGACAGCTTCAAAGCATCCTCACATCTTCTATACTTTACGTATTCAGCTTCGCAACTGTTCAGCACCTGAACAGTTATCTCAATTTCTAATTCTCCTCGTTCTCCTCGTTTGCCGATACCTCGATCCCCAGCTCCTTGAGCTGTTTTATGTCAACCGGTGTCGGCGCCTCGGTCATCAGGCAGGAGGCGTCCTTCACCTTCGGGAAGGCGATCACCTCGCGGATGCTGTCGCAGCCGCCCATCAGCATCACCACGCGGTCGAGGCCGTAAGCCAGCCCTGCGTGCGGCGGCACCCCATACTTGAATGCCTCAAGCAGGAAGCCGAACTGATCCTTCGCCTGCTCCGGCGTAAAGCCAAGCACCTCGAACATCTTCGACTGGATATCGCTCTGATGGATCCGGACGGAGCCGCCGCCGATCTCCGTGCCGTTTAACACGATATCATAGGCTTTCGCGCGGACTGCGCCCGGGTCGCTGTCGATCAAGTGCCAGTCCTCGTCCATCGGCATGGTAAACGGGTGGTGCATCGCGACAAAACGTCCCTGCTCCTCGGAGTACTCTAAAAGCGGGAACTCCGTCACCCACACGAACCGGTACTCGTCCTTCTTAAGCAGCTCAAGCTGGCGCGCCAGTTCAAGACGGAGATTGCCCAGCACATCCCACACGACTTTATTCTTATCGGCGGCAAAGAGAAGCAGATCGCCCGGCTTTCCGCTCATGGCAGCCACAAGCGCCGCCATCTGTTCCTCGGTCATGAATTTCGCGAAGGAAGACTTATAAGTGCCGTCCTCCTGAATCGCAATGTATGCAAGGCCCTTTGCGCCGAAGCCCTTTGCGAACTCCACAAGCGCGTCGATCTTCTTGCGCGGCATGGCACCCTGTCCAACCGCATTGATGCCGCGGACAGTCCCGCCGCCTTCGAGGGCGCTCTTAAAGACCACGAACTCGCAGTCCTTCACCACATCGGACACATTGACAAGCTCCATGCCAAAGCGCAGATCCGGCTTATCAGAGCCGAAGCGGTCCATCGCCTCCTGCCAAGTCATGCGCGGAATCGGCTGCGGGATCTCGACATTCAGGATTTCCTTAAAGAGCTTGTACAGCAGACGCTCGTTGACGTCGATCACATCATCCACATCCACGAAGGAAAGCTCCATATCGATCTGGGTAAACTCCGGCTGACGGTCAGCGCGCAGATCCTCGTCGCGGTAGCACCGCGCGAGCTGGAAATACCGGTCGTAGCCCGAACACATGAGGAGCTGTTTAAAAAGCTGCGGAGACTGAGGCAGGGCATAGAACGAGCCCGGGTGCACGCGGCTCGGCACAAGATAATCGCGTGCGCCCTCCGGTGTGCTCTTGATCAGCGTCGGAGTCTCGATCTCAAGAAAGCCCTCATCTGCCAAAAACTGCCTCGTTAAGATCGCCACTCTGCTCCTCAAAAGAAGATTTCTCTGCATATCCGGCCGCCGCAAATCGAGAAAACGGTATTTTAACCGCAGTTCCTCCCTGGTTCTGGAATTTTCCTCGATCGGAAACGGCGGGGTCTCAGACTCCGACAGGATGCGCAGTGCATTTGCCCGCACCTCGATCGCACCTGTTGCGAGGTTTTCATTGACGCCGCCGGAACGCGCCTCCACACGCCCTGTCACGGCGATGACAAACTCGCTCTTAAGCCGCTCCGCCTTCGCGAAGCTCTCCGCGCCGCAGTCGCTCTCCTCAAAGATGATCTGTAAAATGCCGGAGCGGTCTCTCAAATCCACAAAGATGATTCCGCCCTTATTTCTGCTCTTCTGCACCCAGCCCATGACGGTCACGTCCTGACCGACATTGGCGACGCCAAGCTCCGTACACCGATGGGACCGCTTCAGCCCCTGCATCGACTCTGCCATGTCATTTCTCCTTTACTTTAATGCTTCCCTGTAAAATTCTTCAAATTCCGTGTAGCCGTCTTTATTTAACTGCTCCTTCTGGAATTTTTTGTTCTTGTTCATCTGGGATACCAGAACCTGAATGCCGTTTCCTCGCTCCTTCATCGCCTGCTTCATGATCTGCGTAAAACGATCCGGATCCACGCCCTTCTCGATCAGGTACACCTTCTTCGGGACGGTCTGCTCCGCCTTGTCGCCCTGATCCATCAGGATCGTCACGATGCGCTCAAAGCCGATGGAAAAGCCGCAGGCAGGGGTGTCCACACCGGTAAATTTCCCGATCATCCTGTCATATCGTCCGCCGCCCGCAACAGACCCGGAAAAGCCCTCCATTGAAACCTCGAAAATGGTTCCCGTATAGTAGGACATACCGCGCACCAGCGTCGGATCGAAGTACAGATTGAACTCCGCGACAGCGACTTTTGCAACCGTATCCATAATATGAGCGAGATTCTCCGCAACGCCCTCGGCTAGAACCCCCTTGAGCATCGTGCCCAGCTTGCGGACGCCGGCTGCATCATTGGTAACGCTCCTTAAAAGATTCAGGTAGCAGCTTACGCTTTCCTCACTGTGGCCGCTCTCCAAAAGCTCCTCAGAAACACCATCGTAGCCGATCTTGTCCATCTTATCCAGGATGATAAATACCTGATCGAGGGATTCTTCCGCAAATCCGCTGTAAAGAGCCATGGCCTTTAAGATCTCACGGTCATTGACGCGAACCTCAAAGGTATTATCCGGGCATATCTTCCCAAGCGCCGTGGTGGTCGCCAGGATCAGCTCGATCTCCGCCATGCTCGTGGCGTCACCCAAAATATCAATATCACACTGGGTAAACTGGCGGTACCGTCCCCTCTGAGGGCGATCCGCGCGCCATACGCTCCCCATCTGAAGCGCCTTGAACGGGCTCGGAAGCTGCGCCGCATTATTGGAATAATACCGCGACAGCGGTAAGGTCAGATCGTAGCGAAGTCCGCTGTCGGTCAGATCTGTCTCACTCTCCGCAGTCTCCAGATTCAGCTTCTCGCCGCGCTTTAAGATCTTGAAGATCAGCTTTTCATTGTCGCCGCCTTGCTTGCTGGTCAGATTCTCGATATGCTCCACGCACGGAGTCTCAATCTGAGTAAAACCAAAGCTCCGGTATGTCTCCTTGATCTGGCTCATGACAAAATCCCGCACCTGCATCTCCGCGGGCAGGATATCCCTCATGCCGGTCACCGGCTTTTTTTTCAGTGGCATTATATATTCTCCATTTTCTTTTATTTTGTGGCTGTTACGATTATAACCTTCTACCCTGTAAATAGCAACGCTTTTTTGCGTTTTCCTCACCACTTATTGTATGTAAATGATCGCCGTCTTTTTTAACGCCATACCTATTCTTGTCACTGATGAAATAATCAGTCCAAAGCACATCAGGTATAGCATAACGTCTTCTGAATTATTAAAAATTATACACATGATCGCTACAGTCACCTTTATGATTCCATTCATAAGCTTCCACTT
>SFNH01000079.1 GCA_004554205.1 Clostridium sp.
TTCAGGCTGCCCTTCACAGAATATTCTTCGGGCATATCCGCATACTCTTCCCCGGTCTCCGGCTCTTCCGGATTCTCCGGCTTCTCCAACTCTTCGGGACTCTCCGGCTCTTCTAAAGCTTCCTCGTCTTCTGGTTCGGCTTTTGCGGCTTCCGCCTCCGCTCTCGCACGCGCGGCTTCCGCCTCCGTTCTCGCCTTAGCAGCTTCCGCCTCCGCTCTCGCCTTCGCGGCCTCCGCCTCCGCTCTCGCCTTAGCGGCCTCCGCCTCCGCTCTCGCCCGCGCGGCTTCCGCCTCCGCTCTCACACGCGCGGCTTCCGCCTCTGCTCTCGCCCGCGCGGCTTCCGCCTCCGCTTTCGCCTTAGCGGCCTCCGCCTCCGCTCTCACACGCGCGGCTTCTTCCTCCGCTCTCACACGCGCGGCTTCTTCCTCCGCCGCTTTTCTCGCTTCCTCTGCCTTCACCCGCGCGGCTTCTTCCTCCGCCGCTTTTCTCGCTTCCTTCTCTGCCTTCGCACGCGCAGCTTCTTCCTCCTCCGCTTTTCTCGCTTCCTCCTCTGCCTTCGCACGCGCGGCGGCTTTCTCCGCCGCTTTTCTCGCTTCCTCCTCTGCCTTCACCCGCGCGGCTTCCTCCGCCGCTTTTCTCGCTTCCTCCTCTGCCTTCGCACGCGCTGTTTCTTCCTCCGCCGCTTTTCTCGCTTCCTCCTCTGCCTTCGCACGCGCTGTTTCTTCCTCCGGCTCCTCCCAGATATCCTCGAATTCTTCCAGCAAATCTTCCCACGAGTCTTCCTGATCCGGCACGTCCAGCGGTATTCTGATCCCCTCGCGCGCGCGCCCCTGGCGTTTTACCTGTTCGTATTTACTCTCCCGGCTCTCGTCGTTCTCCCCCGTGAGCAGATCTTCCAGTTCTTTCGCTATCCGGGCAATTTCTTCGTTGCGCATATCCGATTCTCCTTGTTTCAGGTCCGTAACAGTTCCCTCATAATCCTTAAGCCGCAGTTATCAAACGGCTTCACAGTTATCCTTTTTCGCCTTAAAAATAAACAGCTTGCTAAACAGATAATTGAGTATCAGCGAGATTGCCGACACTGCAATCTTACAGATGAAATCCTGATCTATCCCCATACCGTCCACCAGAACCATCATCGCCACGACAGTAAATATCCCCGTGGCGGCTCGGCAAATGACAAAAGCTGAAAATTCCTTCCATACCACCTTCGGACTGAGTTTCCGGCTGCAGAACACAAACAGCTTATTTGTCACAAACGCAAACAGAACCGCCACCGCCCAGGAAAGCGCCGTTGCCAGACGATAGTCCATATCTCCCTGTCTCATATACCAGTAACTGACCCAGTCCACTAACGTTGTCAGCACCCCAAATATCAGATATAAAATCGTCTCTCTGTTTACCAATTTCTTCCAGATCCGCTCAAACATCCTGCATTCTCCCACCAGGCGGTCCGCTCCCTCGCCGCCCAAAACAGCTATATTTTTTTATTATAAGACAGAAACTTTAAAAAGTAAAGGGATTGCTTGCATTCGTGTGCTTTTCTGGTAGCAGTTCAGCCTGCGGCGTAAAATCCGCCGGAAGCGCCGCATGGCTAAACTGTCGCCTCTCCTGTAAAACAAAACGGCGGAAACTGTCAAGTCTCCGCCATCTCTGTTTGTATAAGTTTATATTGCTGTTCCCCACTCTATCCTTTCCTGTCCGACAGGATCTTGTCAATGCTCACGAGCTTCACGCAGAGCGCAAACAGCTCCATCGCAAGAATGAGGTCTCCAAGCGGCGGGTACGACGGCGCAATGCGGATGTTGGTATCGCGCGGATCCTTTCCGTATGGATACGTCGCTCCTGCTCCCGTCATCACAAGCCCCGCTTTCTTGCACTTCGCGACAATCGCTTTCGCACAGCCGTCTAAGGAATCAAAGGAGATAAAATACCCGCCCTTCGGCGTAGTCCAGCTCCCGATCTCAAGTCCCGCCAGCTCCCGCTCAAGAATCCCCGTGACCGCCTCAAACTTCGGCCGCAGGATGTCCGCGTGCTTCCTCATATGCTCCACCACACCGTGAATATCTTTAAAGAAGCGCACATGACGGAGCTGGTTCACCTTATCATGGCCGATCGTCTGGTACTTGAGCTGCTTCTGGATATCCTCCAGGTTGTTGCGGGATGTCGCGATCGCCGCAATGCCGGAGCCGGGGAAGCTGATCTTTGAGGTTGATGAAAATTTGTAAACAAGATCCGGATTTCCCGCCCGCTTACACTCCGCAAGAATCTCGATCAGGTGATCCTGGTCGTGGTCATACAGGTGATGCATTCCGTAGGCATTGTCCCAGTATATGCGGAAGTCCGGGGCGGCGGGCTTCAGTCTCGCAAAGCGGCGGACAGTCTCGTCCGAATAGCTGTTGCCCGTGGGATTCGAGTACTTCGGCACACACCAGATGCCCTTGATTCCCATGTCGCCTGCCACAAGCTCCTCCACCATATCCATATCCGGCCCGTCGTCACGCATCGGCACCGGGATCATCTCAATCCCAAAATACTCGGTAATGCCGAAATGGCGGTCATAGCCCGGCACCGGGCAGAGAAACTTTACTTTATCAAGCCTGCACCACGGGGTTGAGCCCATGACGCCGTGGGTCATGGAACGCGACACCGTATCAAACATCACATTCAGACTGGAGTTTCCGTATATGATGATATTCTCCGGGGAGACCTCCATCATATCGCCGATCAGCTCCTTTGCCTCCCGGATGCCGGTCAGCACGCCGTAGTTGCGGCAGTCTGTGCCGTCCTCACATGTCAGGTCACAGTCGCTTTTCAGCACATCCATCATGCCCATGGACAGATCGAGCTGCTCGACGCTCGGCTTGCCGCGGGACATATCGAGGCGCAGATCCTTTCCCTGGAATTCTTTATATTTCGCAGACAGCTGTTTCTTAAGCGCCTGCAACTCTTCATTGCTTATCTCTGCATATGGCTGCATTATTTTCCTCCTTACTCAGTCCATTTTCCGTTTATATCTTACACGAAAACGCTTCGATTTACAATCCCGTTTGTTCCGTCGCGGCTGGGAACACCCAGCCGCAGCGTCTCACGCGGTCTGTCTTTTACCGGCTCATCAGCTCCCGCACCAGCGCATTTACCACCGCCGGGTCCGCCTTGCCCTTCATCGCCCGCATGGTCTGCCCGACGATAAAGCCCATCGCCTTTTCCTTTCCGGCTTTGAAGTCCGCGACCGACTGCGGATTTGCCGCGATGATCTCCTCGATCGCCTCTTTTAAGGCGCCCTCGTCATTTACCACCTTAAGGCCGTGCTCCTCCACATACGCCTCCGGGTCGGCGTCCTCCTTAAACACCGCCTCAAATACATCCCGCGCCACCGTGCGGTTGATGACATTTTTCTCCACCATACCGATGAGCTTTGCCAGGTTTTCCGGGGAAAAGTTCATATCCTCCGGCTCCTGTTCCTGCTCCTTTAACAGGCGCATCGCCTCAGTCATCAGCCAGTTGGAAACCTCCTTCGGCTTTCTGCACAGCTTCACCGTCTCCTCAAACACATCGGCGAGATGCTTCGAGCCTGTGAGAATCTCCGCGTCATACTTCGGAAGTCCGTATTCCTCCTGATACCGCGCCATTTTCTCCGTGCGAAGCTCCGGCTGCGCCGCCCTCACGCGCATGATCCACTCATCGCTTATATACACCGGAACAAGATCCGGATCCGGGAAATAGCGGTAATCCTGCGCGTCCTCCTTGGAGCGCATCGCGTGTGAGGACTCCTTGTTATCATCCCAGCGCCGCGTCTCCTGGACAACCTTCTTCCCGTCCTCAAGAAGCTCGATCTGGCGGCTGCGCTCGCCCTCAATGGCGCGTGCAATCGCCTTGAAGGAATTTAAGTTTTTCATCTCGGTGCGGGTTCCGAACTGCTGCGCCCCCACCTCGCGGACGGACAGATTGACGTCGGCACGCATGGAGCCCTCCTGCAGCTTGCAGTCGGACGCGCCGAGATACTGGATGATCATCCGCAGCTTTTCCAGATAGGCGATCACCTCGTCCGCGCTTCTCATGTCCGGCTCCGACACGATCTCGATCAGCGGCACGCCGCTTCGGTTGTAGTCCACGAGGGAGCAGTCCTCCCACTCGTCATGAATCAGCTTTCCGGCGTCCTCCTCCATGTGAATCTCATGGATTCCGATCCGTTTTTTGCCCCCGGGCGTCTCGATCTCCACCCAGCCGTCGTGGCAGATCGGCAGGTAGAGCTGGGAGATCTGGTAGTTCTGCGGGTTGTCGGGATAAAAGTAATTCTTCCGGTCAAATTTACAGTATTGGTTAATGCCGCAGTTTGTGGCGAGACCCACCGCCAGCGCATACTCCACCACCTGCTTATTCAATACCGGAAGAGACCCCGGCATACCGGTGCACACCGGGCAGGTGTGGGTGTTCGGCGCGCCGCCAAATTCCGTGGAGCAGCCGCAGAAAATCTTTGTCTTCGTAGCCAGCTCCACATGAACCTCAAGACCGATGACCGTCTCATACTGTCTGCTCATCTAGCGCACCTCCTTTGCGGCCTGCTTTGCGATCGCAGGCGTCTCGTATGCCCGGCTCTTCTCAAACGCGAAGCCAGCGCGGATAATATCCTTCTCCCGAAAGCAGTTTCCGATGAGCTGCACTCCGATCGGCAGTCCCTTTGCGTCAGGACCGCAGGGAACCGTCATGCCCGGAAGCCCCGCCAGATTCACGGAAATCGTGTAGATATCGCCCAGATACATCTGAAGCGGGTCCGTCAGGGATTCCCCCAGCCTCGGCGCCGTCGTGGGCGCCGCGGGGCTTAAGATCACGTCATATTTTTCAAACGCGCGGTCAAACGCCTGCTTGATCAGCGCCTTTGTCCGCAGCGCTTTCAGGTAGTAGGCATCGTAATAGCCGCTGCTCAGGACGAACGAGCCGAGCATGATCCGGCGCTTTACCTCCGCGCCGAAGCCCTCCGAGCGGCTCTTTTTGTACATATTGTGAAGCCCCTCGTACTCCTTTGTCCGGTAGCCGTATTTCACGCCGTCAAAACGGGAGAGGTTGGAGCTCGCCTCCGCGGAGGCGATGACATAGTACGCGGGGATGGCGTATTCCACCAGGCTTAGATCAAACTCCTCCACCACGGCGCCCTTGTCCGCAAGCACCTTCGCCGCATGGAGCACGGCCCCCTTTACCTCCTCATCAAGACCCGGGCGGAAATAATCCTTCGGGATGCCGACGCGCATTCCGCGCACATCGTCCACGAGCGCGGAGGTGAAATCGCAGTCCTCGCGCTTTACGGAGGTACTGTCCTTCTTATCATAGGAAGCGATCGCCTCAAGGATCGCCGCGCAGTCGGTCACGTCCTTCGCCACCGGCCCGATCTGGTCGAGAGAGGAGCCGTATGCGATCAGCCCGTACCGGGAGACCGTGCCGTAGGTGGGCTTGATCCCCGTCACGCCGCAGAAAGAGCTGGGCTGGCGGATCGAGCCGCCGGTGTCAGACCCCAGCGCGCAAAAGCATTCATTCGCCGCCACTGCCGCGCAGGAGCCGCCGGAGGAGCCGCCCGGCACATGCTCCGTATTCCACGGATTTCTCGTCACGCCGAACGCGGAGGTCTCGGTGGTGCTCCCCATGGCAAATTCATCCATGTTCGTCTTGCCAAGGATCACCGCGCCCGCCTTTTCCAGATTTTTCACCGCCTCCGCCGTGTAGGTCGGCCTGAAATTATAAAGAATCTTCGAACTGCATGTGGTAAGCAGCCCCTCTGTGCACATATTGTCCTTTACCGCCACTGGCACGCCCGCAAGCGGCCCGGCAAGGCTCCCGTCCTCAATCCGCTTCTGAACCTCTCCGGCGCGCTTTAAGGCACCCTCCTCATCGACGGTCACATAGCAGTTTAACATCGGCTCCAGCGCCTTTATCTGCGCCAGGGACGCTTCCACCGCCTCCACGGCGGTAATCTCCCCGGCCTTTATCTTTTTCCCAAGCTCTACGGCAGTCAAATCTAAAATACTCACGTTCCATCGCCTCACTCTCTGTCTGCTTTACAGGGTTACTCTACGGTCTTCGGCACCTTAAACGAGCCGTCCTTTTTCTCCGGCGCATTTTTAAGGATATTGTCCCGGTCGTCGCCGTTTGTCACCACATCCTCGCGGAACACATTGTTCACCGGAAATATATGGGACATGGGCTCCACACCGCTCGTGTCCAGCTCATTTAATTTGTCGATATAGTCAAGCATTCTCCCCATATCCGTCCTCGCCGCTTCCTTCTCACCGGCGGACAGCTCAAGCTTCGCCAGAATGCCCACATACTCCATCGTCTCGTCACTGATGATATTTGCCATGTCTCTCTCCTCCTTATGGATTTAATCGCGTCACATCGCGCGGGAACAATGAGGTCTCCCGGACATTCTGCTCGTCGAGAAGCCGCATCGTCAAGCGCTCCAGCCCGATTCCAAGCCCGCCGTGGGGCGGCATCCCATATTTGAAGATCATCAGATAGTCCTTAATCTCCTCCGGGTCCATGCCGCGCTTTGCCATCTTGTCCAGGATCATGTTATAGTCGTGAATGCGCTGGCCGCCGGTGGTGATCTCAAGCCCCTTGTAGAGCAGATCGAAGCTTAAGGTAAAGCGTTCGTCCGCCGGATCGTCCATGGCATAGAACGGGCGCTTCTTCGACGGGTAATGCGTGACAAACACGAAATCGCTGTCGTATTCCTCCTTAAAATACCGCCCGATCAGCGTCTCCTCCTCCGGCTCAAGATCAAAGGGATTGCGGATCTTCCGGTCGTACTTATCCGACACAAGCCGCTTCGCCTCGTCAAACCGCACCTGCGGAATCTCCCGGATATCCGGCAGGCTCACCTCGAGCAGATCAAGCTCCTTTTTGTAGTCCCGGTTTAAAAGCTGCATGGTGTACTGCAAAAATCCGGTCTCCATCGCCATCACGTCCTCGAAGCTGTCGATGTAGCCCATCTCGAAGTCAAGCCCGATGTATTCGTTTAAATGGCGGGTGGTGTTGTGCTTCTCCGCGCGGAACACTGGTGCCACCTCAAATACCCGGTCGAACACGCCCACCATCATCTGCTTGTAGAACTGCGGGCTCTGTCCAAGCTCCGCCTTCTTGTTGAAATAGTTGAGCTTAAACACATTGGCGCCGCCCTCCGCGCCGCGGGAGACAATCTTCGGCGTGTGCACCTCGGTGAAGCCCTGGGCGGACAAAAACTCCCGAAAGCCCCGTACAATGCCCTCCTGCACCTTGAATTTTGCCCGCTCCCGAACATTTCTTAAGGACACCGGGCGAAGTCCCAGCCTCGTCTCGAGGGAGGTATTCATCTTCCATTTATTGACGGCGATCGGCATGCTCTGCGCCGGCTCCGACAGCACGCGGATCTGTGTCAAACGAATCTCAAAGCCGTGGGGCGCGCGCTTCTCCGCTGCCACCGTGCCGGTCACTTCGACCGCCGACTCCTCTTTTAAATCTCTCAGGTCAAAATTCGTTTTTCCCGCTTCATACACACACTGAACCAGCCCCTCCGCCTTGCGCAGGATCACAAAAGCGAAATCGCCCATGTCGCGGATATTGTGCACGGCGCCGTTTATCTTCACCGTCTTTCCCCCGTATTCCCCGGCCAGTATCTGCCGGATGCTCACCGCTTCCTTCTCCTTAACTCCTGTCAAAAATTCCATGCTGCTCACTCCTTACCTGAAATGTGGTCGGTTTCGATTCCGGAATGCGGGAAACAAAAAAGTTCTGCTTGTGAAACAAAAAAGTCCCGCCCCGGAATACAGCTGCATATTCCGGGACGGGACGATATTTCCTTTCGTTCCGCGGTACCACCCGCATTGAGGCCAGCCCGATGCAAAAGACCGACGCTCCACTCTCGGCGCGTAACGTGCGCCCCACGGATACCCCTACGGGCATTTCCATGCCTTTCAGAATACCGGCTCCGGAGTGTTCCCTTATTGCCCGGTCCAACATGACGGCGCTCTCAGTCGGTGACGCCCTCTCCCTGTCGAAGTCCCGTCGGCAAGAGTCTCCTTCTCAGCCTTTGCGTGCTTTGCCGCATTAAATTGATAACTATACTAGCATATCTTTTTTTCGATTGCAATACCTATTTAAATATTTATCTGACTTTCCGTAACAGTTCAGCCATACTGCGTTTCCGGCGGATTTTACGCCGCAGCTCCCGGACAGACAGCCCGTGTGACACGCTGCGTTTCCTGCTCGGTCCGCGCGCCGATTAGCCGCCAGTCGCGCAAACTCGCCTACGGCTCGGACAGTGCGCTTGGTGGCGGCGCTAGCGCAGACCTCGCTACGGAAGCCTCGCTATCGTCACCGGGGCTGTCTTCCGGGCTTTGCGGCTGGGAGTGCCGGGCGCAAGGGAGCGGTGTAAACCTTACCGTGAGGGAGACCGGTGAACACTTTTGCGAGCTAATTGGGCAAGAGATAATTGTTCAGTAGGTCTGCGCATTTACTGCGCTGACCGTAAGAAAGCGTGGCGGTTGTAGGCAAAAATCCCATTGCCGAAGGCAATTTTCATGGATTTTTGC
>SFNH01000080.1 GCA_004554205.1 Clostridium sp.
GGCCTTTGCGATCCAGGCTGCATATTTCCCGGGAATGACGATCGCCTACCTATTCGCGAGATCTCCAGAACCTGGGGCTGCGGTAGCCACTGCATAGGAAGGAGGAGCGACATGCCACAAAAGGAAGATAAAGCACAAAAAGGAGGTGGAAAAAATTGAGATACGACAAGTTTTACGCGTGCCCGTATTGCGGGAGCGCCCTGGATCCTGGGGAGCGTTGCGACTGCCAGGATCAGAAGGAAAAGGAGGGAAAGCATGCAGACAGTAAAGATACAACCAGAAAAGATGCCGGAGCCAGTGAGCGCCGTGCTGTACAGATCGCTGGCTGACGCGGTCCGCAGAGCCTTCGCTGACAATAACACACAAGAGGAGTACGAATCATGGAAGCAAAGACGCTACGCCGGCAAGGCATAAAAAGTGGCGCCGGCCAAAATGACCGACGCCGTGGATCATTCCCGGAGCCCACAACTCAGAGGAAGTCCACAACTATGATAACAAAAATCAAGAGGTTTTTCAAGAGGCAAAGAAGGCCCGCGAGACGGGTATATGAGCCCGGAGGACTACGAACACATGCACGAGCTCATGCAGCAAGCCGTAAAGGCTGACTATAAACGCTGGCAGCAAGAACGCCAGCAAAGATTGAAAGGAGCAAACACATGAGAAACGAGGTTATTTATGACAAGTCCGGGATCCCCGACATTATGGTGGTATTTGCACCGGACGAGCTGGGACTCCCGGCAACCCTGAAAGGCAGAAAGGTGAGCGAGTACCTGATCAGCAAATACCCCAACACCCTGATCGGCGGCGTGCCGCACTCTCTCCCGTTCCAGAAGCCTGCCGTGGACGTGAAGTTCGACGAGGCCGTCCAACTCTGCGAGAGCAAGGGCCCCGGCTGGCATTTACTCACTAACGACGAATGGGCAGCACTGGCCCGCCAGAGCTGGGAGAATGACACCATGCCGACCGGCAACACTGCCAGCGGCAAGAGTCACAGCCACCCGGAACAGACCGGCACTACATACGAGAACAGCTACGGCAAGACGCTGACCGGCTCCGGCCCGGTAGCATGGAACCACGACAGAACAGCCGAAGGCGTCAGCGACATGTGCGGCAACGTCTGGGAGCATGTCGGCGGGATCCGCTTCCTGAACGGACAAGTGCAGGTGATACCTAACAACGGCGCGGCAGCAGGCGCAGACCAAAGCAAGGACTCGCAGGAGTGGGAAGCAATCTACACCGCAGACGGCGATCCGATTTATTTCAATCCGCGCGAAGGCGAGATCTTCGTGGAGCCTACCGAGGCAGAGGACAAAGACTACGACGGCGCGCGCTTCACTGAGCTGGAAGCGAAAAGCCTCGACATACCGGAACAGCTGATCAGGCTCGGACTTTTCCCTCCTAACGGCTACGAAAGTGACGAGTATTTCTGGATTAATAACGACGGCGAACGCTGCGTGTGTCGCGGGGGCTACTGGGCCAGCGGTGCGGACGCTGGCGTGTTCTGCCTCAACGGCGCCCGCTCCCGCTCGGACTCGCGCACGGGCATCGGCTTCCGCTCCGCTTATGTTCGATACTCTGGCGACTCTGACACTCTGGACAATCTGGACGACGAAGCCACCGACCTGAGCGAAGCCCCGGAGGAAATCAAAGAGTTAATCAAGAGAAACGACAAGAAGCTGAAAGCGAAGCTGGAAGCGGAAACGACGGAAAATACACTGGAGAAGCTCGTCCGCGAAATGCTGGCCCGCTCTTTTGTTTTCCTCTGCAACTCTCTGGACTTCGGAGATCCGGCGCCTGCTGAGGTACACGAGGTAGCACTGAACGCCTCACCAGCAGAGTTGCAGCGCGCTTCTGCTCTTTTGGGAAGCATGGCTCATGCAGTAACGGCGGTAAACGCAGCACGCGCCAGCATAGCAGCGACCGCGAAAGCTCTCGAAGATGTTTACAAGAACGAAGGAGGCGGCGACCATGAACAGCCTTAACGACCTAGCTACACGCTCCCGCCCCTCAACAAAAGGAGGTAACACCATGAGCACCGCAAACGCAGCACGCAGCACATTGACCGTATACACCCCGGAGCACCGCAGCTCCGGGCAGAAAAAAAGCGGCAACCCGTCGCAACCGGGCCACCGCTCGAACACTTCCACTGCTCACCGCAGAAAGAAGCACACCCCTATTTTACGCCGTTTCGTCCGTTTTTGCAAGCGTCTGGGGCCGGGCCGGATCCTAATCGTCGCCGCTATTATCGCCGGCCTGGTGGCTGGAATATCAAAGCTGACCGGCACCGGAAGAAAAGACCAGGAGCCACAGACAACGGCGGAAACACCGGAACCAACAACGACAGAGGAGCAAACAACTCAGATCGAGATCGCGACAGAGGAAACGACAACGAGGCTGATCGGATCCATGGACTGGGATGCAGACGAGTCCTACATACTGGCCAAGATGGCCATGGCCGAGGCCGAAAGCGAGGACACAGAGTGCAAGGCCCTCGTGATCCTGGTCATTCTCAACCGAGTCTGGAGCGACGGGTTCCCTGACACCATCGAGGGAGTGATCACGCAGCAGAACGCCTTCGCGCCATACCAGAACGGAAGGTACGACCGGGTGGAGCCGGACGCCGACTGCTGGGAGGCTCTCAACCTGGTAATGTCTGGGTGGGATGAAAGCCAGGGCGCCCTCTACTTCGAGACAACCACAGACGGAGAAACATGGCACAACACGCACCTCGATCGGCTTTTCGAGCATGGTGCCTTAACATTTTACAAGGAAAAATAAGGAGGAACGACATGGAGAACATGAATATTATCGCAACAGAGGAAACATTAACCGAGGCCCTGGAGTCAATCGACTACTCCACCGGCTACGTGGAAGGATCCGACCAGGATCAGGCAGAGGAGGGGCGTCCATATTTCACGATAGACAACGACGAGGTGGCCGACTGGGCCGTCCGTAAGATCGCAGAGGAGCGCTCAGACTATGAGAGGCTCAAAGAGCTGGCAGAAACGCAGATCGCAAAGATCCAGGAGAAGATCGAAGCCGAAAAGACGCGCGCGGAACGTCGCACCGCCTTCCTCACGAGCTGCCTAGCTCAGTACTTTGGAACCGTTGAGCATAAAAAGACCAAAACCCAGGAGACGTACAAGCTCTTGAGCGGCACGCTGATCCTCAAGAAAGGCGGAGTCACTCAGAAATATGACAAGGACGAGCTTCTGGACTACCTGGCAGCGGAAGGCATGGACAACTATATAAAGACCACCCAGGAGCCAAAGTGGGGCGAGTTCAAAAAGATCCTCACATTCCAGGACGGCAACGCGATCCTGACAGATACCGGCGAAATAGTCGAGTGCATCCACGTCGAGGAAAAGCCGGACACGTTCGACATCAAGCTATAAAGGAGGGATAACATGGCAGCAGCTACGACAAAGACCGCACCGGCCAAAACCGGTACAAAAGAAACCACGACAAGGGCAACAGCCCCAGAAAAGAAGGCAGAGGCTCCGGCGAAGGAGCTCCGCTCTCTCCCTCTGGTGGCCAAGCTCGTGGAAATTAAGAAAAGGATCCCAAGGATCCCAAAGAGCCAGAAAAGTGACGGCGTAAAGTACGCATACATCAACCTGGACGACATTTACGAGCACCTCACTCCGGCCATGAATGAGCTCGGGGTGCTGCTATCCATAAACGAGGAGGCAGCAACAAGGCACGCAGACAACGGGGACCCGGTATTCTACACCAACTACATCCAGCACACCAAAAACGGTGAGCGCATGGTGTGGATCTACGAGGGCGACCTGGTCATGGAATGGATCAACATCGATAACCCAGAGGATCGCATGAGCGTCATGCTCCACGCCCTGGGAACCAACGACGCCGGACCGGACAAGGCAAAGGGATCCGCCTTCACCTATTGCCTGAAATACTACTTTTTCGAGCTACTCGGCATTGACCAGGGCCAGGATGATCCGGACAACAAGGACAACACACGCCCCCTGAACGCTGAAACAGAATACACCGGAGGGTACCGAAGCGCCGGCAACCACCAGGCAGCGGGATCAAGCGGAGGGGACCAGAAACGGCTTACAGAGGCCCAACTCAACCGCATGTACAAGAAGGGCGAAGCTGCTGGAGTAACTCCGGCAGAAGTTGACGCATGGATCCTCAAAAAATTCAACGTAAGCGATTCGGGAGCCATGAACCGCAAGCAATACGACGACACTTGCGCAGCTCTCGACCGTCAGGCAGCAAGCCAGGCAAGCAACCAGGAAGGAGGCCCAGCATGAGCCACAAACCAGCAAAACCAATCCAGCAGCAGATCCAGGACCTCATAAACGTGAGAAAAGCCAGACTGCATAAGGAGATCCAGGAGTTTGAGCGGAAAAAGTACGACGCCGAGTATGTGTACGGGCTAAACGGAGGAAGTGCCAACAGATGCGAAAAAGCGATCAAAGCCCGAGAGGATGAACTCGAGGAGCTCGAAGCACTGAGCAAATCATACGGCGGGCCGGTGAGGACCACGATCAAGATCACAAGATACCGGTACAGATGCACGTGCGGCAGTATCGTCGAGACACGCCAGCCGGTATATCGTGAGTATATCGACTGCCCGTTTTGCCGCGGATGCGTCTCGACAGTGACAGAGGGCAAGGTTGAACGCGAGGTTATACTTCCGCCAAAACCTAACTATTTCGACAGCATGGAAGAATGGAGGAAATTGCATGAATAAAGTAATCGAGGTGGGACGACTCACCAGAAACCCAGAGATCAGATACACACAAGGCGCCGAACCGATGGCGATCACTCGCTACACTCTCGCCGTTGACCGCAGACAGAGTCGAAACAACGACAACCAGCAGTCGGCCGACTTCATACCTTGCGTGGCCTTCGGTAAGCTGGCAGAGTTCGCCGAGAAATATCTGGCCCAGGGTGTGAAAATTGTGATCGAGGGCCACTTGCAAAGCGGCAGCTATACCAACAAGGACGGCAACAAAGTCTACACCCTGGACGTGATCATCGAGTCCCAGGAGTTCGCAGAAAGCAAAGCGGCAAACCAGAGCCACACTGGAAATAGCCAGCCCGCTCCCGCCGGACCGGTAGACGGCGACGGCTTTATGAATATACCGGACGACATCGACGGGGAGCTGCCGTTCAACTAAAAACACGAAGGAGGCGCCGGTATGGCAGAGGATGACGGAAAAAGGGGCTTTATCTTATACCTGGACTACGCGCAGCACCTCGATCAACTGACTGACGCCGAAGCGGGCCAACTGCTTCGTGCAATATTCTCACACGAGGATCCTGACAAACCAGAGCCCGCTCTCCAACCAGGAGCGGTCAGCATGGCCTATTCGTTCATACGGGCCCAGCTTGACCGCGATCGTCAGAAATACGAGGAAAAATGCGAAAGACTGAGGCAAAACGGCTCAAAAGGCGGCAGACCTAAAAAAGCAAATGTAGAAATAGAAAACCAAGAAGAACCAAAAGAAACCAAAAGGTTTTCTAAAAAACCTACAAAACCTGATACAGAAACAGAAACAGTCACAGATACAGAAACAGAAACAGTCACAGATACAGAAAAAACAGTGTATACACCACCGGCTGAGCCGGATGGTGAAAACGCGAAGAAAGAACCGCTCCAGGATCGTCGCTTCGACGAGTTCTGGAAGCTCTACCCGAAGAAAGTCGGGAAGCAAGCAGCGAAAAACTCCTGGAAGCGGATCAAACCAAACGCCGAGTTGTTTGATCGGATCCTGGCAGCAGTCCAGAAGGCAAAGAACTCAGCACAATGGATCAGAAACAACGGCCAGTACATACCAAACCCGGCCACATGGCTGAACCAAGGGCGCTGGGACGATGATCTGGAACCGGCAGCAGCATCCGGATCAACCGCACCACAAGGATCCGGCCAGAAATTTGACGCCGGCAGATACCTCAAGGAGAAGCTGGCATCGTTCGAGGAGGGATAACATGACAGAAAAGAACGCGACCGAGCTGGTCATGGTGATCGTCAGAGCATACCCGAACGCGGCACGCTTCGACAGCATTGAGGCCATAGAGGACACAATCGCCCTCTGGACCACACAGTTCGCAGACGATCCGGTCGAGCTCGTGGCAATAGCGACCAACCAACACATACAGACGAGCAAGTGGCCGCCAAGCATCGCAGAAATCCGCGAGCTCATGGCCAGGGCATCCAACCCGGACCTACTGCCGCCGGATCAGGCGTGGCTACTGGTGAGCGACCTGATCGCCGGCCACGGTGAATTCGGAGGTGAGGCGGCTCTGGCGGACATGCCGGAAATGATACGCCGGGCCGTCGAGTCGATCGGATGGACGACGCTGATCGAAATGCACCGCCAGGCATACAGAGGCGGAAAACCTGGACTTGACCGGGTGGCCTTCATGGACCAATACAAGCCAGTATATGAGCGAGAACGCCAGAAGGCGCAGCTCTCCCCTACCCTCAGGAAGCAGATCGAGTCCATAGAGGACAGATCGGCAGCGGGAGGCGCCAGGAAATCACTGGAGATAGCTCAGGCGCGACGCATCGAGCACGAAAACATATATAGACGGCTGAGCGGGATGCAACCGCTGGCAATTAACGCCGAAACCACGGAGCCTTCGCTCCTGGAAAACAGAAACGCACCCACGGATCAGGAAGATCCTGGAGATAAAGGAGGAAGCCAATGAGCAAGAAACAAGCAGTAAAAAGCAGCGTCGACCTCAACACCCTATGCGGTGGAGCTTTTGCGGAGAAGGTCAACGAGGCGCTCGTCCAGGTGGGCGAGAACATCCAGAACATGAACACCGACGCCACGAAAAAGAGAAAGATCACGATCACACTAACTTTTGCACCAAATAAGACCAGGCAGCTCGTGAGCACACAGATCGGCGTCACCACTACCCTCGCAGCAACGGAGGCCATCGACACCCAGATGATCATGGGCGTGAACATGAGGACCGGTCAGCTAGAGATCGCCGAGTACGATGGCCAGATACGCGGCCAAATGTCGCTCGACGACCTGGCAGAGAACAAGGAGGACGAACTGCAAGAGGCTCAGGAGCCAGAAAAGCCGGCCGGCAAGCCTCTCGACTTGAGAAGTAGAAATAAGGTCCAGGACGAGGACTTCGATCCTGAAACTGGCGAGAGCTTGACCGGAAAGGTCGTACCAATGGGAAAAACAGCGCAAGCATAAGGAGGAAAAGAAAATGATCAAAGAAGCAATCGCATACATCACAAGCCTGGCCGTCGAGGCTCAGGATCCTAAGACTATCGAAATTAACGGCAAGACATACTGCACGAAGAACCTCACGAGATACGACAAGCCAGAGAAGGCGAAGCCGATCGAGGCCACAACCCTCACATCCCTGGTGGACTACATAAAGCAGAGGCGCGACGAGCTCCGCGAGCACATGATCGTCCAGGTCGTGAGCCCGACAGAGGTGCGACTCTACTCCGGACTACTGGAGGAAAGAGATCGCGAGGAGCTTTTCACAGCGACCGCGCTGCTGCCACAGTTTGAGTACGGCAGAGAATACAGCCAGGAAGGCTTCCTGATCTCTCTGCAGTCATGCTTCCAGAGCGGAAAGACTGACGACCGCGAGGCCGTGGCAATCCTGGCCAGCAATATCGTCAACGCTCAGTCGCAGACGTTCTCGGACGATGGCATCACCCAGCAAGCGGTGATCAAAACCGGAATAACAACCAAAGAGCAAGCGCTGGTACCGAACCCGGTGCATTTAACTCCATACCGCACTTTCCTCGAGGTCGATCAGCCTGAAAGTGATTTTATATTCAGGATCAGCGAAGGCAGAGGCGGCGAACCGGTATTCAAGCTCGTGGCGGCAGACGGAGGACTCTGGAAGTCCCAAGCAGTCGGAAACGTCAAGAAATACCTGGAGGACGCGCTGGCAGACATCGAGAACCGTGAGCAGATCACAATCATCGCATAACTTCCAGGCATAAGTGTCGGAAACATCCAGGAGGGCCACGGCTCTCCTGGAATACATACAAGGAGCCCACAATCAACCAAAGGAGGAACAGACCATGACAGAAACAACCAGAACAACCAAAGACACAGCGATAATGATCAAGGTGTCGAACCTCTACCCTCACCCAGACAACCCGCGCAAGGATCTCGGAGACCTCACGGAGCTGGTTGAGAGTATCAAAAAAAACGGCATCATGCAGAACTTAACAGTCATCCCGATCGGCAACGAAAAGGATCCAGAGGAGCAGGCGGACGCCGGAAACATTGCACTATACAGCGACTTCCGTGTTTTGATCGGACACAGACGACTGGCGGCAGCCAAAAAGGCAGGACTCGAGAGCGTTCCGTGCCGCATCGTCAGCAACATCAGCCGAAGCGACCAGATCGGCATC
>SFNH01000007.1 GCA_004554205.1 Clostridium sp.
CCACAAAGCGCACTGTCCGAGCGAAGCGAGTTTGCGCGACTGGCGGCTAATCGGCGCGCGGACCGAGCAGGAAACGCAGCGTGTCACATGGGACTGTCTGTCCGAGACTGCGGCGTGTAATCCGCCGGAAACGCCGTATGGCTGAACTGTTACTACGGGGAAACTCAAAAATTTTCAATTATTGACTTGATTTTTATTCAATGGTAGAATCGTAGCAGTTCAGCCTGTTTAAGCGGCTGCATAACGTCCCGGTATGGTATCTCGCTTCGCGCGAAGCTGCCGGGAGAAGAAAGGAAGGTTCTCCCATGCCGAAATTAAATGAAAACTATCAAAACCTGAAAGAAAGCTATCTGTTTGCAGAGATTGCCCACCGGGTAAGCGCCTACACGAAAGCGCATCCGGATCAGACCGTCATCCGCCTCGGTATCGGGGACGTGACGCTCCCACTCGGAAGCCTTGCGGTCGAGGGACTGCACGAGGGCGTTGACGCCATGGCCTCAGCCGAGACCTTTAAAGGCTATGGGCCGGAGCAGGGCTACGCCTTTCTGCGCGACGCGATCTCCGCTTATTATGCGCGAAACGGCGTAAATGTAGACGCGGGCGACATTTTTATCTCCGACGGCGCAAAGAGCGACACCGGCAATATCTCCGAGCTGTTTGACAGAGACAACGTGATCCTGATCCCCGACCCGGTCTATCCGGTCTATGTGGACTCCAACGTGATGAATGGGAAGAAGATCACCTACATGGACGGCAATGCCGAAAACGGCTTTTTGCCCATGCCCGACGAGAGCAAACATGCCGACATCATCTACTTATGCTCTCCGAACAACCCGACCGGCGCGGTCTACACCAGCAAGCAGCTAAAGGTGTGGGTGGACTACGCCTTAAAGAATGAGGCCGTGATCCTGTTCGACTCCGCCTACGAGGCGTTTATCACCGACCCGAAGCTCCCGCGCAGCATCTACGCCATCGAAGGAGCGAAGCGCTGCGCCATCGAGTTCTGCTCTCTGTCAAAGACGGCAGGCTTTACCGGGACACGCTGCGGCTACACGGTCGTTCCGAAAGAACTGGTGTTCACCGCCTCAAACGGGAAGGAAATGTCGCTCCACGCCATGTGGAACCGCAGGCAGTCCACAAAGTTCAACGGCACCTCCTACATCGTCCAGAAGGGCGCGGCTGCCGTGTTCACCGAGGACGGTATGAAGCAATGCCGTGCAAACATCGCCTACTACCAGGAGAATGCCCGCATCATCGCGGACACACTGAAAAAGAAAAACGTCCGCTTTTTCGGCGGCGTCCACTCACCCTACATCTGGTTTGAATGCCCGAACGGCATGGAGTCCTGGGAATTCTTCGACTACCTCTTAAATAACGCCCAGGTGGTGGGAACCCCCGGCGCGGGCTTTGGGGAAAACGGCAGAAACTATTTCCGGCTGACCTCCTTCGGGAACCACGAGAACACGCTTGAGGCGATGAGGCGGATTGAAAAACTGCTGTAAAACCACTTGCCAAATTCCGGCTCTTATGCTACAATACGCTTGTTGCGTAAGCGGGCCGGCGTGGCGGAATGGCAGACGCATCAGACTCAAAATCTGACGGGGGCGACCTCGTGCCGGTTCGAGTCCGGCTGCCGGCAGCCCAAGGGGGGATAGGTTTCGGATATTTTTTGTAGAGATATCCGGAACCTTTCTTTGATAATGACAAAGGAGGAATCACCATGATACATAAAAAGAAAGCACTCACACTTTTCACGATCGCACTGTGCGCTGCCTGTCTTGCGACGGGCTGCAGGAAAAAGCATGAAAAGCTCGATGTGGCGGAAAGCACCGCCGCCGAGACGATGGCGCCGCAGACAAGCGCCGCTTCGGAGAGCGCCGGGGCGGACGATGCAGCGCCGGAGACCACTGCCCCGGCGGATAAGAACGAGGCAGGCGGCAATTCCGCCTCCGGTGCAAAGAATGTCAAGGCTGACACAGAAACCTACTCTTCCGGAAACATATCCATCGAGTACCCTGTCGTCTCAAACCTTGACAGCGCCGAAAAGCAGGCGGCGGTCAATGAGCTTTTGAAGAAGAACGCGCTCTCCTTCCTGAAAGCAAATGAGATCGACGAGGCAAAGGACACCGTTACGGTCAAATGCACGGTTCTGTCGGCGGACCGCAAGCGGATCACCGTTACCTACCGGGGAACCGCAAAGAAAAAGGGCGGCGCCTATCCGACCAATGTATTTTACAGCAACACCGTCGATGTGAATAAGGTATCCAACCTGCGTCTCTCCCATTTTGCTGATCCCTACACTATGGCGGGCTATGTGCTCTCGGGCGACTGTGTTTTCCCGGAGGCGGACGACGCGGCAAAGAAAGAGCTTATGAAGTTCAAAAACGAGGAATCGGTTGAGTATTACACCGACCTGTTTAGCGGCGCGGATTTCCCTTTCACCGATACCTTCCCATCCTCTTTCAGCTATGAGCAGGACGGCGACATTTATTTTTCCATCCCGGTTCCCCACGCCCTGGGCGATTATGCCATTGTGGCCTACACGCCGGAGACGAAATAAACTCTGCCCCCTTGCTATTTGCGAATGAATCTGCTAAAATTGGACAAAGAAAATCTGCTATGATCCAACTTAGGAGAAAGGACACTTTACTTATGGAAAACGTAACGATCTTTAACCACCCGCTGATCCAGCACAAAATCTCGATCCTCCGCGACAAGCGCACCGGCACCAACGAGTTCCGCGCGCTGGTGGAGGAGATCGCCATGCTGATGGGCTATGAGGCGCTTCGCGACCTTCCCCTGGAGGACGTGGCGATAGAGACGCCGATCGAGCCCTGCATGACCCCGATGATCTCCGGGAAGAAGCTCGCCATTGTTCCGATTCTGCGCGCCGGTCTCGGCATGGTAAACGGCATCCTCGCCCTGGTTCCCAGCGCAAAGGTCGGCCACATCGGTCTCTACCGCGATGAAGTGACTCATGAGCCTCACGAATACTACTGCAAGCTTCCCACCCCGATCGACTTAAGGACCATCGTGGTGACTGACCCGATGCTTGCGACAGGCGGCTCCGGTGTCGCCGCCGTTGACTTCATCAAGGAGCACGGCGGAAAGAACATCAAATTCATGTCCATCATCGCAGCGCCGGAAGGGCTGGAGCGGCTTCACAAGGCTCACCCCGATATCCAGATCTATGTAGGTCATCTGGATCGCTGCCTCAATGAGAACGCATACATCTGTCCCGGCCTCGGCGATGCCGGCGACCGGATCTTCGGCACAAAATAATAAAGCTGCCGCAGAAATCTGTCAGACAGGATTCTGCGGCAACTTTTTTTCTGCGGTTTTACTGTTTCTCGGCGATTTCGCCCTGCTTTTTATAGATCGAGTTCGCGTCTACGCAGGTGCGGACGCTAGAGAGCGGATAGATATTGCTGTTTTTTCCGACCACCGTGCCCGGATTTAAGACAGAGCCGCAGCCAACCTCCACATGATCGCCGATCATCGCTCCGAACTTCTTAAGCCCTGTCTCAATATCGCCGTCCTCCGCGTGAACCTTCACCAGCGCCTTATCCGACTTCACATTTGAGGTGACGGAGCCCGCCCCCATATGCGCCTTATAGCCCAGAATCGAGTCACCCACATAGTTGTAGTGCGGCACCTGCGCCCCGTCAAACAGGATCACATTCTTAAGCTCCGTGGAATTCCCCACCACAGTACCCGCCCCGATCAACGCCTTTCCGCGGATAAACGCACAGTGACGTACCTCTGCCTCAGGCCCGATGATCACCGGCCCCATGATGCCCGCGGTCGGCGCAACCTTTGCCGTCCTGTGAATCCAGATGCCCTTCGCCGGGTTTGTGTACTCGCTCTCGGGAAGCATTGAACCGAGTTTTTCTACAAAATCTCCGATATGGGGGAGAGCCTCCCACGGATAGGTAAACTGCCCAAGAAAATCCTTCGCCATGGTATGCTCAAGGCTGAACAGATCGATTATCTTCAAATCACTTTTTTTCATGGTATCCATCTCCTCTCAATCAAATAAAAACAGGTAAACATCACGCGAGCAGCACACTTAAGTTTCTAACCAGCATCACCGCCGCGTAAACAAGCAGGATAAAATATGCACCCTTAAGCGCCTTGCGCTGCGTGCAGCCGACGGAATACAGCAGGATCATCAGCCAGGGCAGGTGAATGCAGACATTCTCAACCGCCCCAAGCTCGCTGACGCCCAGGAGCGCCAGAAGGATAAACAGAGAATTGACCCCCTTAAGCCCATTTTCCGAACGCAGAAATTTCCCGATCTTTTCAAACATCGCTTTCCCCTTTATCACTCATGCGTTTAAAATCTACGCACGATTACTTTTTATAGTAAGAGCCGGTATGTTCAAAGCTCTTTCGCAGTTCACACTGATTGTTTAGCTTCATCACCCCGTAGGTTCTCCCCGCCACGAAACGCTCGAGCTTCTCCATATATTCATCGGAGGTGATCGTCCCCTCCGCGACATAGGCAAGCCCCTTTTCCCAGCTCGCCGTCAGTTCCGGATTGAGAAGCTGGCGGATCGACGCGTCCACCGTATCGAACACAAGTTCTCCAAGCAGGGTCGGCGTGATGATCTGGGTCTTTCCGTTTAACGCCAGATACTTGATATTCACAAGTTTTTTCAGGATTTCCGCCCTGGTCGCGCTCGTCCCGATGCCGCTTCCCTTGATCTGCGCCCTCAGCTCCTCGTCCTCGATCAGCTGTCCCGCATTCTCCATGGCAAGGATCATCGAGCCGGAGGAATACCGCTTCGGCGGAGAGGTCTCCCCCTCCTTGACAAAGAGGCTGTTCACCGGAAGCTCCATCCCCTTCTTCAAGGTCGAGAGCATCGCCACAAACGCCGGATTTTCCATATCACGTTTATTTGTCTCCGACTCCTCGCTGTCCTTAGGCTCTGCCTCCTCCTTATCTTTCTTCCTCGGCGCCTCGGCGACCTTTAAATATCCCTGCTCCGAGAGCACGCGGAAATTCGCAAAAAAATGCTCGTTTCCCACGGCAAGCTCAAGCGCGCACTTTGCGTAAACTGCCGGCGGATAGAAAATGCTCAGGAAACGTCTTGCGATCACCTCATAGATCTTGAGCGCCAGAGGCGCAAGCCCACGAAGAGCGGAAAAGCCCTGTCCCGTTGGGACAATGGCATAGTGGTCGGTGATCTGCCTGTCATTGACGTACCGCGTCTTTGCAAGTCCCCGGTACGCGCCCTTCTCAAGCACCTCCGCCGCAAATTCCTTCACCGGAGAGAAATTCCGAAGACCGCCGATGTTTTTATGGATCTCCTTTGCCACCGCGGTGGAGAGCACGCGCGCATCCGTCCTCGGGTATGTGACCAGTTTTTTTTCGTAGAGCTCCTGCACCACCCGGAGCGTCTCGTCCGGACTGATCTTAAACATCTTCGAGCAGTCATTCTGAAGCTCCGCCAGATTGTAAAGCAGCGGCGGATTCTTCGTCTCCTTCCCCCGCTTCACCCCGGCGATCACCGCCGTATGCGGCGTATGCTCCTGCAAAACGCGCACGAGCGCCTCCGCATCCTTTTTCTCCTTAAAGCCGTTTTCCCTGTAGAGCGCCGGTGACTGAAAATACCGGGAGCCCTCCACGCTCCGCCACTCCGCGTCAAAGTTCATTCCCCCGGAGTCAAAATTACCGATGACCCGGTAAAACGGCGTCTTCACAAAATCGCGGATCTCCCGCTCCCTTCGCACCACCATGCCGAGCACGCAGGTCATCACCCGGCCTACTGAGAGCACAGTTCGGTCAGTCCTCATATAGCTTGAGATCGTCGGCCCGTATTTCAATGTGAGCAGTCTGGAGAAATTGATCCCCATCAGATAATCCTCCTTCGCCCGCAGATAAGCGGACGAAGCCAGATTGTCGTATGCGCTCCAGTCCTTCGCCTCTCTGATCCCGCGCAGGATCTCCTCCTCGGTCTGCGAATCAATCCAGACACGCTTGCGGGTCTTTCCCTTCACCCCCGCCATCTGATCCACTAAGCGGTAGATGTATTCTCCCTCACGCCCCGAGTCGGTGCAGATGTAGATGGTGTCGATATCGGGGCGGTTTAAAAGCCCGCTCACGATCCGAAACTGCTTCGATACCCCGTCGATCACCTGATACTTGAATTCTTTGGGAAGAAAGGGCAGCGTCTGCAGGCTCCACCGCCTGTACTTCGGGTCGTAGGCCTCCGGATAGCTCATCGTCACCAGATGTCCCACGCACCAGGTCACAACAGCCGTATCCGACTCAATATAGCCGTCTGACCCTATCGCCTTGATCTTCAGCGCTTCCGCAAACTGCTTGGCCACGCTGGGCTTCTCGGCTATGTATAACGATTTCCCCATAAAATCAGGATTCCTTTCTATCTTTTAAGATAGGCCCGGTAAAGCTGGGTTGTAGCTAACTCCGCGTGGCCAAGCATCGTCTGAACTGCCTGCAGATCCGCTCCGGCGCTGATCAGATGAGCCGCAAAGGAATGGCGCAGGGTGTGCGGCGTGATGTCCGCCTCAATGCCCGCTCTCTCCCCGTAATACTTAACGATCTTCCAGAAACCCTGTCTTGACATGGGCTTGCCGTTGCAGTTGATAAAAAGCCACGGGGATTCCTCGCCCTTTAAGAGCGCTTCCCGCGCATTTCCAAGGTAATTCTTAAGCGCCCTGCCCGCCGTCTTCCCAAAGGGGATCGTCCGCTCTTTCTCCCCATCGTGGCAGGTGATAAAGCCGACCGGAAGATTGATGTCCGAGACCTTAAGCCCGACGAGCTCCGAGACGCGGATGCCGGTTGCGTAGAGAAGCTCTAACATTGCCCTGTCACGTATCTCCTTGGGCGTGTCGTTATCCACCTGCTGCAAAAAATGGCTGACCTCCTCAACCGTCAGGATTACCGGCGCCTTCTTCTCAATCTTCGGCGTCTTGACAAACGCTGTCGGATCTTTTCTTATCCTGCCCTCACACAACTCATAGTAAAAAAAGGACTTGATGGATGCCATAGCGCGCGAAATGGTAGTCGTCGCCCTGCCCTGACGCTCCATATATATAATATAGGAATTCAGGCTGGTTTTCGTTACCTTCGTCAGATCCTCAATGCCATACTGGCGCAGAAAATCCCGAAACTGCAGCAGATCCCGACGATAGGACACTACCGTATTGTGTGACGCTCCCTTTGTGTTTTCAAGATAGCCGATGAAAGCTTCTATTTCTTCTTTCATACTCCAAACCCCAATTCCTCTGTCATTCAAAATCAGTTTAAAACTGCTGTGCAAGTACCATTATAGCCGCATTTTCACATAAAATCAAACACTTCTTTCCCACTTTTCCTATCATTTTCGTCCGGTCGCGGGCGAGGTTTTCTCTTTTGTTCGGTCGACGGCCACAGTCTTCTCTTTTGTTCAGTCGCCGGATGTAATGCTTTTTCTCGCAGGCTCGAAAAAGCATTCACCGGTCTCCCTCACAGCAGGGTTTACACAACGCGACCTCGTGACTGGCTGCTCCCAGCCGCCATGGCCAAGCTGTTACTATAAAAGCTTCAAGAGCAGCGGGTTTAAGAGGATCTCCGAACAAAGACCTGCGGAAAAAAGCGCCGCCACCGCGCAGAGAAGCCTGCTCTTTCGCCCCCGGAAAGACATCATGCTTTGTAAAACGAGAACTCCCCATGCGGCTATGTAAAAGATCATGTGGGGGAATCCCGTCACAAGGAAACAGAAGATGCCCACTATGCCGCGGCTCCAGGTGAGCAGCACCAGGGAAACTCCCGCGGACATTCCTGCCGTCAGGAGAAGCAGGCGCACTCCGATCCTCCGGCGCCTCTCCCCGCACGCAAAAACGACGAGCCATGTCTCAAGAAGCCGCACAAAGATAATCCGAAACTCGCTCCCGTGCTGCTTCCTTATCGTATCTTCCCAGCCCTTCGCCACGAAGCCATAGAGCGCCCGATAGTCCACAAGACCGGAAGCAAACAGTCGGTTCGCCGCCGCCGCCGCAAGTATCCAACCCGCCGCGATCCAGAACATGAGTTCGTATTCCTGTCGAAACCGTCTCACGACACAGCCACCCATTTTTGTTACAGTCTACTCGGCGGCGGGCAGTCCCATACCTATCTTCCGTACTTTCTCGCGTAAGCCATGATCGCCGCAACTGTCTTGGAATCCGTCAGCTTCCCGGCATAGATCAGCTCCTCGAGATCCTTAAGCTCCCATCGCTCAACGCCTATCGCCTCATCATCATCCAGGTGCTGCTTCGACGGGATCAAGTCTCTCGCAACAAAGATATCGATCGCCTCATCGCAGAACGCCACCGTGGTATTGAGGCTCATCAGATACTCAAGCGCCTCGCAGCGGTATCCTGTCTCCTCCTCCAATTCCCGGTAAGCGCATTCAATCTTCGGCTCCTTCGGGCTGTCTAACTTCCCGGCAGGGATCTCAAGCGTCTCCCGGTCGAGCGCATTGCGGTACTGGCGCACCATGAGAAGGCGTCCGTCGTCCGCGACAGCCACCACAGCCGCCGCGCCGTCGTGATGGATAAAATCCCAGTGTGTCTCATGCCCGTTGGCGATCACCGTGTCATCATAAATTTTTATGATCTTGCCCGTATAGCGCAACTGCCGATCCTTGCGGATCACCGCAGGAATCTTACCTGCTTCGTTATCCTTTCTCTCCATCTTACCTCTCCTCCTGTCTTTTCTTTCACTTGATCGCGCCGCATTTTGCGTAGCACGCATCCGTCGCCTTGATCAGCGCGTTTCTGAATCCGTGCTCCTCGAGGGCGGCCACCCCCGCGATGGTTGTCCCGCCCGGCGAGCAGACCTTATCCTTTAAGCTCCCCGGATGCTCCTTCGTCTCAAGGAGCATCTTCGCGCTCCCGAGCACCGTCTGCGCGACAAGCTCATATGCCGCGGCCCGCGGGATGCCGTACTTCACCGCACTGTCCGCCAGCGCCTCGATAAAAATATAGACATAGGCCGGAGAACTGCCGCTCGCGCACACTACCGCATCCATGAGCTTCTCATCCACGACCGCCATCTTGCCGAAGGCCTCAAAGAATCCCCGGATCGTATCCTGCTCTTTTTCGGAAAGCTGAGTCGCGTCATAACAGACGCCGGTCATACCCTCGCCCACAAGCGCCGGCGTGTTCGGCATCGCGCGCACGATCCTGCAGTTCTTTCCAAGCCACATCGCAAGATCCGCGACCGTGATGCCGGGCGCGATCGAGATGACGATCTGTTCCTGCGTGATCACATCCTTTATCTCGTCGATCACTGTCCGGTACTGCTGCGGCTTCACCGCCAGCACCAGATAGCGGGAACTTTGCGCGCATGCCCGGTTATCTGCCGAGACCGCCACATCGGTCCGTGCCGTCACGGCGTCGCTTTTTTCCTTGCTGCGGTTCGAGAACGTAAGTTCTTCCGGGCGATATGTCCGAAGCAGCCCCTTCATCATGGCATAACCCATGTTCCCCATGCCGATAAACCCAAACTGAAATCTAAACCTTTCCATTTCTCACACCTTTCCCTCTCGCGGCGTTCCCGTTCCGCCCGGTTTTTGCGTCCCGCTTACGCCCGCTGTGCTCACCGCGGTCGGCCCGGTCACGGTATCCGCCCTGTCCTCCCCGGCCGCCGCGGCTGTGGCGATCCAGCTTGTCTAAGGAGCGCGCAGGCCTGCTGTCCAGGATGATATCCTCATTCTCCTCACCCATATTCATGCGGAGCAGCGCCGCCGCAAGCTCCATGGAAGTATAGTCCTCCTCGAGAAGATTCTTCTCCACAATATGCAAAATGCGGTTTAAGTCCGTATCCTCCAGAAGCTTTTTTGCCTGCTCAAGCGTCTTCTCCGCCTTGATCTCCGTGATGTCATCAAGCGACGGGATTGCCTGCGGCAGGATCTTCGTCTTGCAGTACCGCTGAATGTCACGAAGCTTGTAGACCTCCCTGCCCACCACGAAGCTGAAGGCAATGCCCTCTCTCCCGGCGCGGCCGGTACGCCCGATGCGGTGAACATAGTACTCGTCATCCTGCGGGATATCGTAGTTGAAAACCGCCTCCACATTGTCCACATCAATCCCCCTCGCGGCCACATCCGTCGCCACAAGGATCTCCGTGCGCCCGTTTCTGAAGCTGTTCATCACGCGGTCGCGCTGCGCCTGCTTTAAATCACCGTGCAGCCCTTCCGCAAAATATCCGCGCCCCTGCAGCTCCTTCACGAGCTCATCCACCTGCCTCTTTGTGTTGCAGAATGCCACCGACAGCTTCGGCGCATACAGATCGAGCAGGCGGCACATGACCTCCACCTTCGTCTTCGGCTTCACCTCATAGTAATACTGGGTCACCTTCGGCACCGTAAGCTCTTTCTTCACAACCTTCACGAGCTGCGGATCCCTCTGGAAGTTCTTTGCGATCTTCTGGATCGCCTCCGGCATCGTCGCGGAAAACATCACTGTCTGGCGCTCGTCGGGGAGCTGGCTTAAGATCGTCTCCATATCCTCCAAAAAGCCCATGTTCAGCATCTCGTCCGCCTCGTCTAGGACTACCGTGTGCACCTGGTCAAATTTCACCGTCTGGCGGCGCATATGGTCCATGACGCGCCCCGGTGTGCCGATAATGATCTGCGTTCCGTCCTTTAATCCGCGGATCTGCCTCACGATATCCTGCCCGCCGTAGATGGGCAGCACCTTGATCCCGTGCATATACTTCGCCAGATTCCGGATCTCCTCCGCCACCTGGATCGCAAGCTCCCTCGTCGGGCAGAGCGCCACCGCCTGAAGCTTTTTCTTTTTCGGATTGATCTTCTCAAGAAGCGGGATTCCGAATGCCGCCGTCTTACCCGTGCCGGTCTGCGCCTGCCCGATGATGTCAAGCCCCTCCATCTGGATCGGGATTGCCTTCGCCTGGATTGGGGTCGCCTCCTCAAAGCCCATATCCGTCACGGCCCGCAAGATTCGATCATCAAGCTGCATTTCCTCAAATTTCACTGTCTCCATGTCTGTCTCCTCATTCTATGTCGCTGTTTGTCCGCTGCCTAGGACGCTATACCTTAAATCGGTATCCCACACCCCAGATCGTCTCGATATACTGCGGCTTGGCGGTGTTAAACTCAATCTTTTCACGGATCTTCTTGATGTGAACCGTCACGGTGGCGATGTCGCCGACAGAATCCATATCCCAGATCTCGCGGAAAAGCTCTTCCTTCGTAAACACATGGTTCGGGTTCTGCGCCAGGAATGTGAGAAGGTCAAATTCCTTGGTCGTAAAGGCCCTCTCCTCCCCGTTCACCCACACCCGGCGGGCGGTCTTATCAATCTTTAAGCCCCGAATCTCAATGATCTCGTTCTCCGGGCTTCCGCTCCCGATCAGCCGCTCGTAGCGCGCCAGGTGCGCCTTCACCCGCGCCACCATCTCGCTGGGGCTGAATGGTTTTGTCATATAGTCGTCCGCGCCGAGACCCAGACCGCGGATCTTGTCGATGTCCTCCTTCTTCGCGGAGATCATGATGATCGGTGTGTTTTTTACCTCCCGGAAACGGCGGCAGATCTCAAAGCCGTCCAGCCCCGGAAGCATCAGATCCAGGATCAGCAGGTCATAATCCTCGGAAAGAGCCCGCGAAAGTCCGACGTTTCCATTTTCTTCCAGCTCCACCTCAAATCCGCTTAACTCCAGATAGTCCTTCTCAAGCTCTGCAATGCTTGTCTCATCCTCAATGATCAGAATCCTGCTCATCGTGTACTACCTCCTGATATTTTCTCAGCACGAAATGCATCTGAGTGCCCTCTCCCTCCGTGCTCGTCGCCCAGATACGCCCGCCGTGATCCTCGATGATCTTTTTCACGATGGACAGTCCGATGCCGCTTCCGCCCGGGGAAGAATTGCGCGACATGTCCGTCCGGTAGAACCGGTCAAAAATATATGGCAGATCCTTCGCCGCGATGCCGCGTCCGTTGTCCTCGATATCCACCTGGATAAAATCCCCCACATCCCTGATCCGGATACTTATGAGCCCCCTGGGCTTATCCATGTATTTCACAGAATTGCTGATGATATTATTGATCACGCGCTTCATCTGCTCCGCGTCCGCGATCACCACAACGCCCTCGCTCACATCGTTAAAATACCCAAGCTCGATACCCCGAGACTCCATGTCCAGTCCAACCTCCTCCGCGCAGTCCTTAAAGTAGCGGTTTACATTGATCTTCGCGAAGGTATAAGGCATCTTGTTGGTGTCGATCTTGGAGTAGAAGGTCAGCTCATCGATCAGACGATCCATATCGTTGGCTTTATTGTAAATCGTCCTGATGTATTTGTCCAGTTTTTCCGGGGAGGATGCCACGCCGTCCATAATTCCCTCGACGTAACCCTTGATCGCCGTGATCGGCGTCTTTAAATCGTGGGAGATATTGCTGAGCAGCTCCTTGCTCTCGATGTCGTACTGGAGCTTCTCCTCCGCATTCTCCTTTAAGCGGATCCGCATCTCCTCAAAATCCTGGCAGAGCTCCCCGATCTCATCATCCTCCTCCACATCGAGGGTGAAATCGAGATTACCGTCCCGAATCTTCCGCGTCGCCTCCTGGAGCTTACTTAAAGGCCGCAGAACAGACCGGTAGACCCAGAGCGTTAAAAGCGCGCAGATAAACACTAACATCATCAGGCCGATCGTGATGAGCTGCACGACCATGGCGCGCACCTCCGGCCCGAATTCATTGAAGCGGTACAGCATAAACAGTCTGCCCACAGACATGAAAAGCCCGATAAAGAAAATCGGCAGAACGCTGAAAGCCACAAACGCAATCGCCAGCCGCGTCTTTAACTTCATAACCGCACACCTCTCTCCTCTACACAGGAAAAGCCAGGTCCGCTCCCTGAACCTGGTTTTCCCTTCCCGCATCCTCACACTGGATAGTATATCCGTAACTGTTCAATATCTTCACAGTTACGTTTACACAAATGTGACAATATGATTCAGCGGCTCCTACTTATCGTCCTCTAAGTCGAAGATCTCAAAATCATCCTCCGCATCCTCACCCGCAGCTTTCGCCATATCCGGCTCAGAGGCGGCCGCTGAAGCCTCCCTGGCAAGCTTTTCCTCGAGAGTGCGCTCCACCTCTCTCGCCGGTTCTTCTCCCCTCACCGGCTCTGCTGCAGCCGCGGCCTCCTCCGGAAGATAATCCTCCTCCTTAAAATCCGCGTCTTCCTCGTACTCATCCTCTTCGCCCATCATATAGCGCTCCTCGCGGGTCATTTTCCTGCCGCGCACAGCGGGCGTACGCCTTTCTTTCGGCTTCGGCCCCGGCTCCGTATACCGGTCTTCACGGCCGCGATTTCTTCCCGATCTTGCAGACAGCACCGCGATCAGGATGATAAGGAAAATCACTGCAGCCGCACCACCCGCAACGGCGATCCACTTCATCAGGTTGTAATCATCAACCAGATCGTTGTACTTCGCGGCCACATCAATCAGTTCCGCATTCTCTTCCTGTGCGCCCGCACTCTCGAAGTAGCGCTGGATCGTCTTATCAGTCATATCATAGCGGTAGTAGCCCTCTGTGCCGTTTCCGCTCACACCGTAAAACACACAGTATTCCGGCTGTCCGCCCGCTGTCTTCGGAGTGAAGCCCTGCACCTTGGTATCTCCGATGGTGATCGTGCTCTCCTTCATGCCCGCCGGAACCTTCGCGTCCGCCGGAAGCGCCGCAATGCCGAGCTTAAACGGTGTCCGTGCCGCCTCAAGCTGTGCCAGTATCTCAAGATCTGAGGAAAACGCTTCTCCTGCCTCCCCCGATGCGGCAGCATCACCGCCGGCTCTGCTCACCAGGATCGTGTAATTGCGAACGGTGGTTTTATCCTCCGCAGTCACCCGGCACACCACCGTATTTTCGCCGTCTTTAAGCTCTGTCCCCTCTAGCGACACACTCGCCTTGTCACTGTTCGGGACAGCGCTTACAGTCAGACGTTCCGTGCCCGCCTCAACCGAGGCCGTATAGTTCTCCACCTCCGGGCTGAACTGCGGAGTCAGAGTTCCCGGGGAGATCTGCAGGGATTTTAACGCGGCATCGGTTGAATAGTTTGTGTTGCCGCCGCTTATGGTGACCGCAGAGTTCCCCTGCTTTTCCATATTAAGCATCTTCCCGTCCGCGTCATAGCCCTCCCATGACGTGATGGTGATCTTGGTTGAACCCGCCCGGAGCGCCTTAAACTTTAACTTTGTGACGAGCTCGGATTTCCCCGTCATGCCGCCGGTCACACGGATTGCGCCGGAGCCGCCGCTGGCATTCGGCTCTCCGCTTATAAACTCCAGCATACTGGCATCATACGAGAGCATCACATCCGTATTTCCCAGGGTATCGCCGCTCGTGCAGGTGAATTTCATGGTTACGTCTACTTCTCCACCCACCTCGCCGGTCGGGTCGGAAAACGCGATCTTCGCGCTCGCCGCGAAACTGCAAAACGGAACTGCGACGACAAGCATCATCACCATGACAATCCGAACGCATATCTTTTTCCAATTTTTGTTCATAACTTCTCCTGTTCTCATCTTTATATGGATAATTCATAACTGCTCAGTACCTTCACAGTTGCCTCGCATTAAGTTCCGGGAGGTGAAAAGCTCACATTCCCGTCTCCCGTTCCGGCGCCGCCTGCGGGATCTGCAGCCGGAATCGGCGTGACCACACCGCTGCCCGCGCCCGGCCCCGCAGTGATCACCGCGCTTGTCGATGTCCCGGCGCTCTCCGGGGTATGCGTCCCCGGTTCCACGACCGTGACGCTCGTATCTCCTCCTGATGATGCCCCGCCGCTTATCGCTCCGTTGTAGGTCGGTCCGCCCGCCTGACGCACAACATGGATGACATAGACGCGCTCCACGCCGTTTTCCGCCCGAACCGTGAGGGTGATGTCATTGTTGCCCTCATTCAATCCGATATTTCCCGCTCCCGTTACAGTCGCCTTTGAATCAAGCGCCGTCGCAAGGACATTCACATTTGACACGGAATGATCCACGATCAGATCATAGGAAAGGATATCGCGGTTAAAGGTCGGAGTGAGCGAAAATCCTTCTACGCCGAGCCCGCCAAGCTTATTGTTCGGGCTCCCGTCCCCCGTAGGCTTCACGCACGGCGACTCCGGCATATTGGCGTAAACCGGGATGTTAAAATTTAACGCCAGGCTCTTCTGCTGCGCGGTAAATCCCTCCGCGAGAATCGAACCCTCCGACGCCGAGCCGTCCACATTGGTCATGTATTGGTGCTTGTACATATTGCTTCCCTGCACATTATATTTTTTCAGGTATAATGTGCTCTGTCCCGCGCTCACATAGTTTTCCCCATAAAACTGCGCGCCGCCGACAATAGAGCTTACCGGGCTCGTCCACGGTCTGCCGTAGGTACCGGACTGGGAGGCGTACCACAGCCCCCGCTCGACTGCGCCCATACCGTCGGAGGCATATGCGCCGACATTAAAATAATTGTAATATCCTATGTATCCCGCATAATTTCCGGAAATCGAATTTCCGCGGCCGTCACTTCCCTGTTCCTGAATGATCATCGCCGCAATGACATACGGATTTACGCCGGAAGACTGCGCCGCGCTCATGATCACATCCGCGTAGCTCACATTCGTCGCATCCGCCGTCTGCTGCGGCGTTACGACGCCTGACGGTGCCGGAGCGGATCCTCCCGATCCGGCAGTGATCACAGCCGAATTGGTCGGCACAAGAATGGTATCGTATTTGCTGAAAGTAATCGCCGCCCCCTGCATACGGGCCTCAAAATCATCTCCGCCGCCCGGAGCCTGTCCAGCGCTCACCTCTCCTGACGCGGAGGATCCGCCGCTTACGCCCGGGCCACCGCTTACGCCCGGGCCGCCGCCTGACATACCTGAACCGGCAGTGATCACACCCGATCCGCCGCCCGTCGCTCCGGGTGAGCCGCTCACCACCCCGGGGCCCGCGCCCTGCGTCTGTGAGGGAGTCCCCGATCCGGATGCGCCCCCGCCTGTCAGGACGGCATTCTCCATAAATGTGCCCTTCAGCATGGACAAAAGTCCTTCCTTTGTGTGGACAGCGGGGTTATAGGTCTGATCCATAAACTGGAAAATGCTTACCGCGTCCAGGAAATTGCGAGGATCCATATAGTACCGCAGGATATCCTCCGACGCCGCGACCCAGGCGCTCCCGTCAAAGCCGGTCCATGTGCCGTCGTCCCAGTTGTACGCTCCGTCCGCAACGGATTTGTAGGAGGAAATGCTGTTTTTATGTACGAGATTCCTGCCGAGGACACCCTCATTCTCGATCACAGTGTTCCAGTCAAGCCCTGTGTGCTGCGCCGTAAAGGTCCAGTTCGGATACTGCGCGTGAACCTGTCTCAAGCCATCCTTATAGGACTCAGGAAAGCCCTGTGCGGAAAGCTGCGCTTCAAAGTTCGCGTCATAGGTGTACGCCACAGGAAACTGCACATATGTCCCGCGCACAAACCCCGTCATGCCGCCGTGAAAGCGGATCTGATACCAGATCTTGCCGTCGGAACCGGTCGTCTCCCCGATCACAGTGACCGGCGTCCCCTTCGCAAGCTTCGCGATCGACGAAAATCCGGTGCCCGCACCGCTTCGCACGTTTAAGTTTGTGGCGTTGATCGTCGCCGTGCGCTCCGCGGCATAGGCGGAAAACACCGGAGTCAGAAAATGTGTCGGCGCCTGTATGCTTAAGACCAGTCCCAGCATGGCGGCCAGCCCCTTTTTCCATAATCGTTTCTTCATCTGCATTCTCCTTGGGATTTTGCTTAAGGTCAGCAATCGTTTCATTTTCTTCCACTGTCCTGAATAGTTACCATTATAGTGATAAAAGAGGGGATAGTCAACCAAATCGGGACAAAGTTCACATATTCGCCAGAATTTGTAAGGAAGATTTAATGATTTCGAGTAGAAAAAAAGGGCTGCCGCAGAAGGACAGCCCTTACTTTTTTTGTAACTGTTCAGACGGGGTAAGCGCCGCTTGCGGTATCGGCAACGGACGCATCCACCTTAGTCTGCTGCGCCTCCCGGTACTTGAAGAACTCCTCCGCCACCTTCGGGAAAAGGGCGTAGGATAAAACGTCCTCGTCCTGCTGTTTCCACTGCGCGCACTCCTTCTCAAGCTGCGGAAGCTGCGGCGGGATCAGATCCGCCGGTCTGCAGGTGATCGGAGTCTCGTCGCCGATGATCTTCTTCTGAACCTCAGGGTCAAACGGCTTTACCGTCTGACCGAACTCGCCCATCATGATCTTCTTTGACTCCTTCGGAACGAGTTTGTAGCGCTCACCGGAAATCACGTTCATCACCGCCTGGGTGCCCACGATCTGGGAGGACGGAGTGACGAGCGGCGGCTCGCCGAAGTCCTTGCGCACCCGCGGAATCTCCTCGAGCACCTCGCGGTATTTGTCTTCCCTGCCCGCTTCCTTGAGCTGGCTCACCAGATTGGACAGCATGCCGCCCGGAACCTGGTAGCGCAGGGTCTTGATGTTTACGCCGAGAACCTTCGGGTTTAACAGCCCGCTCTTTAATGCCTCCTCGCGGAGCGGCATAAAGTAATCCGCGATCTCTGCCAGTTTATCCTGGTCAAGCCCGGTGTCATAGGGAGTGCCCTTAAAGGTCTCTACCATTACCTCCGTGGCCGGCTGGCTGGTGCCGAGCGCGAGCGGGGACATTGCGGTGTCAAGGATGTCGCAGCCTGCCTCCACTGCCTTTAAGTACGTCATGGAGGCGACGCCGGAGGTATAGTGGGTATGAAGCTCGATGGGCAGATCGGTAGTCTCCTTTAAGGCGCCGACAAGCTCCTCGGCCGCATACGGGGTGAGCAGGCCGGCCATATCTTTGATACAGATGGAATCCGCGCCCATGTCCTCGATCTTCTTTGCAATGTCCTTCCAATAATCCAGGGTGTACGCATCGCCCAGGGTATAGCACAGCGCGATCTGAGCATGCGCCTTCTCTTTATTTGCCGCCTTTACTGCCGTCTGCAGATTGCGCAGGTCATTTAAGCAGTCGAAGATTCGGATGATGTCGATGCCGTTTGCGACAGACTTCTGCACAAAGTACTCCACCACATCGTCCGCGTAATGATTGTAGCCCAGGATATTCTGTCCGCGAAACAACATCTGTAATTTTGTATTTTTAAATCCGTCTTTTAACTTTCTGAGCCTCTCCCACGGATCCTCCTTCAGGAAACGAAGGCAGGCGTCAAAGGTGGCGCCGCCCCAACACTCTACCGCGTGGTATCCGACCTGATCCATCTTGTCGATGATGGGAAGCATCTGCTCCGTGCTCATTCTCGTTGCAATCAGCGACTGGTGCGCGTCGCGCAGCACGGTCTCAACGATCTTAACCGGCTTTTTCTGAATCTCTGCCATTGTATTTACCTCCATTCTACTTATTATGCTTATATCCCAAAGATTGCCATAAACGCGCCTGCCGCAACAGCGGTGCCGATAACACCCGCCACGTTCGGCCCCATCGCATGCATCAGCAGGAAATTGGTCGGGTCAGCCTCAGCCCCCACCTTCTGGGATACGCGTGCTGCCATCGGAACGGCGGACACGCCGGCGGAGCCGATCAGCGGATTGACCTTGCCGCCCGTCAGCTTGCACATGATCTTGCCAAAGATAACGCCCGCCGCGGTGCCAAACGCGAATGCGATCAGGCCCAGCGCAACGATCTTTAAGGTTGTAACCTTTAAGAATGCCTCCGCGCTCGTGGAAGCCCCCACGGAAGTACCGAGCAGGATCACCACGATGTACATGAGAGCGTTGCCCGCTGTCTCGGAGAGCTGCTTCACAACGCCCGACTCGCGGAACAGATTGCCGAGCATCAGCATGCCGACAAGCGGAGCCGTCGTCGGCAGAATCAGGCAGACGACTACGGTGACGATGATCGGGAACAGGATCTTCTCAAGCTTCGACACCGGACGCAGCTGCTCCATCTTGATCTTGCGCTCCTCCTCCGTGGTCAGAAGCTTCATGATCGGCGGCTGAATAATCGGAACCAGCGCCATGTAGGAGTATGCGGCCACAGCGATCGGCCCCATGAACTCGGCCTGCCCCAGCTTACCGGCAAGGAAGATGGAGGTCGGCCCGTCCGCGCCGCCGATGATGGAGATGGCAGCAGCCGCCTTGTCGTTGAAGCCCATGAAAATTGCCATAAAGTAAGCCGCGTAAATTCCAAACTGAGCCGCCGCGCCGAGCAGAAAGCTCTTCGGGTTCGCGATCAGTGGACCGAAGTCGGTCATCGCGCCAACGCCCATGAAAATCAGGGACGGAAGGATGCTCCACTCATCCAGAAGGAAGAAGTAATGAAGCAGTCCGCCCACGCCGTTCGACATCTCCTCAGGCCTTGCCATGATATCCGGGTAGATATTGACAAGAAGCATACCAAACGCGATCGGAACCAGAAGAAGCGGCTCGAATCCCTTCCTGATAGCGAGATAGAGGAAGACGAACGCCACGCCGATCATGATGAAATTCCCGATGGTCAGGTTGCAAAATGCCGTCTGCTGAAGAAGATTAGCCAAGGTTGTACCAATATAATCCATTTTAATCCCTCCATATGGAACGTAAAGTCATTCAGCAGACTTTTAGTTTAAGGTTGCAAGAACTGCGCCCGACTCTACGGAATCGCCGACTGCCGCGTTGATGCCCGCAACGGTTCCGTCCTCCGGAGCCACAATATCGTTCTCCATCTTCATCGCCTCAAGAACCATGATCACATCGCCCTTCTTTACCGCCTGACCGACCGTCGCCTTCACAGCAAGGATCTTGCCCGGCATCGGAGCCGTCACGCTCACGGAACCTGCCGCGCCTGCCGGGGCCGCCTTCGGGGCCGCCGGAGCTGCCTTCGGAGCTGCTTTCGGAGCCGCCTTCGGCGCTACCGCCGCCGTCCCGGTTGAAACGCCCTCCTCCACGGTCACCTCATACACGTTGCCATTCACAGTGATTGTATAATTTTTCATGATAAAATCCTCCTTCGATTATGCTCTTTTCCACTTTGCTCCAGGTGCGCGTCTGACAGAGCGCACAACCAGGCCGTCTGATGATGATCCTGTGGCCGCCGCAATGGCCGCGGTGATCACCGCAACCAGCTCCAGATCATCGGTAAGCTCCTCGTCCACCGTATCTGCCGCCAGCGCTGCATCCGCCTTTACAGGTACATTCGTCGCGTCCTTTGCCTTTAACTTCTGCTCAAATACATGGATGAACTTAAAGCAGCCGATCAGCAGGCTGATGAAGATCAGCACGATAAACACTGTTCCCATACCTAACACGGTATTCATTGCCGCCTTCGCGAGCTTTTCCAGTGTGGTATACTCGGGGCTGATCGAGATGGAAACCGGATTTAAGTTCTGGGTCTTTAAGTCCATGGTGTAAAACACTTTAAACTCGGCATTCCGCTTCTCAAACTCTGCCACGACCGTCGCGACATATTCCTTGTCCTCATTTAGCTTTGTGTCGGAAGAGATGATACCTAGAAACGCGCCCGTATCCTTCATGGCTCCGAGCCAGGACGCCACACCGCTCGCAAGGCCATCCTCGCCCATATCAAGAAGGCTCGCTTCCGACTGCTCTGCCGCAGTCTTATCGAGGCTCACGATCTGCTCTAAGAGACCTTCCGTGATCTGGGAAATGTAGATCGACTGCTGCGGATCCAGAGTGCTCTGCTCCGCGGCCTTTTTCCCCGTACAGGCAGTCAGAAGAAAGAGGGAAGCAATCATACATAACGCTAACAAAACTCGTTTTCCATACTGTTTCATATATTGTCACCTCATCCTAAACGGTTCCATGTTTTCTGTCGGGCCGGGCCTCTCTCTTGGTAAACAGCATCTCAAATGCCGCGATCACGCGCTTTCTCGTGTCACACGCCTCTATGATGTCGTCGACGTAGCCTCTCCTTGCCGCCGCGGCTGCGCTTGACTGAAGCTCGTGGTAGGAAGCCGCCTTCTCGCCGATCAAAGCCACGCTGTCGTCCGCGTTTTTGATCTCATCGGCGTACATGATCTTCGCCGCCGCGGATGCGTCCATCATGCCGATCGACGCGTTCGGCCACGCGTAGACCACGTCCGCGCCGATGGACTTCGCGTTCATCGTCAGGTACGCGCTGCCAAAAGCTTCCCCCACGATCACAGTCACCTTCGGAACGGTCGCGTTCGCGAACGCGTAGGTCAGACGGCCCGCGTATCTCGCGATCCTGCGCTCGCTGCACTGGCTCGCCTTGTAGCCCTTTACATTTACAAGCGTCAGAAGCGGGATGTTGAACGCATCGCAGAAGGAGACGAACTTTGCGGCCTTCTCGCAGCCCTTCCCGGAAAGCGCGGGATCAAATGTATCCTCCTTCACGCCGTCCTCGCCGTAAACCTCCGTGCGGTTCGCCACGCAGCCTACGGTATTCCCGTTCAAGCGGATAAAGCCGGTCACCATGGACCTGTCATAATCCTTCTTCACTTCCAGGAAAAAATTGTCATCCGAGATCTGCGTCAGGAGAAGATCGGTAGCGCCCGCGAGATTTTCCAGATCCGCACACACGCGGTTTAGATCATCGCTGCACGCGCTTCCGGACAGATCGTCCTCATTGTTTGCCGGAAGAATGGAGATGAGGGTGCGGATCTCTGAGAGAACGTAAGCCTCATCTCCCGAAAAGTCCACAAGACCGCTCTCGCTTTTGTGGAATACGGCGCTTGAGGTGTCGCACTTCGCCAGATAGTTGCCGTCGATCGCATTCGGCGAATTCACGAACAGACGCGCACTCTTCTCCTCCATAAAAACAAAATCAGCCATGGCGGAGGAAACTGCCATACCGCCGCCGCAGGTGCCGAAAATCGCGCAGATCTGCGGGATCACGCCGGATGCCATCGCCTGGCTTAAATACAGGCGGCCGAATCCGTCTAGCGCGTCGGTCGCCTCCTGAAGACGCAGCCCCGCGCAGTCGATCAGCCCGATCACCGGAGCGCCCGTCTTCATCGCCATGGAATAAATGCTCTCAATCTTTTTTGCGTGCATCTCGCCGATGGAGCCGCCCAGTACGGAAGCGTCCTGGCTGTACACATACACGAGGCTGCCGTCGATGGTTCCGTAGCCGGTGATCACGCCATCTGCCGGAGTCTTTCTGTCAGTCATGTTAAAGTCGGTGCTTCGCGCGGTGATATAAGCGCCTGTCTCAACAAAACTGTTCTCATCAAGTAAAGCATGAATCCTGTTACTTGCTGATGTTTGTGCTGAATTACTCATCTTGCAATCCTCCATTTTATACTAGCTGATATATCCAATTTCTACCGATTTTCATTGTATAATGAGAGGCGGCAAAATTCAAGCACTTTTTCCATTTATTGAAACAGGAGGGTAACAGTTCAGCGTAGGACTTTGCACTTGCTGCAAAGTCCGTAAGAATGCGTTGTGGCTGAGATGAATCCAGCCCTTCGCCGCAGGCGAACTTTAAATGGGCTGGATTCCGTAGCAGTTCTGCCGTAGGCTGAACTGTTACACAGGAGAAAGCGGCTTTTGAGCATACCGGCACAGTAGGGGAAATTCCACTGCTCCACCGAAGCGCCCGCGTAAAGCGGGTAGCTCGCGACCGTCTCCCCATTCAGGGTGTAGGTGACTGTCCCCTCAAGATCCCCCGCGTGAACCGGCGCCGTGAGCACTTTTGGCGTCTCCACCTTACACTCCACCCTTTCATCCTCCGACAAGAGGAGATTGAGGTGGCGTTTTTCATTGTCAAGCCCCGTTGTCAGGGGAATGCGCACATCACGAACCGCATTCTTGACGGGAAGGGGCGTAAGCTTCGGCTCCTCGTAGACGTCCCTGTAAAAGTAATTCTCCTCGCCGTAGGAAAACAACCGTCGGGCGTCCGACCATTTCCAGGTCTTATGCGGCGGCCAGCCGCAGCCTAAGAATGCGGCGACAAACGTTCTTCCGCCGTCCTCGACCGCGGCGACATAGGAGTAGCCCGCGCCGCCGGTAAAGCCCGTCTTTCCGGTCAGCGCCCCATCCATCATGGTCAAAAGGGCGTTGTGGTTATTGCAGGAGAAGGAGCGCTTCCCAGCCGTATCGGAAAAGCAGTAGGAGGCAGTCCTTGTGATCTCCAGGAATTCGTCTTTTTTCGGGGATTTTCGGATACAGTAGCGAAGGATGGACGCCAGATCGGCCGCCGTGGTGCTGTGCACCGCCTCCGTTCCATCCGCTCTCTTCACCGACGCGTCGAGACCGTTCGGCGTCACGAAGGTCGTGTCCTTACAGCCGATGTCCCGCGCTTTCTGGTTCATCAGCTCGGCAAAGCCCTCCACGCTCCCTCCGATGTGCTCCGCGATCACCACGGCAGAATCGTTGTGGGATTCAAGCATCAGGGAATAGAGCAGATCCTTCAGATAAAATGAGGTCCCCTTCGGCGCGCCCAGATGAACCTTCGGCTGGGAGGCTGCCACGGAGGAGACCGTGCAGATATCGTCGGGGTTTCCGAGCTCCAGCGCCAGGATACACGTCATGATCTTCGTAGTGCTCGCCATAGGGCGCACCGTATGCTCATCTTTTCCGTAAAGGATTCGCCCGCTGTCTCCGTCGATGAGCACCGCGCTGAGGGAATGGAGGTTTAATATGTCTTCTTTTCCCTCCGCCTGCTGCCCGCCTGTTACCGCCGCATTTTGTGCGGGCACAGCCTCATATCGCACTGTTTCCGGCTCGGCCTTTACCGCCCCCCACACCGCAAACCCCAGTGTGATCCCTGCCATAAGCCCCACCAATCGGTTTCCTCTCGCCATCTCATCCCACCGCGCTTCGTCCATTACTCTATCCTATGCGCAGGCCTTTTGGATAATGATTTTTCAGCGTCCCGGCCGCGGCCTTCGCCCAGCCGAGGGAGTAGCGCTCCACACACACCAAAACCCAGCCCGACATTCCCTCCGGCTGCGGAAGCGTGCCCCCTTTCAGGTACTCCGCGATCTCCCGCCCGTCTGCCGGGTAGGATACGCTCTGCTTCACCATGTCGGGCTTAAGAAAGAGTGCCAGCGCATGAGACGGCTCAAACCGTTTCTTTTTAAGAGTCCCAAGGTGCAGGCCCGGGCGGAGGACGCGCAGCCCGTCAAGATCCGGCGTCCCTCCCGGAACCCGGTAGAGCTGGTCCCCGAACAGGACAAGATTCTTTTCTCCGCCCGTCTTAAGCCCAAGTGCCTCCATTCCCGCAGGCGTGAGCGTCTCCTCAAAAAAATCCATGAGAAGTCTTAAAGCTTCCCTGTCATCAAAAAATTTCGGAGCGCGGTATTTTTGTCCGCCGTTTTGCTCTCCCGTTTTTGTGAGCAGCGCCAGAAAATGCCCCTCTCCCGCTGCCCTGTGGGGCCAGATGCGAAAGGCTCCGGAAAGCTCCGCGCCGCCCTTTTTGCTCCACTCCGGGCGCGCTTTTTGCAGCCCCGGAAGCTTCCTTTCCCCCGGTGCCTGCACAATGGAAAATTCCGGGTGGCGCTCTAAAAATGACGCGATCCCCTCCTCATCCTCCTCCGGCGAGAAGGTGCAGGTGGAGTACACCATGCGTCCGCCGGGGCGAAGCATCAGGGCCGCATCGTCTAAGATTTCCTGCTGGCGCGCCGCGCAGAGCTTCACAGCCTCCTCGCTCCACTGTGCCCGAGCCTGCTCGTCCTTGCGGAACATCCCCTCCCCGGAGCATGGCGCGTCGACCACGATGCAGTCAAAAAATCCCGGAAAACGCCTTGAAAGCGCGCCGGAGCTCTCGTTTGTCACCACGGCATTTGCGATACCCATACGCTCTACATTCTGAGAAAGGATTTTTGCCCTTGCCGGATGGATCTCATTGCTCACCAAAAGTCCGTCGCCGCGGAGTCGCCCGCCGATCTGTGTGGTCTTGCCGCCGGGAGCGGCGCACAAGTCGAGCGCCCTCTCCCCCGGTTTCGGATCAAGCAGGGAAACCACCGCCATAGCGCTCGGCTCCTGGATATAATAAACGCCCGCCTCGTGAAAGGGGTGGCGTCCCGGTCGTGTCTGCGGGGAATAATAAAACCCCTCACGGCACCAGGGCACCGGGCTCAGCCCGAAGCGTTCCCGGTTCTCCGCCTCCATCTCGGCCGGATCGCCCTTACATCCGTTAAACCGAAGCCCCTGCACCCGGCTTTCGTCATAGCTTTTCATAAACGCCCCGTACTCATCACCCAGAAGCCGTTTCATCTTTTCCGTAAATGCCCCGGGCAGGGCATACGAGCCAACGTTTTCGTTCATAGCGCTCCTCTCTAAGCAGAAGAAAAGCCACGTCCCCGCGCAAAGCAGGTATGTGGCTTTCTCACTCGTTCAGACGATATACAGCTTATAAATCAATCTTGCCGCCAAGGTCTTCGTTTACTACATAGTAAGCCGCGTTCTCCTCCGGCTTTACATAAACCTTGATGGTCTTGATGTCAACGCCCCTGTTGCCCTTCTTGAATGCCTTAGTTGCCTCTGCCAGAACGTCCTTGGCAAGAATCTCCCTGCCGCCGTACTGAAGAACAACGGTCGCCTTCGGCTCTGCCTTCTTTGCGGCAGTCTTCTTTGCCGGAGCCTTCTTAGCGGTCTCTTTCTTTTCATCCGCCTTCTTCACAGCGGTCTTAGCCACAGTCTTCTTTACAGTGTCTACATCCGTTTTGATCCCTGTTGCCGTTGATTTGGCCTCTACTGCCATACTACTCTCCTCCTCGTATGAATTCGGAATTTACAGTTCTATGTCCCACCGCCACATTGCGGTTATGAGGAAATTATAAATCCAATTTACAGGTTTGTCAACAAATTCCTTATACTTGAGTTTCCGCATTTTTACGGTTACACATGATTTCCTGACTCATATAGCATTCACACACCGGGCAAAAACTTAAGCTTCCTTATAAAAACAGTTCTATCACATACACCGCCACACACGCGCCGATGGAAACGCGGAAGAGGTTTCCGTCCACCCACGAAAGGAAAAGCGCGGCCGCAAAACCGGCCAGACCGGAGCGGACATCTGAAGTCGCGCTTAAGATTGCCGGAAAGGTCATCACCGACAGGCTCACATAGGGCACATAATACAAAAAGGAACGGATAAACGGGTTCGTGATCTCCTTCCTCAAAAGAGTGAGGGGCAGCGCGCGCACCGCGTATATTGTTAAAAACATCACAAAGATAGCGAGATAACTGTTATGCTGCATGCCCATCCTCCCCGCCGGCCGCATCCTGCTTCACAACCGGGAACAGCGCTGCCGCCGCCGCGGAAAGCAGAATCGTCAGTATAATGATCCGAAAGCCCGAAGCGATCTCCTTAAGCGCCGGCAGCACGGAGAATGCCGCACTCGCCGCCATGGAAATCACCACTACTCCCGCGATGATCCGGCTCTTTTTTGAGGGCGGGATCACCACCGCCAGAAACATCCCGTACAGCGCCACACTCATCGCGCTCATCACGCTTGCCGGAAGCACCATGCCGATAACCGAACCTAAGAATGTCCCGAGCACCCAGCCGGGAGCCGCGACTGCCGCCGCGCCGTACATATACGACGGGTGAAGCTTTCCCTCCACCGCCATCGCAATGCCGAATATCTCATCCGTCACCCCGTACGCCATCAGAAAGCGGTGGTAAAAGGGCATATCCCGGCGTACCTTCTGCGACAGCGCGCCGGACATCAGAAGATACCTTAAGTTTACGATCAGCGTCGTCACTACCATCTCAAGATATCCGGCTCCTGCCGCGATCATGCCGATGCCCGCAAACTGCCCCGCGGACGCCAGCATCGCAGCCGACATGACCGAGGCTTGCATTGCGCTTAGCCCCGCCTTTTTCGATGCGATTCCCAGGGTGAAGGCCACCGCAAGGTATCCGAGCCCGATCGGAACCGCGTCCTTCATCCCCTTTAAAAACCATGTTCTCCCGTCTCTGTCCATAACCGTTTCTGTCCTCTGTCTCCTACACCCGGCGCGTGGATGTTCCCACCACCAGCTCTGCCGGGAATACCTGGCGTTTCGGCTTTCCCTCTTGCCTGATGAGCCTGAAGAGAAGCTTTGACGCGGCGTAGGCCATCTCCTCCACCGGCTGGCGCATAGTCGTGAGTGTGGGATTGTAATAATTCGCAATATCAAGCCCGTCGAACCCCGCCACCGAATAGTCCTCCGGCACACGCTTTCCCGCGTCAAAGATCGCCCTGCACGCCCCGATCGCCACACTGTCTGAAATCGCGTAAACAGCCGTAAAGTCAAGCCCGCGCTCCAGAGCTGATTTCATCGAGGCGTATCCGTTTTCCATGGAATAGCTTTCCAGATCCTCGCGCATATAGACGCAGAGCTTCTCATCCGGCTCAATGCCGCGATCGCGCAGCGCCCTGCGGTAGCCCTCGAGCCGAAGCTTCCCGATGCTCTCATCGTCCGCTCTCGCCGCCAGGATCAGGATCCGCTTATGCCCCAGGCCGCACAGATAATCCACCATCTTGTAGCTCTCCGCATAGTCGTCCACAGACACGGAAGGGTAGAGCCCGCTTCCCTCCTGATCGGGAACGCCGATCGTGGTCAGCACAAAGGGCACCTCGAGCTGCCCAAGCTTTTCCTGTCGGTCTGAGAAAAATCCGCCGAGGAAAATAATCCCCTTAAGCCTTTTTTCCTTCACAAGCTCCAGGGCAACGTCTACCTCGTCCTCCTCATCTTCCACCCGATGAAGGACGAAGGAATACTTCTTTTTCTGGATCTCCTGCTCCAGGATCCGGATCATCTCGGAGAAGAAGGGGTTGCTGATGCCCTTGATCAGCACCGCGATGGTCTTTGAGTCGGAACGCTTTAAATTGCGGGCGCTGTTGTTGGGGATATAATTGTGCTCCCGGATCACCCGCATCACCATCTCCTTCGTCTCCGAATTGATATCAGGATGGTTGTTGATGGCGCGGGATACGGTGCTGACGCCCACTCCGCAGATTCTGGCAACATCCTTTATCGTGATTGATTCCATGCAGATGACCTCCTCTCCCTTTTTCCCGGCAGGCGTCTCACCCGGCAGGGCAGCGCTCGTAGATCACCGCAAGCCGTCTGCATTTTTCCGCCAGCTCATCGGTGAACTCTCCCGGAAGCAGGCGGAAGCGCCAGTTTGCCCCGAGCGTGGACGGCGCGTTGATCCGCGCGTCGTGTCCCAGACCCAGGTAATCCTGCACCGGTATCACGGCCAGGTCAGAGACGCTCGCAAGCGCCATCCGCACGAAATCCCAGTGGATCTCGCGAAGCGGCGTCCGCTCGTTCCCCATGTATTCTCTGGAGAATTCCCTGTCCGCCGGATCCATGGCAAGATACCAGCCGACGATCGTGTCATTGTCATGGGTACCGGTATATACCACGCTGTTTTTCGTATAGCTGTGCGGCAGGTAGTTGCTCTCCTCCCTGGAATCAAAAGCAAACTGCAGGATTTTCATGCCCGGAAAGCCCGTCTCCTCAAGGAGCTCCTTAACCGACGGAGTGAGAAAGCCGAGATCCTCCGCGATGATCGGGAGCTTTTCCTTATGGAAGCGCTCACGCATCGCTTGAAAGACTGCCGCGCCCGGCCCCTTTTCCCAGTGCCCGCTCGCCGCCGTATCCTCCCCGCTCGGAATCGAGTAATACTCGTCAAATCCGCGGAAATGATCGACCCGGACAACATCATACAGCTTAAAGCAGTACTCCATGCGCTTTATCCACCAGGCATAGCTGGTCTTTTCATGGTACGGCCAGTCATACAGCGGGTTGCCCCACACCTGACCCGTGGCGGAGAAGCCGTCCGGCGGACAGCCTGCCACAGCCTTGCGGCGGCGATTTGCGTCAAGCTGGAAAAGCTCCGGGTGCGCCCAGCTGTCGGCCCCGTCATACGCCACATAGATCGGAATATCTCCGATGATCTTAATTCCACGCTCATTTGCGTATTTTTTAAGTCTCTCCCACTGCTGCTCAAACTTAAGCTGCTGGAACTCGTAAAAACCGATCTCATCCGACAGGCATTCCCGGTAGCGCGAGAGCGCCTCCGGCCTGCGAAGCCGGATATCCTCGTCCCACTGTTCAAAGCTCTCGGAGCGGAAGTGATTTTTCACCGCCATATAAAAGCAGTACTCTCTCGTCTCATCGCCGAGGGCCGTCTCGGCAAGCGCATGAACCGCCCCCGCGCCCTTTCCGTCAAGCTGCGCCTTAAAGCGGTCATACGCCTTGTAAAGCAGAGTAAACTTCCCCTCGTAGACCTTCGCATAGTCGATGTTTCTCGGATCGTCGCCAAAATCGGCAGCCTCGCATTCCTCTTTTGTCAGAAGTCCCTCTTGTGTCAGTCTCTCCAGGTCAATAAAGTAAGGATTTCCTGCAAATGCCGAGAAGGACTGATAAGGGGAATCCCCGAATCCGGTCGGGCCGAGCGGCAGGATCTGCCAATAGCCCTGACCGGCCTTCTTCAATGTGTCAACAAACTCGTATGCTTCCTTTGAAAATGCGCCGATCCCATAACGGGACGGCAGACTCGCAACCGGAAGCAGCATTCCGCATTCCCGCATTATTCTCTCCCTCTAAGCCGCTTTTATGTCAACCTTTGACAGCGCCCGCTGCCACGCCCTCGATGATATGCTTCTGGCAGAGCAGATAGAACACGATGATCGGGATGATCGCGAGTACGAGCATCGCCATCATGGCGCCCATGTCGATGGAGCCGTAGCCGCCGCGCAGATACTGAACCGCGATCGGAATCGTCTTGTATTTGCGGATATCGAGTACAAGGTACGGAAGCAGGTAGTCATTCCAGATCCACATCACCTGAAGGATCGCGATGGTGATGCAGGTCGGCTTAAGCATCGGCAGCACGATCTGGAAGAAGGTCTGGATCGGCGTGCAGCCGTCGATCATGGAAGCCTCCTCGACCTCGAGCGGAATGGATTTCACAAATCCGCAGAACATGAACACCGCAAGCCCCGCGCCGAAGCCGAGATAGATGATGATGATCCCCCACGGCGTGTTTAAGTGAAGCATATTCGCGATCTTCGACAGGGTGAACATTACCATCTGGAACGGCACGATCATGGAAAATACGCACAGATAGTAAATGGTCTCGGTAAATTTATTCTTCACGCGGGTGATGTACCACGCGCACATGGAGGTGCACAAAACGATCACGAACACGGAGCCAATGGTGATGAAGAAGGACCAGCCGGCGGCCTCAAAGAATTTGATCTTCTTGATGCCCTCCACATAGTTCTCAAGGCCCACCAGCATTTTCCCTGTCGGAAACGCAAAGGGCTGGCGGCTGATGTACGCCTTTTTCTTAAAGGAGTTCATCAGCACGATGAAGATCGGGCTGATATACAAAACGGACAGGATGGAAAACACCACGGTCAGGACTGAATTGAATCTGGATTTCTTCTCTGCCATTACTGCTGCACCTCCTTACTTCTTGTGGCCCTGAGCTGGATCATGGCAATCGCCGCCACCATGATAAAGAACAGGACTGCCTTCGCCTGTCCGACACCCTCCCAGCCGGTCCTGCCGTAGAAGGTGTTGTAAATGTTTAACGCCAGCATTTCCGAGTTGTTTGACGGAGCGCCGGCGGTGAGCGCCAGGTTCTGGTCAAACAGCTTGAAGCCGTTTGTCAGCGTCAAAAATGAGCAGATGGTGATGGACGGCATTACCATCGGAATGGTGATGCTCTTTAAGATCTGCCACTTGTTCGCGCCGTCGATCTTTGCCGCCTCCATGACATCACCGGGAATGTTCTGGATACCGGCGATATAGATAACCATCATGTAGCCGATCTGCTGCCAGTTCATCAGGACAACCAGGCCCCAGAAGCCGTAGGTCGCGCTGAAGGTCAGCGTCTTGTCAAAGTAGCCGAGGATACCGTTTAAGATCAACTGCCAGATATAGCCGAGCACGATACCGCCGATCAGGTTCGGCATAAAGAACACGGTACGAAACAGATTCGTGCCCTTCATCTTGCGTGTCAGAAGCATGGACACGGTAAACGCAAACACGTTGATCGTCAGCACGGAAACGATGGTAAACAGCACGGTGAAGCCGAGCGCGTGCAGAAAGCCGCCATCATTAAACACGGCCGCATAGTTTGCAAGCCCCACGAACTTCGCGTTTGTCACGGTTGTAAAATTACAGAATGATAAATAGATTCCCATGATGAACGGCACTAAAAAGCCGATGCTAAACGCCGCCAGCGTCGGCAGCGCAAATACGGGAAAATATTTTTTGATCGATTTCTCCATGAAACAGCCCCCTTTCTATCTCGTTCAGTAACTGTTCAGTACCCTCACAGTTACGGGCAAAAATCCATGAAAATTGCCTCCGGCAATGGGATTTTTGC
>SFNH01000081.1 GCA_004554205.1 Clostridium sp.
ACTGCTTTCTGGTCATTATAGCATTTTTTTCGTGTAAACGCCATAAAAAAATATTAAAATTCTGTTACAGAGTAACAGTTTGCGCTGACCGTAAGAAAACGTGGCGGTTGTAGGCAAAAATCCCATTGCCGAAGGCAATTTTCATGGATTTTTGTCTGTAACTGTGAAGGCACTGAACAGTTACAGCAAAAGTTTTACATCCGTCGACCGATCAAAAGAGAAGACTGTGGCCGGTGACCGAACAAAAACGAAAACGCCGCCCGCGACCGAGGTGAGCAACATGGCCGAACTATTACGTTACAGAACTTCCCCGTCCTCAAGCAAAACAGAATAGTCATAAAAATTTCACAAAAAAATAATAGCATTTTTCCGCGCTTTGTAGTACACTCTTGTGTGTTGGTTTAAATAAGAATTAACAGAGGAGAGATTTATAATGAAAAAAGTATTGTTAGTAACCGCGATCGCGGCATTGTCCATCAGCGCTGTTGCCTGCTCGAAAAAAACAGACACAGCGGCTTCTACCACCGCAGCGCCAACCGCAGAGACGACTGTCGAGACAGTCTCCGGGGAGGATGTTGACGAGGCCTACACCAGTGGTATCATTATCGGGATCGAGGGCGATATCCTGACTGTCAAGGACGATTTTGACGAAAGCAAAAAGAAATATGATATTTCCGGGGCTGAGGTCATAAAGGAGTACCCGCTTGCGGAGGGTGACTGGCTCGACATCACTTACCCGGATGGAAGCACAGAAGAGCCGATTCCCGCTATCGCGATTGAGATTACGACGTCCATGATCGAACAGAGCTCGACTCCGCAGGCGGAGGGCAAGATTATAGATGCTTCCATGGGCACCGTAACGCTGGAGACAAACGACGAAACGTACACTTTCTTGAGCGCCAACGCTTACATCGTGGCAAAGGACGGCATAAAGACGGATAAAAACGCGACCATCTACTATCTCGGTGAGCTGGATGACGAGCCGATGGCGCTGAAGGTCGTAATGGAAGACTCCTACGATACACCGGAGGCTGAGAAAAATGCCTTCGTCGGTGAAGTCGCACAGGTTGCACAGTCCGGCAAAGAGATTGTCCTGCAGTCTTCTGTCGGCGATTTCTACACCTTCGTATCGAACGACATCGACTTTAAGCAGTACTCCGAGGGACAGACGCTTCAGATCGAGTACACCGGTTCCATAAGCGATAAGGAGATCGCGGCAGTAAGCGTCACAAAGAAATAATGCCACCGCGCAGTCTTCTGTTTAAAAACAGAGAGTTCCGCAAAAGCGGAACTCTCTGTTTTTTAAATCTCATATCCGACCATCCGTATATAAGTCCTGATCAGTTCGACGACCTGATCGAGTTCAAGCCTGCTTGAGTTGATGGGAAGGTCGTAGTTTCCCACATCCTCCCACTCTCTTCCGGTGTAATACTTGCGGTACACCTGGCGCTGCCTGGTGATCCGGTTTAACTTGCTTAAGGCTTCCTTCGTGTCCGGGATTTTGTCCACTTCCATAGTTCTGCGGATACAGGTAGGAACATCCGCATAGATGAAAACCTTGATCAGATCCTTCTTTCCCGCCGTCTCAAGAACATAGTCAGCACACCGTCCCACGATCACACAGGACTCCGTCTCCGCGAGTTCCCGTATCACCTCCGACTGGAACTTAAACAGGTTATCGGGGGAGGTCACATCCCCCTCAGTCCTTGGATGATCCAGCGGGTCTACACGGTGAAGCTTCCCGACAATCCTGCGGAGCAGATTGTTGCCTGCCTTCTCATCGGCGAGACGGAAATACTGCTCTCCTACGGCGCTCTTCTCGGCTGTCATGCTCAAGATCTCATCATCGTAAAAACTGATTCCCAGTTCCTTTGCCAGACGCTTCCCGACGATGCGTCCGCCGCTTCCGTATTGGCGCTCAATGGTGATCACAAGTTTTCTCTTATCCATAAGAAAGCCTCCTTTTATTTTGCGAGGATCATACGGTCATTGGCAAACTCTTCTCCGCTTGCCTCCTCAAACTTGTGGAGCAGATCCTCCACCGTAAGATTTTTCTTTTCCTGACCGGCTACATCGTAAATGATGTTTCCCTCGTGCATCATGATCAGGCGGTTGCCAAGCTGGATGGCGTCCTTCATGTTGTGGGTGATCATGAGCGTCGTAAGCTTCTGCTCCTCCACGATCTCCGCCGTCAAATCAAGCACCTTCTTCGCCGTCTTCGGGTCGAGCGCCGCCGTGTGTTCGTCCAAAAGAAGAAGCTCCGGTCTCTGCAGCGTCGCCATCAGAAGGGTAAGCGCCTGGCGCTGACCGCCGGAAAGCAGCCCCACCTTGGAGGTCAGGCGCTCCTCAAGCCCGAGGCCAAGCCGCTTTAACAGATCGGTGTAGAGCGCCCGCTCACTGTTTTTGATGCCCGCGCGCAGAGTGCGCCGCCGACCGCGCCGAAGCGCCAGGGCAAGATTTTCCTCAATGCCCATCGTGGCGGCAGTCCCGTTCATCGGATCCTGGAATACACGCCCCAGAAATGCCGCCCGCTTGTATTCCGGAAGCTTCGTCACGTCCCTTCCACCCAAGACGATCTGACCGCTGTCCACCGGCCACACACCCGCGATGGCATTTAGCAGTGTAGACTTACCCGCACCGTTTCCTCCGATCACCGTGACGAAATCTCCGTCGTTTAAGGTGAGGCTCACCCCCTTTAATGCCTTTTTTTCATTTACCGTTCCCTGGTTAAAGGTTTTGGCAATCTTTTTAATCTCCAGCATATCGCGCTACCCCCTCTTCCCAAGCTTTGAAAAATAACGGCTCTTCCAGGTCGGGATGGCGAGGAATACTGCCACGACTGCCGCAGACAGAAGCTTTAACAGATCCGTGTCGATACCCATCCAGATGACCACCTGAAGCACAAGGTAATAGACGATGGAGCCGAACGCCACACCGAGGAGGCGAAAGCCGAAGTTGCGGAAGATCCTGCCGAAGATCGCCTCTCCGATGATCACCGCCGCCAGACCGATCACGATGGCGCCGCGTCCCATATTGATATCCGCGAAGCCCTGATACTGGGTGAGGAGCGCTCCCGAAAGGGCGACCAGCCCATTGGAGATCATAAGGCCGAGCACCCGGGAAAAGTCGGTGTTGATGCCCTGCGCCCGCGCCATCTTATCGTTGCAGCCCGTAGCGCGCAGGGAGCAGCCGAGCTCCGTCCCGAAAAACCAGTACAGAAACACGATCAGAAGAATGATCCCGACCGTCACGATAAAGATTGTATTTTTATAGAGAGGCACGTTGCGGATAAAGCGCAGAGATACCAGCAGATCAAATTTATCCACATTGATCGCCTGGTTTGCCTTCCCCATTGTTTTCAGATTGATGGAATACAGCCCGAGCTGTGTCAAAATACCGGCAAGGATCGCCGGTATCCCCATACAGGTATGTAAGATTCCGGTCGCAAGCCCCGCTGCCATACCGGCAAGAAGCGCTCCGGCCATGGCAACCCATACATTGTGCCCCGTCAGCATCAGCATGATACATACGGCTCCGCCCGTTCCCAGGGAACCGTCTACCGTGAGGTCTGCAATATCCAGGATGCGGTAGGTAATGTAAACGCCGATCGCCATGATGCCCCAGATCAGGCCCTGCGCCACTGCCCCCGGAAGCGCATTAAACAAACTCATCATAATTTTTCTCCCATAGAAGCGGGGCTGCCGCAGGGAATGTTTTACGGCGTAACAGTTCAGCCATACGGCCAAACTGTTACTCTACGGCAGCCTCTGCCTCTTTTGCTAAGTAAAGTCTACTCCTCGATCGCTACATAGTCCGCCGGAACAGTTACGCCAAGAGCCTCGCAGAGGGCCTTGTTGTACTTCTTCGTGAACTGCGGAGCGTACTCGATCGGCATCTCGGAGATATTTTCCTCACCGGTCAGGATCCTCACTGCCATCTTTCCGGTAGCCACACCAAGGTCATAATAACTGATGGACAGGGTCGCAACGCCGCAGCCCTTCGCGATCCCCTCCTCGCCCGCGATGATCGGAACGCCTGCCGGCTGACAGATGTTGTTGATGATCTCAGTGTTTGCCGCAGCCGTGTTATCGGTCGGCACATAGATCACATCGCTCTCGGAAGCGGCCTTCGTCACGACGGTGGCCAAGTCGTTGGAGTCAGAGAACGCAAAATACTGGCAGGTGTAGCCCAGCTTTTCCAGAGCGTCCTTCACAGTGTCTACCTGATACTGGGAGTTTGCCTCGGCAGAGCAGTATAAGAGGCCGACATTCTTCGCATCCGGGAACAGCTCCTTTAACATATCCGCCTGCCCGTCAAGCGGAGCCAGGTCAGAGGTGCCGGAAATGTTTCCGCCGACCGTACCGGTAAATCCGTCAATGCCGAGCGCTACGCCGTACTCGGTCACGGAGGTGCCGAGAACCGGGATGGTGTCTGTGCCCGCCTGTGCGGCCTGAAGCGCCGGGGTCGCGTTCGCCATGATCAGGTCAACACCCTCCGATACGAAGCTGTTGATGATCGTGGAGCAGGTGTTGGAATCGCCCTGGGCGTTCTGCTCGTTAAAGGCCACCTTGTCGCCGAGCGCCTCGGTCAGCGCGTCGCGGAAGCCCTTCGTCGCCGCATCCAGCGCTTCGTGCTGCACGAGCTGGCAGATTCCGACAGTGTAGGCTGCCCCCTCGGAAGCAGTGTCAGCTGCGGCCGTGGCGGTCTCGCTTGACGCTGCGGGGGCGGCTGTCGCCTCTGTCTTCTTGCTCCCGCCGCACGCGGTCATGGACAGCGCCATAGCGCCGACCAGCATCATGGAAATGAGTTTTTTGGATTTTTTCATAATATTCTCCCTCTTTTCTCGTTTAGTTTCATTGGAAATCCATGAACTTCTCTTATCATACTACAAAATCTGCGCCACGTCAATTTTATTGCTTTAAATTTGTTAGAATTTAAAGCAATAAAGTAATAGAAGGTCTGATCAGCCCCTCTTACAGCAATTCTCTGTAGACCCGCAGCACATTCCCGTAAAAGACCGCCTCGATTTCTCCCGTAGTAAAGCCCTCTCTTGCCATCTCATCCGCGAGCAGCTCCATGCCCGAGCAGTCTCCCATCTCGACAGCGTTGGAAATCCCGTCAAAATCCGAGCCGAGCCCGATGCAGCCGATCCCTCCGATCCGCTTAAAATGCTTCATGTGGGCAACGATGTCTCGGCAGGCGGCAAACTTACACTCCTCCCCGTTCTCAGGATCGCGCAGAAAAGCGCTGCAGTAGTTGATCCCCGCGACCCCGCCGCGCTCGGAAAGACCGCGTATCATCTCGTCCGTTAAGTTGCGCGGGTGCGACGCCAGCGCGCGGGCGTTGGAATGACTTGCTACAAATGGTTTTTTCGTGTACCGGAATACATCCCGGATTCCGGCGTCGTTTAGGTGGGAGATGTCAATGATCATGCCGATGCGCTCCATCTCCCGGACAAACTCGATTCCGGTTTCTGTCAGCCCGTTCTCCGTATCCGGCTGAAAGCGGGGAGGACGGCTTTCGGCCCTCGCCCTGAGGATTTCCTCCTCGTCCGGCTGGCGGTTCGGAAAACCAAGCTCATTCGGGAAATTCCAGGTGAGGGTCATCATGCGCGCCCCCATGCGGTATAGATTCCGCAGACAGGAGAGCTCGCCCTGGCAGATACCTCCCTCCTCCAGGGTCAGCATCGCGGACATCCTGCCCGCTCTCCGGTTCGCCTCGATGTCCGCAAAGGATCGCACGATCCCGATCCGGTCGGAATTTGCCTCCATCTGTGTATAGAATGTATCCGCTAACTTCATCGCGTGCTCAAAGGGGCGTTCCTCGCGCCCCAGATGGACAAACAGCGCGAAGTTCTGGAGCAGATAGTCTCCTTTTTCCATCTTTTCAAGATCAATATGTAACGAATTCTTGAGAATGGAAGTCCCCCTTCGTCCATACAGCTCGGAAATCGTATCACAGTGCATATCGACAACCTTCATATTCAATTCTCCTCACAACACTTCCTTTGTATTCTATGCGGATTTTCCGCAACAGTTCAGCCATGCCGCTGAGCTGTTACGATTTTACCACGGCAGCGACTGATGTGCAATCAAAAACCGTCACTCGCTGCGCAGCGCATCGATCGGGTTTAATTTTGCCGCGCGGCTCGCCGGCATGTACCCGAACAATAGCCCGATACCCACGGACACACTGAAGGAGACGATGACAGCCGCCGGCGTGGGCGTGGCGTTTAAGCCTGCCACAGCGCCCACAGCCGAGGTGGCGACACTCCCCAGGATGATCCCGATGATGCCTCCGATCGAGCTCGTCACCGCCGCCTCAATGACAAACTGCTGCAGGATCACGCTGCGCTTTGCGCCGAGCGCCTTTCGGATACCGATCTCCCGCGTCCGCTCCGTCACCGACACCAGCATAATATTCATGACGCCGACGCCCGCGACAAGCAGGGAGATCCCGGCGATGCCGCCGAGCCCTGCGGATAGCATGGCGATCAGCGAATTCATTTCATTTAACATCTCGCTCATGGCAGTCACCGTGTAGAGATTCTCATTCTTAAACTTTTCATACAGGAAGCTCTCCATTATCTTCTTGCACTCGCTCGCCTTTGTGATTTCCCGGATCGTAAAGGTATAGTTGTTGATATTTGCATTCCGCGCCATCTTTACCGCGCAGGAATAGGGCATCCAGAGAAAATCGTCATTTCCGCCCTCCTCCATTTCATTGCTCTTCTGCCCGACCACGCCGATGATCCGGAATGCGTAGCCATTGACCTTAATGGTCTCTCCGTACGCCTTCTCCGCGCTCCCGTAGAGCTCTGATGCCACATAGGCGCCGATCACGCACACCTTGTTGCGGGAAGCGATATCCGCGTACTGGATGTTCCGCCCACACTGTAAATCCCAGTCTTTGATCGATAGATAATCCTCGCTGACACCGCTCACGGAAGTGGCAGTCATCGAATCGTTCCCCTTCTTTATTGTGGCGCTTACACTCACCATGGGGGTCATCCTGGCGAAATCCTCCGTATGCTCCTCATAAAACTCATACATTTCATCAAGGGAGACTGAGCGGGACGGAAGATTTCTCAAGTTGACGGTAATCTGGTTTGTGCCGAGGCTTGAAAAGCTCCCCGTCATATAGAACATATAGGCATTTACAAGGCTCACCAGGATAATGACCGAGGCAACGCCAATGATGATACCGAGCATAGTCAGAAAGGAGCGCATTTTATTGCTCCAGATACTCTTAATTGCCAGCTTGAATGATTGCAGCATATTCTTTCACATCTCCGTTAAAATTGATCTTCCCGTCATGAATCCGCACCACATGCCTCGCCTCCACGGCAATGCTGTTATCATGGGTGATCATCACGATGGTGTTGCCCTCCTTATTGAGCTCCTTCAGGAAATTCAGCACATCGCAGCTGGTTCTTGAATCAAGCGCACCCGTCGGTTCATCGGCAAGAATCAGCGACGGGTCGCCGGCGAGCGCGCGAGCGATGGAGACACGCTGCTGCTGCCCGCCGGAGAGCTGGTTTGGATAATTTTTCCATTTTTCCGCCAGACCGACGCGCTCTAAAGAACGCATGGCTCGCTCACGCCGCTCGTAGTCAGGCACTTTCGCGTAGAGCAGCGGAAGCTCCACATTCTCGAGGAGATTCGATTTGGGCAGCAGGTTGTACTGCTGGAAAATAAATCCGATCATCCTGTTTCTGATATCTGCAAGCTCATCATCGCTCATCTGATCCACATCCTCGCCGTTAAGCAGGTAGCTTCCCGAGGTGGGCACATCAAGCGCACCGATAATGTTCATAAGCGTTGATTTCCCGCTTCCCGATTTCCCGACGATCGCCACGAACTCACCGCGGTCGATCGTGAGTGTGATGCCGTCGTTGGCGCGCACCTCCTCGTCGCCCATCTTATAGATCTTGTAAATGTCCCTCAGTTCAATCAATGGCTCCGCCATACACAACCTCCTTTTACGGCATTCCGCCGCCGCTCCGGTTTGCGCCGTTACGGTTCCCGCCGCCGGTGGGCGGCTCTCCCATTCCTCCGGGCGCTCCACCCATTCCTCCCGGTCCGCCCATCTGGAACATGTTTGCGGTATTCTTGCTCGATTCGCTCACATACACCTCGTCGCCCTCGGACACCCCGGAAAGGATCTGCACATAATCGTCATTTGTCAGCCCGGTTTCCACCTCCACGGCCCTAAAGCC
>SFNH01000082.1 GCA_004554205.1 Clostridium sp.
GGCTACTCCCAGCCGCAAAGCCCGGAAAACAGACCCGAACGTAAGCGGCGTATAGTATGTGCGAAAGGCCCCCTGTTCAGATTCTCCCGCGCAATATATCGCTCAGGGAAATCGTCAATCCAGGTCGTTATACCTCATTGCCCTGACACGCCTCAACTCATCAAAGACCACATTATTTAATACCTTGATGTAAGTGCCCTTCATTCCCGAGGAGCGCGATTCGATCACGCCGGCGCTCTCAAACTTTCTTAAGGCATTTACGATCACGGAGCGGGTGATGCCGACCCGGTCGGCGATCTTGCTCGCCACAAGGATTCCCTCGTCGCCCTCAAGTTCATCAAAAATATGCATGATCGCCTCAAGCTCCGAGAAGGATAACGTGCTGATCGCAGACCTGACGATCTGAATCTTCCTCGTCTCCTCCGCATTCTCCTCGTTGACAGAGCGCATCATCTCAAGGCCCACCACCGTAGTGCCATATTCGCTTAAGATAATGTCGTCGATATCGTACTGCTCGTCGCACTTGTAAATGAAAAGCGTCCCCAGGCGCTCGCCCGCAATGTCGATCGGGGTGATGATCGCCTGATATTTTTTCGCGTACTCATCCGCAAATCCAAGTGTTGCCAGATTCACGTTTTCCTTGGTGGAGAGAATACTGAGAAGCCGCTCGTTTAACATGCTGTCCACAAAACCGCCCACCTGGTCTGCGATCAGCTCCTCAATTTCATTTACGCCGGGACACAGGCCGACTCCCAGTACCTTTCCCTTCCTGCTGATGACCAGGATGTTGGAAAGGAGAATCTCGCTCAACACACTGCATATGTCGTTGAATACCACCTTGTGAGAGTTGTTATTGTGTAATAATTTGTTGATTTTTCTTGTTTTGTCAAGAAGTTGTACGCTCATTTCAAAAAACCTCCTCTGTTTATCCGGCATTTTGCTCTGAAATTGCATATACTACTTAAATTATAGCACAATTACCAGATAATAACAATCATTTTTTGAAAACAGGAGCTGTTTAAGACGAACTACTGTGATTTTAAATTCGTGCTGTAGCCGCACTGTTCATTGGCGCACAATAGTTTGTTCCCCTTCTCGACCATAAAGCTGCCGCACTTCGGACAGCGCTCGACGGACGGCTTCTGCCAGGACATGAAATCGCACTCCGGGTTATTCTCACAGCCGTAATAGCGCCTGCCCTTCTTGGTTTTCTTTATGACGAGATCCTTTCCGCACTTCGGGCAGGGAACGCCGATCTTCTCAAGATACGGCTTGGTATTCTTGCACTCCGGGAAGCCCGGGCATGCCAGGAACTTTCCGTGAGGGCCGTACTTGATCACCATGTTGCGCCCACAGACATCACACAGTACATCCGACACCTCGTCGGCAATCTTCACGGACTCCAGGCTCTTTTCCGCAGCCTTCACTGCCCGGTTAAGATCCGGGTAGAAATTTTCCACGATCGTCTTCCACTTCACGCTTCCGTCTGCCACCTTGTCGAGGAGCATCTCCATATTTGCCGTAAAATTCAGATCGACAATGCTGGGGAAGCACTGCTTCATAATCCCGTTGACCGCCTCGCCGAGCTCGGTCACATAGAGATTTTTGTTTTCCTTCGTGATATAGTGCCTTGCGAGGATCGTCGTTATCGTGGGCGCGTAGGTGCTCGGACGGCCGATGCCCTGCTCCTCGAGCGCCTTTACAAGAGATGCCTCCGTGTAATGCGCCGGCGGCTGGGTAAAATGCTGGCTGGGCTTAAGCTCTGACAGCTTCAGCACATCGCCCGCTTCCAGCCTGCCGAGCATCTTATTTGTCTCCCCCTTCTCATCCTCCTGCACATAGACCGACATAAAGCCGTCAAAAGTCAGCTTCGATGCGGACAGGGTAAACACATAGCTGCCTGCCGCCACCTTCACTGACGTGGTCTCATAGATTGCCGGCTGCATACGGCTCGCCGCAAAGCGCTTCCAGATGAGCTGATACAGGCGGAACTGATCGCGCTGCAGGGAATCCTTTAAGGCGGCAGGCGTCAGGGAAATATCAGTGGGACGGATGGCCTCATGCGCGTCCTGAATCTTTGCAGCTGTCTTTTTCACCGGCCCGGATTTAAAGACATACCTCTCGCCGTAATTGCTCTTGATATAGGCGCGTGCCGCCGCATCCGCCTCATCGGCGATCCGGGTGGAATCCGTACGCAGGTAGGTGATGAGACCGATGGTTCCATGTCCCTTCACATCAACGCCCTCGTAGAGCTGCTGCGCGATCCGCATAGTCTTCTGAGTTGAGAAGTTTAAGACCTTCGAGGCCTCCTGCTGGAGCGTGCTCGTAGTAAATGGGATCGGCGGCTTCTTCGCCCGCTCTCCGGTTTTCACCTCATCAACCACAAACTCCCGGTCTTCCACCGCTTTCACGATTTCTTCCAGCTCTTCTTTTCTGCGTATGGCGATCTTCTCATCCCTGCTCCCGTAAAACTTCGCCGTCAGAGGACGCTTTCCGCCTTTCTGGAAAAGCTCCGCGTCAAGATTCCAGTACTCCTCCGGAATGAATGCGGAAATCTCATCCTCCCTGTCACAGATCATCCGCAGGGCGACCGACTGCACGCGCCCGGCGCTTAAGCCCCTCTTCACCTTTTCCCAGAGAAGGGGGCTGATGCCGTAGCCCACCATACGGTCAAGGATCCTTCTCGTCTGCTGTGCGTCCACCAGATTCATGTCAATGGCGCGCGGATTTTTAAGAGACGCCTTCACCGCATTCTTCGTGATCTCGTTGAAGCTGATGCGGTAAATCTTCTTGTCCTTCGCCTCGTCAAGCTTTAACGCCTTTAAAAGATGCCACGAGATCGCCTCCCCCTCGCGGTCCGGGTCGGTTGCCAGATAGATTTTATCCGCCTTTTTGACTTCCTTCCTCAGCTTTGCAAGAATGTCGCCCTTGCCGCGGATCGTAATATACTTCGGCTCATAATCATGCTCCACGTCAATGCCGAGACTGCTTTTAGGCAGATCGCGCACATGTCCGTTGGAGGCATCCACCTCATAGGCGGAGCCGAGAAATTTCCGGATTGTTTTTACCTTTGCCGGTGATTCCACGATAACCAAACTGTTCGCCATAGCCACTCCTAAATCTTTTTACCATAATAATTTGCGGACCGGAACACATATCCCTGAAGCTCGAGCTCTAAAAGAATGTTCATGCACTCACTGACAGACAGCCCGGTTTCCGACAGGATCTCTTCCATGTGTTTCGGCTTAAAATCCAAGCAACTATACACCATTTTTTCTTTCTTTGCAAGACTATTTACATTTTTTTCACGAATTATTAACTCTTTCCCGCATTTTACGCCGAGGTACTCGAGGATGTCGCCGGGGGAAAGCGCCATATACGCCCCCTGCTGGATCAGCCGGTTGCAGCCCCCGCTTAAATGATCCGTAATGCGTCCGGGCACGGCAAAGATATCCCTTCCCTGCTCAAGAGCAAACTCCGCCGTGATCAGGGAACCGCTCCTTTCACGTGCTTCCACCACAAGCACCGCATCGGAAAGACCGCTGATTATGCGGTTGCGCCGTGGAAAATGGTTTTTCAGGGGAGGTACGCCGGGATAAAACTCGGAGAGTATGCCGCCGGAGCCTATCATCTCCTCATAGAGCGCGTAATTGGCGGACGGGTAACAGATATTCACGCCGCATCCCAGCACGCCAAAGGTAGGCGTCCCCCCTGTAAGCGCGCCGCGGTGTGATGCCCCGTCGATCCCGAGCGCCAGGCCGCTGATAATCTGAACACCCTCCGACGATAAGGCGCGCCCAAACTCCTTTGCGAGCTGTTCCCCGTAGGCGGAACAGCCGCGCGCCCCAACGATGGCGACCGCAGGCTTTCCATCCTCCGGAAGCCTTCCGCGGACGAAAAGCCCCATCGGATAGTCATAGATTTCCATGAGACGTTTCGGGTACTCCTCATCAAGCGGCGTCACGAACAGGATTCCCTGATCCTGTAACTGCTCATACTGACTTTCACACTCTGAAAACTCTCCCCTCGCCTTAACAAGCGCCTCAAGCTGTCCCTCATTAAGAATGCCGGACTGCCTTATGGCTCTTTCTTCTATATTATATATCGACGAAAAGCTCCCGAAATACCCGCCCAGATTTCTCAAGACGGAATCGGAAAGCCCCGGAACGCGGCAAAGCCAGTAGAGCGCCCTGCGCTCCCTCTCCTTTTCTGTCTGAACAGTCTGCGTCATAGGCTATGTCTCCTTTCCCCAGTAGCGCTCCTCTGCTTCCCAATAGCTGACCGCCTCGATAAGATGGTCTCTTGATATCTGAACCGCACCGTCAAGATCCGCAATGGTTCTGGCAACCTTAAGAATCTTGTGACAGCCCCTGGCGCTTAGATGAAGCTTCGCAAAAACATCCTGTAAAAAGATATCATCCTCCTTTGACAGGCGGCAGTACCTCCTGATCTGACGTATCCCCATCTCACTGTTGAAGAGGATGCGCTCGCCCTCAAACCGCTTCTTCTGGATATCCCTCGCCTGCTCAATCCGTTCGCGTATCCGCTCAGACGATTCATTCTCACCCCGCTGTGCGATCTCCCGGTAAGTAACCGGCGCCGCCTCCACGCAGATGTCAATCCGGTCAAGCAGTGGACGCGAAATGCGCCCTAAATAGCGCCGCACCTGCACATCCGTACAGAAGCACCGCTCTCTGTTCGGATAAAATCCGCATGGGCAGGGATTCATCGCCGCCACCAGCATGAAATTCGCCGGGAATTCGCAGGTGCCGTTCACGCGCGCCACCGTCACCTTTTTTTCCTCCATGGGCTGGCGCAGGATCTCAAGCGTCTTTCTCTGAAACTCCGGCAGCTCGTCTAAGAACAGGACGCCGCGCGAGGCCAGCGAGATCTCTCCCGGCTTCGGCGACCTCCCCCCGCCTGTCATAGCCTGTGCGCTGATGGTGTGGTGGGGCGAACGGTAGGGGCGCAGCTTCATGAGGGCTTTTCCGGGAGGCAGCATTCCGCAGACGCTGTATATCTTGGAAACCTCAAGCTGCTCCTTCTTTGAAAGCTGCGGCATAATGCCCGGGATGCGCTGCGCCATCATGCTCTTTCCGCTGCCGGGCGGCCCGATATAGAGAAGGTTGTGCCGGCCCGCGACTGCCACCTCGGTGGCTCTGCGCACCAGCTTCTGGCCGTTCACCTCGTTAAAATCGACCGGGTACGACGCCTCCTCATCGTCCTCTTCCGCGAGCGGCTCCTCCTCCCGTATCAGCACAGGATTATTTAAATACTCCACGAGCTCTTTTAAGTCATGAACCTTCACGATTGAAATTCCATCGACCGCAAGACCCTCACGCACATTTTCCTCCGTCAGAAAGCAGCGCCTGATGCCGTTCCCGGACATACCGATCACCATCGGGAGAACGCCCAAAACGGGCTTGATCCGCCCGTCAAGCCCAAGCTCCCCCAAAAAAGCGGAATCCTTGAGCACGCCCGGCTCCACAACCCCACAGGATGCCAGCACCGCCACCGCCACGGGAAGATCATAGGCAGTCCCCTCCTTTCTCACGTTTGCCGGGGACAGATTGACCGTAATCTTGGCGGGCGGGAGACGAAAACCTGAATTTTTCATGGCGGAGCGAACGCGCTCCTCCGCTTCTTTCACCTCGGATGAGAGGTATCCCACCATATGGAACCCGGGAAGCCCGTCGCTTACATCTGCCTCCACCTGCACGACATATCCCTCAATGCCCTTGAGGCCGCCGCTATATACTTTGCTGAACAACGATAAAACTCCTTTCCGAAGCAATCATGCTTCCTGTTTGTTTTTATCTTTTCCGCTCTGGAATCCGGTACGAAGCGTACTGATGATCGATCCTGAAATACTAGAGAAAAGATAATAATACTATAATCGTTCTTCAGCAAAAAAGCAAGGGTTTTATGAAAACTCGGTCATATACGGTCTGTAGCGCAGCGGAAGCATATTCATCTGGCAGCGCGGATTCTTCCGCTCCTTTATGGCGATGGATTGATGGAAGGTCTGCCAGAGCTTTTCAAACTGCTCCTCGTCGGTCTCCCTCGAAAGCCTCGCCTGCCACTGTCCGGAGGAGACGCGGAGCATCACCCAGCCGCCTCCCGCTTTGTGGACGGCCGCCTTTTTCCGTCCACAGTCATAGATGATCCAGTTTTCCTCCGGCATCCTGTCGGCAAAGTGGGGGGCAAGCAGCACAGTCACATCATTCTCCGGCCTGATCTTCGCTAAAAGGACTCCGTCCCTCATCTGGGAAAACCGGGTGAAGCCCCGCATATGATCGTACTCCCGCGAAATATTGCGGTTCATGGAAAAAATCTCATAGACCTCTGGGATCTGAATCCTGTCCGCCGCTTTCGCCCCCACGGAAAACGCATAGATCAGGAAGCGGTAGATCTTGTCGCCGCGGCGCTTATCCTTTGACAGCGCCGCCTTAAAAAGCTGCTCATAGATATCCTCCGAGAGCTTCCGCCGGATGCTGCTTATCACCTTACCGGCCTTCTCGGGCGTCGTCTGCACCTCCCGGTAATCGCAGAAGAACTCCCTGTCGCACCCTTCGGGTTCGATGCGCACATTCCCGTGCCCCAGGCGGCTCATCCAGGCATCGTAGATGGCACACCAGATATCGTCCACTTCCTCGCCACAGAGAAATACGGTCATGACAAACTCTCCTTCCATCGTTTTATATCGGCTGTCAAACCAGTCACAGCGCTCCCGTAAGCGCGGAGAGCTTATCCTCCGCCCGGACAGGAGCCGCGACGTGGTAATCGTCAAAGAGGCTGAGCTGACGGTAGCTGTCGTGATGCCCAATCTCCCAGGCGTTACGCCGCTCTGTGCCGAGAAGCTGGTTTGTGATGAAGTTTTCATCAAACCGGAAGGACGCCATCGTCTTTCCCGAGCAGGTGATAAAATACATGGCGCGCTTTAACACGACTCCGAGCTTCTTTAAATCCGGGAAATCGAGGACAGCGCCCCGCCTCGCCGCGACAATCCGTCTCGCCGACTTCACTCCGAGCCCCGGCACACGAAGGAGCGTCGCGTAATCGGCACGGTTTACCTCAACCGGGAACTGCTCTAAATGGCGCAGCGCCCAATCGCACTTGGGGTCGAGAAAGATATTAAAATTAGGCTTCTCCTCGGAGAGAAGCTCCTCCGCGCGAAAGCCGTAAAAGCGTAGCAGCCAGTCCGCCTGGTAGAGACGGTGCTCGCGAAGGAGCGGCGGCCCGCCCGGAAGCACCGGGAGCAGGCTGTCATCATTGACCCTGACAAAGGCAGAGTAAAAGACGCGCTTCAAATCGTAATTCTGGTACAGCGCCTCCGAGACACGAAGCATCTGGTAATCGCTCTCACCGGTCGCGCCCACGATCATCTGCGTGCTCTGCCCCGCCGGGACAAAGTTACGCCCTCCCGGCGCACTCTGCGGCATCCAGACATTTCGTCCCGGGTGCGCTGTGGAATTTGCCATGCCGATCTGTCGTCCCGCCTCCTTCCTATCCGCGGGGAAAGCCGCGCGCTTCCCAGCACCTTCCTCGAGCCACCTTAAGTTCTGCGCCGCGATCCGGCGCTGCACCTGGCGCATGGGTGAGAGGATCTTCTCCCGGCTCTTTCCGGGCGCGAGCGCGCGCAGCCCCTCCGCAGTCGGGAGCTCGAGATTCACGCTCATGCGGTCCGCCAGAAATCCCACGCGCTCGATCAGCTCAGGAGACGCGCCGGGAATCGCCTTGACATGGATATATCCGTTAAACCGGCACTCGCCGCGCAGCCGGTAAAGTGTCTGGTAGATCAACTCCATCGTGTAGTCCGGGGAGTGCAGGATCCCGGAGCTTAAGAAAAGCCCCTCAATGTAGTTGCGGCGGTAAAATTCCATTGTCAGCATACACACCTCGTCCGGGGTAAATGAGGTGCGAACCACGTCATTGGAGCGCCGGTTGATACAATATTTGCAGTCATAAACGCACTGGTTGGTAAACAGGATCTTGAGAAGCGATATACAGCGCCCATCAGCCGAAAAGCTGTGACAGATCCCGCTTTCACTTGTTTTTCCGAGACCGCCCTTCCTGCCCGCGCGGGACACGCCGCTGCTGGTACACGCTACGTCATATTTTGCCGCATCGGATAAAATCTTTAATTTCTC
>SFNH01000083.1 GCA_004554205.1 Clostridium sp.
TGCGCAGACCTACTGAACAATTATCTCCTGCCCAATTAGCTCGCAAAAGTGTTCACCGGCCTCCCTCACATTTTTAAAAAAAACAGTTGACAAATTCCCGGAGTGGGAATAATATATAGGATAATAAAAGAAACCGTTGAGAAAGAGGAGTAAGCATTTCAAAGAAATCACAGAGAGCCGCAGGCGGTGGGATTGCGGTATGGAAGGATTTGCTGAATGGACTTTCGAGGGCAGTTTTGAAACCGATCGGGAGTAGGAACTGACGGAGACCACGACCGTTACCCTGTGGCGCATATGTTTGTATGCGATGTGAGTGGGCATCTGCCAATTTGAGTGGTACCGCGGATTTTGTGAATTCGTCTCAAATACAGGAAACTGTATTTGGGACTTCTTTTGTTTCATAGGAAAGTTCGTCCTGTGAAACAAAACCATTTTATAAAAAGGAGGAAAAAATTATGAAAAGGAATGTGAAAATGATGGTGGCAGCGGCAGTTGTTATGACGGTGCTGGCGGGGTGTTCTTCCGGTAAGACGCCGGAGAGTACAGTCGCGACAACCGCGAAGGAGGCGGAAGAAACGACCGCCGGAGGCGGGGCGGAATCAATGCCGGAGGGCGTTTCTGAAATTGTGGATCAAAGCTTTACCATCGGTATCGGACAGTTTGCGGAGCACGGCTCCTTAGATAACTGCCGCATCGGATTTTTGCAGGGGCTGGCTGACGAGGGCATTGTGGAAGGCAAGAACCTGACAGTCTTCTACGAGAACGCACAGGCAGATGGCGGCACCGCCGCACAGATCATGGATAACTTCATGGCGAAAAAGGTCGATATGATCTGCGCCATCGCAACCCCGATCGCGCAGAACGCATACAGCGCGGCGAAGAAGGACGGTGTCCCGGTTATCTTTACCGCAGTGACCGATCCGATTTTGGCGGAGCTCGCGAACGCGGACGGGACTCCCGTGGGCGAGATCACAGGAACCAGCGACAAGCTTCCGGTTGAGAAGCAGCTTGAGATGATCCGCACGATGCTCCCGGACGCGAAGAAGATCGGGATCATGTACAGTACCAGCGAGATCAATTCCGTGTCTGCTATCGAGGAGTACAAGGCGGCGGCTCCGAATTACGGCTTTGAGATCGTGGAGAGCGGCATTTCCTCCACCGCGGACATTCCGCTGGCGGCGGACAGCCTGGTGAGAAAGGTAGACTGTATCAACAACCTCACCGACAATACCGTGGTAAGCTCCCTTCCCGTGATCCTTGACGAGGCGGCAAAGAAAAACATCCCGGTATTTGGAAGCGAGATCGAGCAGGTGAAGGTCGGATGTCTTGCGGCGGTCGGCCTCGACTATGTGAAGCTCGGCGAGCAGACCGGCAGGATGGCAGCCAAAGTTTTAAAGGGTGAGAAGAAGGCGAGTGAGATTAACTTTGAGGTGATAAGGGAGGCTGCGTTCTACGGCAATAACAAGGTGGCCGGGGATCTCGGGATCACCATTCCGGCAGAGCTTGCAGATACGGCGGCAGGCCTCTTTGATGAGATCGCAGCCGCAGCTGAATAAGGAAACCGGAGGAAACTCATGTCAATCGTACTTGGTATTATTGAGGAAGGCCTGATTTACGCCATTATGGCGCTGGGCGTATATATTACCTACAAGATCCTAGATTTTCCGGATCTGTCTGTGGACGGCACATTCCCTATGGGGGGTGCCGTCACGGCAATGCTGATCTTAAAGGGGGTAAATCCGCTTTTGACCCTGCTTTTGTCTTTCCTTGCGGGCGCCGTGGCGGGCTGTATCACCGGATTCATCCATGTGAAGCTGAAGGTGCGAGATCTCTTGTCGGGTATCATCGTGATGACTGCGCTCTATTCGATCAATCTGCGCATAGCGGGGAAAGCGAATGTGCCGATCTTCAGCAGGGAGAGCATTTTTGAAAATAAATTCCTTACAGGCGTCGTGCCGGAAGCCTTCACGCCTTATGTGGTCGCGATCATACTGTTTTTGATCGTCATAGTCTGCAAGGTGCTTCTTGACCTGTACTTAAAGACCAGATCCGGCTATCTGCTCCGCGCGGTGGGTGACAATGATGTGCTGGTGACTTCCCTGGCAAAGGATAAGGGGATGGTAAAGATCCTCGGCCTCGCAATCGCCAACGGCTTTGCCGCGCTCGCAGGCTGCGCGTACTGTCAGCAGAAGGGATTTTTCGAGGTCAGCATGGGAACGGGCACCATTGTCATCGGTCTTGCAAACGTTATCATCGGAACGAATCTGTTCCAGCGGTTCGGCGCGGTGAAGGCGACCACGGCGGTGATCATCGGCTCCATCGTGTATAAGGCGTGCGTTTCCGCAGCCATTACCCTGGGGATGACCGCCTCCGATTTAAAGCTGATCACGGCGGTGCTGTTCCTGATCATCCTGGTCATCAGCAACCGGGAGGGAAGGAGGGCGAAAGCGCATGCTTGAGTTAAATCACATTCAAAAGTATTACAACACAGGGACCGTCAATGAAATGTGCCTGTTCGATGATTTCTCGCTCTCCGTCGGAGACGGCGAGTTTGTATCCGTGGTGGGCAGCAATGGCTCCGGCAAGACCTCGATGTTAAACATTATCTGCGGGAGCATTCCGCTTGATTCCGGCTCCATTTTAATCGGCGGAAAGGATATCACGAATATGCCGGAGTTTAAGCGCCAGCGAAGGATCGGGCGCGTTTACCAGAATCCTGCGATGGGTACGTGTCCCAGCATGACGATCCTGGAAAACATGGCGCTTGCGGACAACAAGGGTAAGTCCTTCAATCTCCTCCCGGGAACAAACCGTCAGCGGATCAGCTTCTACCGGGAGCAGCTTCGCTCGCTCGGCCTCGGGCTTGAGGATAAGCTTGATGTGAAGGTGGGTGTGCTCTCCGGCGGACAGCGCCAGGCGATGGCGCTCCTCATGTCCACGATGACGCCGATCGAGTTTTTGATCTTAGACGAGCACACGGCGGCGCTCGACCCGAAGACGGCGGAGGTCATCATGGAGCTCACCGATAAGGTGGTGCGCGAAAAGCACCTGACAACGATCATGGTGACGCATAACCTGCGCTACGCGGTGGAGTACGGCAGCCGCCTCCTGATGATGCACCAGGGACAGGTCATCATCGACAAGGCGGGCGAGGACAAAAAGCAGATCCGGATCGAGGACATCCTTGACAAATTTAATGAAATCAGCATTGAGTGCGGGAATTAGTGCGGGGAAAGCAATCACCTGAATGGTTGTAATCGTATAGCGGAAAAACCGGCGGCAGGTCGATCATGTATTGACTTTGCCGCTGTTTTTGATATAATATTGTTATATGGATTATATAACAGATTCACAGAGAACGAAAGACGGTGAGAGAATGGTTCTTAAGATTGATTTTGAGAGCGAGGAGGCATTTTATATCCAGCTCCGCAACCAGATCATCATCGGCATTGCCACGGACCGGATACGGGAGGGAGATTCCCTGCCGTCGGTGCGGCAGCTTGCGGATAATATCGGGATCAATATGCATACAGTAAATAAGGCATACTCGGTGTTAAAGCAGGAGGGATTTATCAAGCTGGACCGCCGCAGAGGGGCGGTCATCGCGCTGGACGTCGATAAAATGCAGGCGATGGAGGCGCTCAAACAGGAGCTTGCGGTGATCCTGGCGCGGAGCATCTGCAAAAATATAAGCCGCGGCGAGGTGCACAGCCTGGTTGATGAGATTTATGATTATTACGCGGGGAAGTGCGAAAACTAAGTAAAAGTGACGGTAACTGTTCGACGGGTCTGTGCGTAGCTGTGAAGGTGTGGAACAGTTACATATGACGGAGGAATGATATGTTATGTGAGCGTTGTAAGATCAGAGAGGCGAATATCCAGTACACGGAGATTGTAAACGGCGTAAAAACGGAGCACAATTTTTGCGCCCAGTGCGCGAAAGAGCTGGATTTCGGACCTTATTCTGCCATATTTGACAGTGAACTGCCCTTAGCCAAGCTTCTGTCGGGGCTTCTCGGCATCGGGGAAGAGGAGGAGGCGGCGGGGAGCCATCAGGTGGTCTGTCCGACCTGTAAGACCACATATGAGGAATTTGTGAAAAACAGCCGCTTCGGCTGCCCGGACTGCTACGGCGTGTTCGATCTTCTGATCAGTGACAATATCAAGCAGCTCCAGGGGAGCGATGTCCACAAGGGGAAGAAGCCGAAGCATTATAAGGCGGAGCAGACTTTTACCGCGGGGAGCGATCTGCCCGGCGAGGATTCAGGCGCGGCGTCATCCGGGGATCAGGCGGATGCGGCCGAGCAGATACGGCTCTTAGAGGCAAGGCTTAAGGAGGCGCTTAAGCGCGAGGAATACGAGGTCGCCGCCCAGTGCCGGGATAAAATCAGAGCGTTGAGAGAGGAAATCGGAGAATGTTAAAATGGTTTGAGAAGGTTGACAAATCGCGCCCTGCGGTGATAAGCAGCCGCGTGCGCCTGGCGCGCAACTGGGACGAATATCCATTCCCGTCAAAGCTTAACGAGAGCGACGGTGCGGAATTGGTGCGCCGTCTGGAATGCGGACTTCGGGAGCTTGGAAGCATGGACGGAAGAACGTATGGGTATGCTTATCTCGGGGACTTAAGCGAGCTTGACCGAAAGGCGTTCAAGGAGCGGAGGGTGCTCAATTCCACGATCGCCGCACAGAAGACCCCGGCGGGCCTCATTCTATCCGAGGAGGAGGACACAGGCATCGTCTTAAACGGGACGGATCACATCCGGCTCCAGCTAGTCTCCCCGGGGCTTCATCTCGACGAGCTTTTCAGACGTGCGGACAAGATTGACGATTACATCAACGAGAGATTTTCCTATGCGTATGATGAGAAGTATGGGTATCTCACCTCCTTCCCGACGAACGTGGGCACGGGGATGCGGGCGTCGGTCATCCTGCACCTTCCCACGCTGTCCATGGGAAAGAAATTCGGCGGTCTGGTGGCGGAGATGGGGCGTTTCGGCGCTTCCGTGAAGGGCGTTTACGGGGAGGGCAGTGAAAATTACGGGGCGCTCTACGAGGTGAGCAACCAGAAGACGTTAGGCTTAAGCGAGAAGGAGATCGTGGATCTCGTGACGAAGGTGGCGCTGCAGCTCTCCTCGCAGGAGGCGCAGGTGCGAAAGATGGCGCTTGAGAAGCATGAGCTTGAGTGTGCCGACGAGGCATACAAATCCTACGGGGTTTTAAAATATGCCAGGAGACTGTCGGCAAAGGATGCCATGACCTTTTTGTCGCAGCTTCTGTCGGGACTTTCAGACGGACTTTTAAAGACCGCCGAGCCCTGCGCGGTATACCGCCTGATGCTGGGAATCCAGCCGGCGAATCTGCAGAAGCTGTCCGAGCGCCCGCTTGGGAAGTCGGAGCTTGAAATGGCGCGGGCAGCCTATCTGCGGTCGGAGCTTCCGGAGCTCTTGTGAGCGGGACTGCTTTTGACGATAAGGAGGAGCTTAAACATGATAGACAGAGAGCAATTTACGGAGCAGGCGTGGACGGCCCTGCGCCTTGCGACGGAGACGGCGGAGGATCTGGGACACAATTATGTGGGCACGGAGCATTTGTTAGTGGGACTTTTGCAGGAGGAGACCGGCGTGGCAGCACGGGTGCTTGATGCCTGCGGAGTGAAGGCCGAAAAGGTGATGGAACTGATCGAGCAGCTCATATATCCGAACCAGTCGGTCGCGACGGCGGGGCAGACGGTGTACACGCCGAGCGCGGCGCGCGCGCTGAATCAGAGTTATCGGGAGGCAGTGCGTTTTAAGGCGCCGCTCATCGGCACAGAGCATCTTCTGATCGCTATGATCCGGGAGAGCGACTGCGCGGCGGTGCGCCTGTTAAATACCATGGGCGTGAGCCTGCAGAAGATCTACATTGATCTATGCTCCGCCATGGGTGAGGACGGCGCGGAGGGGCGTGAGGAGCTGCCGTCGGGGCGCAGCGGAAAAGGTTCTGCCGCCACTCCGACCTTAAACAGGTTCAGCCGCGATCTGACGGCGCTTGCGCGAGAGGGAAAGCTTGACCCGGTCATCGGCCGGGAGCAGGAGATCAAGCGGGTGGTCCAGATCTTAAGCCGCCGCACCAAGAACAACCCCTGCCTGATCGGTGAGCCGGGCGTGGGCAAGACCGCGGTCGTGGAGGGACTTGCCCAGATGATCGCCGGGGGGCGGGTGCCGGAGCTCATTGCGGATAAGCGCGTCATGACGCTGGATCTGTCCGGCATGGTGGCGGGCTCCAAGTACCGCGGCGAATTCGAGGAGCGGATCAAGAAGGTGATCTCGGAGGTGAGGGAGGACGGCGAGGTTCTTCTCTTCATCGACGAGATCCACACGATCATCGGGGCGGGCAGCGCGGAGGGCGCGATCGACGCCTCCAACATTTTAAAACCGTCCCTTGCGCGGGGCGAGATCCAGCTCATCGGCGCTACTACGATCGAGGAGTACCGCAAATACATTGAAAAGGACGCCGCCCTTGAGCGGAGATTCCAGCCGGTGACGGTGGAGGAGCCGACCGAGGAGCAGTCCGTCGCCATTTTAAAAGGGCTGAGGCCGCGCTATGAGGAGCACCATAAGGTTACGATTACGGACGATGCGGTGACGGCGGCGGTGCGGTTGTCCGCGCGCTACATCAACGACCGCTTTCTGCCGGATAAGGCGATCGACCTCTTAGATGAGGCCGCCTCGCGCGCGCGCCTGACCGCCTATGTGGAGCCTGAGGAAATAAAGGAGCTTGAGAAGGATATTGAGAAGCTGGAACAGCAAAAGGAGGCGGCTGTGAAGGCGGAAAACTACGAGAAAGCGGGCGATATCAAGAAGAAACAGGAGAAGAAGCGGGAGCGGATCGAGAAGGCTCGTGAGAAGTGGCAGAAGGAAAAAAGCTCAAGAAAGATTATTGTGGGCGAGGGAGAGATCGCCGACGTGGTTTCAGGCTGGACGAAGATCCCGGTGCGCAAGCTCGAGGAGGAGGAGTCGGAGCGGCTCAAGAGGCTGGAGAGTATCCTGCACGAGCGGGTGGTCGGCCAGGAGGAAGCTGTGACGGCAGTCTCAAGGGCGATCCGGCGCGGCAGGGTGGGGCTTAAGGATCCGAAGCGCCCAATCGGCTCGTTCCTGTTTTTGGGTCCGACTGGCGTGGGCAAGACGGAGCTGTGCAAGGCGCTTGCCGAGGCGATGTTCGGCACGGAAAACGCGCTGATCCGCGTCGATATGTCGGAGTATATGGAAAAGCACAGCGTGTCTAAGATGATCGGATCACCGCCCGGATATGTGGGCTATGAGGAGGGCGGACAGCTGAGCGAGAAGGTGCGGCGCAATCCCTACTCCGTGATCCTGTTTGATGAGATCGAGAAGGCGCACCCGGATGTGTTCAATATTCTCCTTCAGGTACTTGACGACGGCCATATCACCGATGCACAGGGAAGAAAAATTGATTTTAAGAACACAATCCTCATCATGACCTCAAACGCGGGGGCGGAGAGCATCGTCTCGCCGAAGCGCCTTGGCTTTGCGTCATCTGACGACGCGAAGGAGCAGTACAAATTTATGAAGGATCGGGTCATGGAGGAAGTGAAGCGCCTGTTTAAGCCGGAGTTTTTGAACCGGATCGACGAGATCATCGTGTTCCACCAGCTTACCAGAGAGCACATGAAAGAGATTGTCGAGATCATGCTTGGCGGGCTCTGCAAGCGTACCCTGCGCCAGATGAATCTGCGGCTGAATGTGGGAGAGGACGCAAAGTCATTTCTCGTGGATAAGGGCTATGATGAGAAGTACGGTGCGAGACCGCTGCGCCGCGCGATCCAGAATCTCCTGGAGGATAAGCTGGCGGAGGCGGTATTGGACGGCGCGGTTCATGCCGGGGATACGGTCGAGGTATCATGCGCCGGGGAGGAACTGAAATTTTCGTAACAGTTTGGCCATGCGCCGTTCCCAGCGGATTTTACGCCGCTTAAGCCCATGAAAGACAGCCCGTGACACGCTGCGTTTCCGGCTCGGTCCGCGCGCTTATTAGCCGCCAGTCGCGCAAACTCGCCTACGGCTCGGACAGTGCGCTT
>SFNH01000084.1 GCA_004554205.1 Clostridium sp.
TGTTGCGGGCAAAAAGGCGGAGCGCAGAGTTCGCTTCGTGCACACGCTTCTGTCTGATTTCAGAACAAACTACGTCCGGCGTCCGGTGAAGCTCTATATCATCGATAATTATCGCAAGGAGCTCACCGACAGCAAGGAGCAGGCCTTCACAGAACTTTATTCTGTCAGCGCAGATTCGCTCAAGGAGGTCATTGACACGGTCTATGAAGAGCTGGAGGAGCGAAACGACACACTTGAGGACGAGGGTGCTGAGGCGCTGATGAAGATGCCGTGGCTGGTGGTTCTGGTGAATAACAGACAGGCAATGGACGCCATGGCTTCCTCCAGAGATCACGAAAACCGTTTCCAGGATATTTGCAAAAAGTATCAGGCGCTGAAGGTGCTTTTCCTGATTACGGACGTCAACGATGCGAGCATCATGTCCTCTGCGCCGCAGATGCTCCGCAAGGTGAAGGACGACAAGAAGGTGCTTTATTTCGGCGCGTTCAAGGAAATGAAACTCATCGACGTTTACGGCTCCGCGGCGCGCGGCATCGGCGCGCTCTCTGCAGCAGACGACGCATATCTCATCAATGGCGAAAATGTAGCAAGAGTCAAAACAATACAGGAGGTGTAATACATGGCGGACAACTTCTATCTGGATACCTCAAATATGGATTCTGTGATATCACAGGTTCAGAATCTTGCGGCAAAAACAGAAGAGCTGCATGCTGATTTCCAGACCATGCTGACGCACACCACGCAGGATTGGACTGGCAAGGCACGCACTACGTTCGATAAGAAGGCGCACATGCTCATGCAGGAACTGACGGATGTGACGCAGTCTCTGTTTGACATGTCGGAGGAGCTTCTGAGTGCTTCCACAACGTATATGGAGGCGGACACCCAGTTGGCGCAGGCCACCGACGGAAAGTCCAATCGTTACTGATTGAGGAGGTGAATTCATGTCGATTTTAGATGATGCCGAAAAGGCGATGGCGAAAGCGAAGAAAATGGCGGATCAAGCCGACGTAGTTCTCAATAAGAAAAAGCAGGTCGATACGCTGAAGATACGCCGCAAAGGCGTGGAAAAGGGAAAGGGACAGATTCAAGACTACACGGATGACGTGCGGAAGATCGGTACGGAAATGTCTGATACCGCAGAAAGCCTTTCCAGAGGCTTTTCCGGTGTGACTTCAATGTCGACCGCAGCCAACACCATCAACAGCGATGCGGGTTCGGTTTACGACATGACCACCACGGGTGATATCGATGCATTGGGAGATGAATCTTATCGTCTTTCCAGAGCGATCGGCAATGCTGAGCGGGAGCTGACCAATGCAGAGTATGAATTGGACAAGATTAGCCGGGAGGATATGGACTGATGAGCGCAGTAGTTATTAAATATTCCACGGTGGAGAGAGCGGCTGACCATGCCCAGAAGGCGTCCAAGCGGATGACCTCTTATACCCACGACATGGACGGTACGATTCGCAGTCTCTCAAATCTGCCAGGAACGGATGACGCCGGCTATGTTTCCACGGCACTTTCGCTTGCAAGAACCAAGCGTGATAACGCGGAACGGGAGGCCAAGCGGTACCACAAGCTTTCGGAAAGCCTGAAGTCTTTTGTCAAGTATGCCAAGGCACAGGACAAGAATGCAGCGGAATCGATTTCCTTGACCGTCAGCAGTTATGTCGGCGAGCGCAGTTTCTGGCAGAAGATTGGCGATGCGATCTATGATGGCTATGTGAACTTCCTGGATCATGTGGAGAGCCTCGGCCCCTTCGGCAAGGCGCTGGCGCAGGCCATCCGTGAGGGGGTGACGGCTGTCGGAAACTGGAAACGCAAGATCTCCAACTGGTTCAAGTACGGCGACGGCAAGTATATCTGGAACATCATCGACGGTGTAAAGGATATTATTCTTGCGATCGGCGCGGTGGCGCTTGCAATCGCCGCAATTGTTACCGGCCCTGTCTGGCTCGTTGTGGTCGGCGTTCTCGGAGTCATCTTCACGACGATTTGGGCCATTCAGCAGATCACGGATCAATGCGTTAAAATAGATCAAAACGCAAAGGCGCTGTCCTTGAGCGGAGACATCACCGAATACGGCGACGGCAATCCGACCGCTGCGCGTTATTACGGTGACATTGGCGGTGTTGAGGATGTGATCAATAAATACGATCACGGCGGAGCGGCTGAAAACGCGGCCATGAATGCTTTTGCCGAGACCTATGGCAAGGCCAAGACCTTCAACAAGGTGGTCGGCTCTACCTGCACGCTGGTCGCCACGGTCGGCGCCGGCGGTCTGACGGAGGGCGCGGACGGCTCCCAGGTCTTCAGCCTTAAGCGTGGTCTGAAATCCTACTTCTTCAAGTCCGCCCGTGATTCCGGCGCCCTGTCCAATGCCTACCAGACCGGCGGCTATGACGTGGGCAAGGGCGCAAACATCTTCAGCAAGATCTTCGGCCATAAATATACCAAAACGTTTACCAAGCTTTCAGGCGGCGAAAAGGCCACGATTATCACCATCATCGGCGGCGCCTTTGACCGCACCAAGACATTCTCTACGTTGGAGAAGGTTCATGGCGGCATCGAGTACTTCCACAACGGAGGCGGCTCCGGCTACGAGTCGGTCGAAAAGTTCATGGATATCGCCAAGAACGTTCCCGCTTTTGATGCGTGGACCGGCGATGGATGGAGCCTTGTTGACGGAGGCAAAAAGCTGTTTACCGAGACATTCTTCCCCGCTCATAAGGGGCCGAATGGCTATCTTCAGTATGTAGCGGAGCATCCGACGTCATTTGGAGCGGTGAACTTCGGAGGAGTAAGATAACATGAAGCTTTATGTAGATGAAAAGAAAAAACAGGACATTATTCAGAAAACAAGCGCGTCCAACTTTCAGTACCGGTTCTACAAGGTAGCGGAAAAGCTGTTCAGCGTTCTGCTTTGGGCACTGCCTTTGGCGGTGGTGGTGATTCGCGTGCTCGGCCATGCGCTGGGCGGTTCGCCGATGCAGGGCTATCAGTATGTGTCCACGATCATCATCTGCGTCGCGCTTGCACTGGGCTTTATCTTTGGCAAGTGGGTGCTGCATACGATGGTCAATGCCCTCAGCAAAGGCGGCTTTTCTCAGGAGAACACAAACGAGTCTCTTGACATCAACGCAAACGGTTCGATCCTTTATTCTCATACAGACCGTAAGCAGCGCAATCCGATGGAGGAGCTGATTTTTCCTGAGAAGGTCGATGTGGATGAATTGCATAACTGCGTTGTGTTTCGCGGACGAATCGAAACATATGCGATCCAGACGGACGGAAAGAAGCTCCGCAGACCGGACAAGACCCTTCTTACAATCTACGATTATTTTACGCCCAGCCTGATCGATGCGGTTCAGAATTTGAAATAAAGGAGAAAGCTGCAAATGTCTATCAATCATGAGAACTCCATGGAGTTTGTAAATCGTGGCATCAACTTCATGAGACAGAGCAAATATCCCGAAGCAGAGGCGGAGTTTGCCAAGGCCATTGAGGAAGAGCCGGAGAACATCGATGCACAGATGCACATGGGCAATGCGCTCGTAAATCAGGGCCGCTTTGATGACGCAATTCTCTCATTTAATAACGCACTGTCAATCGATCCGAACTATGGCGAGGCGCTGTTCAGCATCGGCAACGTCTATTACCTCATGGACGATTATCGCCGCGCCATCAAGTTCTATAACAAGACCGAAGCGGTCGGCTATCAGCCGGTGGACATGTATCTGGTTATGGCTGAGATTTTCTCCAACGCCGAGGACATGGAGCAGGCGCTGCGCTGCGTCAACCGCGCGCTGAAGGTGGAGCCGCTACGCGGTGACATTTGGCGTCAGAAGGTGCTGCTGCTGATCGGCCTGGAGAGACTTGACGCTGCTCAGGAGGCGATCGATGAGTTCCTCGAACTGCTGCCTGACGCACTCGATGCTTATGATCTGCAGACCAGAATGCTCTGTGCGCAGGAACAGTATGACGAGGCACTCAAGAGACTGCAGCCCGCGCTGGAGCGCTTCCCGGATGATCCGCAGGTCCGTCTGGTGGAGTTGCACATCTATGTGGAGTCCGGCCAGAACGAGAAGGCCAAGGAACTGATCCAGATGATGATCGATAACGGCATGGATGCCGGCGTGCGCAAGCGTCTGGGCATGGAAAAGGCCCGCATCGCCATTGAAGAGGATCAGAAGGAGGAGGCCGTCGCCACGCTGGAATGGGCGCTGGAGGAGTCTCCCGAGGATTCGCAGCTGCTCTATCTGATGCTGATGGCGCGGGTTGGACTGCTTCAGTATCAAGAAATTATTGATGTTGCAGACAGGATCGTGAGACTGGACGGCGTAGATACCTCTGTGAAGGCCTCCGCTCAGTTCTACCACGCCATGGCAAACAAGGAGCTCAACAACACGGAAGCGGCTATGGCAGAGTTCCGCAAGCTCAGCAAGGAGTTCCGCAAGCTCACCATCGAGAGTCCGGGTCTTTCAGACGTCTATATGCTCCGTCTGCTCTGCCACTGCCAGCTGGAGGAGTATGACAAGGCGTTCGCGCTGGCAGATTATCTGCAGGGCATCGCGCCTGACGCAGCGGATGGTCATGCATATCGCCACTTGATTTATAAGCAGATGGGCGATGAGGAGAAGGCTGCTGAGGAGCTTGCCGAGGCGAGAAAGATCAACCCTGATCTTCGCGGATAATGAAAGGGTGTTATTATGCTGTTTCATCAGGTTATCTATCATCTGGTTTTGGGCTGTAACTCCGACAAGGAACTCACGTATAACCTTGACACCTTTCAGAAAGTCAGCGATAACGCACTTACGACCGCGAACGATCTGATTGCAAAGAAGAATGAGGTTCTCACCGCGCTCAAGGAGCTGCGCAGCGGCTGGAAGACCCCGGCCGGCGAGTATTTCTTCTCCAATGTTGACACGGATTGGACCGATTCGATCGACAAGTATGTGGAAACGCTGCAGGTGTTTCAGGATCTGATGGAAGACGTGAAGTCGATCTTCTCTGACGTGAGTACCGAAGCGGAGGCACTGAAATTCTGACCTGAAACCTACCAGCCTTCATTCATCAATCCCCCGAAAGGGTTTGAAGTACAATTAGAAAAGGAGACAAAAACAATGGCAGACAATTTGTTCTTGGACAAGGGCGGCGCTGATGGAGTCGTTCGTCAGGTGAACGAGCAGATCGAGGCTCTCAAGCAGGCGGCTCAAGCAATCGACAGCAAGATTCTGAGCGATCTTCCGAACTACTGGCGCGGTGTTTCTCACGACAAGGCCGAGGCTACGTATCTGGATGAGTATAAGGACTTCCTGTCCAACAAGGTTCCCGAGATGGTCGACTAGCTCAACAAGTACATGAACGATTGCGTCACCGCGATCACAGACGTCGACAATCAGCTGGCCGGCGCCTAATCGCTGAAATAAGAGGTTTTAGTCCGGATGTAAAGAAGGACTGAAACCTCTTTTCAAATTGTTGTTTATTACGGATGAAAGTGTATGAGCCGAACTGCAGGGAAGTGTTCCCTGCAGTTCGGCTTTCTTGTCTTATTTCAAAAAATCACTCCGGTGATCCATATCCCGGAAGGTATATCCCCGCCGGGAGAGCTCGCTGACCTTCAGCGCGACGAGATTGATGTCCGACGCCATCGCCATCGCGATCTGCGCCGCGTCATAGCCGCTGCGGATGTAGTCGAGGATCTCCTCGTCCGGCAGTGCAAGGAGCGCATCCTGCAGCTGCGCCTGCATGACAGTTATGACAGTTGTGACACTAAAATCGCGGGGTAAGGTATCTATGAAAGAAACTGTCATTACCGTCATCACCGTCATGGGCATGTCTGCTCCCGTGTCTGTCCGCAGGGATAGCGAGCATCGGATTGTGACACCACAATCCACTTTCCCCAGGGAGCACCCTGAACACCCCGGAAAGGAGGGCGCATGACAGTGCAGCAGAATGTTGCGTTTACCGTGCGGATGCCGCCGAGAACAAAGAGCAAGCTCCGCCGCATGGCGAAGGCCCGAGGCGTTTCGCAGTCGCAGTTTCTCTGTTCGCTCATTGAGGGCAGAACCGCGGAGGCGGCGCCGCCAAAGGCGTTTTGGGACGCGATGCACGAGCTGTATCGCATCCATGACGGCCTGCTTCACGACGGCAGGGCGGAGGACGCCCGCCGGCTGGAGCTTTCCATTGTGGCCCTGCAGAGCGCCTTCACGATGGAACCGGAGGAGGTGTGCTGATGGCGACAACGAAGCTGTGGCACATTTCCGGCAACCTCAGAGATGTGATCGACTATGCTGAGAACCCGGAGAAGACCTGCCCCATTCCGGATCTGGAGGATCTCGCCAACGCGGCGCGCTATGTGCAGCGGCTGGAGGCAACCGCGGACGGACAGTTCGTGACCGGGATCAACTGTCTGGCGGAGACTGCCGTGCAGCAGATGCAGCTGACCAAGGAGCAGTATCACAAGACCGGCGGGTACATCGCCTGGCACGGGTATCAGAGCTTCAAGCCCGGCGAGGTCACGCCGGAGGAGTGTCATCAGATCGGCGTGGAAACCGCGCAGCATCTCTGGGGCGATCGCTTTCAGGTGCTCGTGACCACGCATCTGGACCGGCACCACCTGCACAACCACTTCATTCTCAACTCTGTCTCCTTCGTGGACGGGAAGAAGTATAACTACTCGAAGCAGGAGCTGTACTTTATATGTGAGGTGGCGGACGATTACTGCAGGCGGCACGGCCTGTCGGTGATCCCCGTTCCGCACAAGGCGGCGTCCCGCCCGGTGCACTTCGATGAGAAGGACGGCAAGCCCACGCGCTATAACGTCTATCGCGAGGACATTCTCGAGGTGTTTCACGCCAGCTTTACCATCCGTGAGGCGGAGGCGTATCTCCGCCGTCTGGGGTATATCACGGACTTCACGAGCGAGCTGCATTTTCGCATCCGGCTTCCGCAGTACAAGCATTTTACGCGGCTTGATACGCTGAACCCGAACTGGGTGCCGGAGCGAATGCATGAGCTGCTCACGTGGTATTCCCGGGACGTAAGGAGGGCGCAGGTGCGCCAGCCGGAGCTTCCCGAGGCGCTGCGATCTGTCTTCCGTCCGCACGGGAAGCCGTCGCACATCTATTGGCTCTATCTGTATTACTGCTATCAGCTGGGGATCCTCCCAAAGGGCACGACCTACAAACCGAACAGTCCTTTTCTCCGGGAGGAGCTGCGGCGGCTGGATCAGATCGACCGGGAGACGTGCTTTTTGGCGGAGCATCGGATAGAGACGATAGACGAGCTACATTCCGTCATGGAGGATACGCAGACAGAGCTGGATCGGCTCACCGCCGAACGGCAGACGCTTCGAAACAAACTGCGCCGGGCAGACCCGGCAGAAAAGGACATTTTGAGGACAAGGAAAAATGAAATCACAGCCGCAATCCTGCCCTTGCGGGAGCGGCTGAAGCTGTGCAGCGGGATCGAATCGCGATCCCTGCACATGCAGGAAACTATGGATTTGGTCTATAACTTTATCCTCATCACAGCTTGCGCTGTGTACCACAGAGCATGGCTCTGTGGTAGGAAAGTCGCATTAAAATGCGACTTTCAGAGGATGACGTTACAGTGTAGGAATCGGAATCATGGTTCAAAAACCATGATTCTGCGGGCTTTGCCCGCTTCCTTCGCAATGGCGAAGGCGATTCCGAAACTTTGACAATGAGCTTCGGCATCGGGACCAGCGGGAAAGGAGTAATGTGAAACATGAGTATGGTTTGGAACGCTGAGTCGGATGCAGGGAAGGAGGATGCGCAATGGTGACTGAAATCGAGCAGGTACCGATCCCGCAGAAACTGACGCTGACGATTCGGGAGGCTGCTGAGTACAGCAACATCGGCATCAATAAGATCGACAGCATGCTCCG
>SFNH01000085.1 GCA_004554205.1 Clostridium sp.
TTGTCATCCGCCGTCATTGGAATGATGTAACACATTGTGAGCTGGAAAGCAAGGTGACGACGCCGGTAAAATGAGTGGTACAGGGCAGTAAAATGAAGCGAAGCGCCCCCCTGAAACCAGTCGGTGAGAAGTTACTGCCACCCGTCTAACGGGTGGCAGCGATTTCTCACCGGTATTATACACAAATATGAGAAAATGAGCAGTAGATAAAACACACACAAATCAATCCAAATTCTATCGTGAAATGTATCTCTTAATCAGTTTATTGATAATTGTATTCTGCACACGAATAATCCTGATCAAAACAGCAACCCGATCACACTGACATATCACACATTTATTTTGCATAATATTCCCCCCTTCTTATAGTGTAGTACAATAACGAAGGAATGTTATTTTTATAACAAATATAATGATACCAGGTTCAAAAAAGCATTCACCGGCCTCCCTCACGTCTGGGCAATTCCAGCCGCAAGCTCCCGGCACACACGCCCGACCGGGAGACCGACCACATTGTTGTAGTCGCCGGAAATGCCCTCCACCCAGGCGGCAAAGCACCCCTGTATCCCGTAAGCGCCCGCCTTGTCCATCGGCTCGCCGGTATCGACATACGCCTCTATCTGCGCCCGGCTCATCGGGCAGACAAAAACGTCCGTCCGCTCGGCAAAGGTGACTGTGCGCGGCTTCCCGCCGCAAAATACAAGGGTCACTCCCGTATAGACCTGATGGGCTCTCCCCTGAAGCAGCGTGAGCATACGCACCGCGTCCTCCCTGTTTGATGGCTTGCCGAGGATTTCACCGTCCGCCGCCACCACCGTATCGGCGCCGATGACCACTGCCTCCTCGCCCGCATGCAGCGCGGCAATGTCCTTTGCCTTCTGCGCTGACAGCTCCATCACTGCCTTGTCCGGCTCCATGCTTGTGATCACTTCCTCAACGTTGCTCGGCTCCACCACAGGCTCAATGCCCACCTGCCGCAAAAGTTCGAGACGGCGGGGAGAGGCCGAGGCGAGAATCACTTTGATGTCCACTTTTCATCCCCTCCCGTCATCTTTAAGAACTCCTCCTCGGAAATGATCGGAATCCCGAGTTCCTTTGCCTTCTTGTTTTTTGACGAACCGGAGGTCACGTCATTGTTGATGAGATAGGTGGTCTTCGCGGTCACAGAGCCGGTCGTCTTCCCGCCCAGGCGCTCGATCAGCTCTTTAAGCTCGTTCCGGTTTGCGAAATGCTCCACCGCGCCGGTGATGACGAAGGTCATCCCGTCAAAAACCGCTTCGCCCTGCGGCTCCGCCTCCCGCGCGATGGCAAGCTCCGCCAAAAGCCCGTCCACAAGCGCGTTGTTTTTCTCCGACGCGAAATAGGAAACCCACGCCTCCGCCAGAACCTCCCCGATTCCGTCCACCGCCATGAGCTCCTCCTTTGAGGCATGGCGCAGCCGGTCGAAATCCGAGTTGAATTTCCGGCACAGCATTTTCGCGTTGGCAAGACCAATCCCGGCGATACCGAGACCGTAGATCACGCGCGGCAGCGTCGTCCGGGATGCGTCCTTAACAGCGGCGATCAGGTTGTCATAGGACTTCTGCCCGAAGCCCTCCATCTCAACGATCGCATCCCGGTGGCGGTCGAGGTGAAAAATATCCGCGTAGGTGTGGATAAATCCCGCCGCGATGAATTTCTCGAGCGTCGCCTCGGACAGACCGTCGATATTAAGCGCGTCCCGGCTCGCAAGGAGGGCAAAGCTCTTGATCTTCTTCGCCTGACAGTCCGGGTTCGTGCAGTAAAGGGAGCGCACGTCATTGATCTGGCGGATCTGCGTGTCGCCGCCGCACACCGGGCAGCAGGACGGGATCACGATCTTTCCGCTCCGCGTTAAGTTCTCCGCGATCTGCGGGATGATCATATTCGCCTTGTAGACTGTGATCACATCGCCCACGCCCAGCTTTAAGTCTTCCATAATGCTTATGTTGTGGACGCTCGCGCGGCTCACCGTCGTCCCCTCAAGCTCCACCGGCTCAAAGACCGCCACCGGGTTGATCAGGCCCGTCCGCGACGCGCTCCACTCGATTTCCTTTAAATGTGTCTCACGGATCTCGTCCGCCCACTTAAAGGCAATGGAATTGCGCGGGAATTTCGCCGTCCTCCCCAGTGAATCCCCGTAGGCAATGTCGTCCATCAGAAGCACCAGCCCGTCTGATGGAATGTCATAGGTCTGAATCGCCTGCGCGAAAGCATTTACCGCGTCAGGGAGCGTCTGCCTCGTCACCTCTTTGTATTCCACCACGTCGAAGCCCTGACCCTTAAGCCATTCAAACTGCTCCCTGCGGGAGTTGTGGAAATCCACGCCCTCCGCCCGCACCAGCATGAACGCCTCAAAGTTTACATTCCGCTGCGCCGTGATCCTGTTGTTTAGCTGGCGCACGGAGCCGCTGCATAAATTCCGCGGGTTCTTATATTTTGCGTCCACATCCTCGATTTCCTCATTGATACGGTTGAAATCCGAGTACCTGATCACCGCCTCGCCGCGCAGCACAAGCTGTCCCTGATAAGCGATCTTTAAAGGAACGTTTTCAAATACCTTCGCGTTGTTTGTGATCACCTCACCGACCTCGCCGTTTCCGCGGGTCACCGCCTTTAAAAGCTCCCCATGCTCATAGGTGAGCACGATGGTAAGGCCGTCTAACTTCCAGGAGAGAAGCCCCGGCTGATCCTTAAGCCAGTCCTGAAGCGCCGCCACATCCTTCGTCTTGTCAAGGGAGAGCATGGGCGACTCGTGCGCCTCCTTCGGGAGCTCGCTTACCGCCTCGTACCCCACCTTCCGGGTCGGGCTGCCCGCCAGCACCACGCCGGTCTCCCTCTCAAGCGCCGCCAGCTCATCGTAGCGCTTATCGTACTCGTAGTTGCTCATGATCTCACGGCTCTCCTGATAGTAGGCCTTCGCCGCCTCCGAGAGTTCAGCCGTAAGCTCCCTCATCCGCTTCAGATTTGCGTCCTTACTCTTCTCCATTCCCTGTCTCCTCTTCTCTTCCGGACTCCATGCGCGCCCTCTCAAGCTGCCACATGAGTTCCTCAAGCTCCTTTGCCGTCGCGCGGCGGAAATCTCCCGTATTTAATCTTCCCAGAAGAATGTTCATAATGCGGATGCGCTTCAAGGTTAGCACACGGTAACCAAGCTCGCCGCACATGCGCCGGATCTGCCTGTTTAAGCCCTGGGTCAAAATGATCCGAAATGCCTTCGGCCCGACTGCCTCCACCCGGCACGGCCGCGTCGTCACGCCCAGCTCCTTAAGCTCGACGCCCTCCCGCATTTTCTTAAGGAATGCCGCGTTAAACGGCTGATCCACCGTCACCAGGTACTCCTTCTCGTGGAAATTTCCGGCGTGAATGATGTCATTGGCAAGGTCGCCCCGGTTCGTCATCAGCAAAAGACCCTCCGAATCCTTGTCAAGCCGCCCTACCGGATATACCCTGGTGGGGTATTGAACCAGCTCCACCACATTTGGCGCGCGGTCCTTATCCGAGGTAGTGCAGACCACTCCCCGCGGCTTATTGACGATCAAAAGCACCGGTTTTTCCTTCTTCCCACCGGCTGCCTCGCCCACTGGCTTTCCGTCACAGATGATCTCCTCCCGGCCGGTGACCTTTTCGCCCACCGCGGCAGGCCGCCCGTCGACAGTGACCTTCCCCTCCCCGATCAGGCGGTCCGCCTCCCTGCGGGAACAGACGCCCCGGCTGCTCAGATATTTATTCAAGCGGATCTCTTCCATGCGTTCTCTGTCCTTTCCCATAAGTTTGAAAACAGCTATCCTCTGTCCTTTCAGTGGATAGCCGATATTGCGTGATCAGTGGATGAACATCGCGTCGCCGAAGCTGAAGAAGCGATAGCGCTCCCTGATCGCCTCCTCATACGCGGCAAGCACATGCTCCCGACCGGCAAGCGCGGAAACGAGCATGAGCAGCGTGGACTCTGGAAGATGGAAATTCGTGATCAGGCAGTCCAGTATCTTAAAACGGTAGCCCGGATAGATAAAGATCTCCGTCCATCCGCTCCCCGCTCTCAAAATCCCATCGTCCCCGGTGGCGGATTCAATGGTGCGGCAGCTTGTTGTACCCACGCAGATGACGCGCCCGCCCGACGCCTTTGCGGCGTTGATCTTCTCTGCCTCCGCCTCCTCCACCATGTAAAACTCCGAGTGCATGTGATGATCCAGCACATTTTCCACCTTGACCGGCCGAAACGTCCCAAGCCCGACGTGCAGCGTCACATGGGCAATCTCTACGCCCATCTGCGAAATCTGCTTGAGCAGCTCCTCTGTAAAATGCAACCCTGCCGTGGGCGCGGCCGCGGAGCCGTCATGTTTTGCGTACACGGTCTGGTAGCGGTTCTTATCCTTGAGCTGGTGCGTGATATAGGGCGGCAGCGGCATCTGTCCAAGCCGGTCTAAAATTTCCTCAAAGATTCCTTCATAGGAAAAACGGATCAGGCGGTTGCCCTCCTCCACCACATCCGTCACAGTTCCCTTAAGCAGCCCGTCCCCAAAGATGATAGCCGTCCCCGGTCTGCATTTTTTCCCCGGCTTTACGAGCGTCTCCCAGGTATCATTGTCCCTGCGCTTTAACAGAAGCACCTCGATCTTTGCCTGGGTGTCCTCCTTTACGCCGAACAGGCGCGCCGGGATCACTTTCGTGTCATTGATCACCAGGCAGTCGCCCGGTCTTAAGTATTCCACAATATCGCGGAAATGCCTGTGCTCCATCGCCCCGGTATTTTTATCCAGCGCCAGAAGGCGTGAGGAGGAACGATCCTCAAGCGGATCCTGGGCAATCAACTCCTGCGGAAGTTCAAAGTAAAAGTCCCTGACATTCAATTGATCACAACCTCCTGTCCATTCTCGCCTTCCTCATAGACCGGCGAGCCGTCACGCAGCACGCCGTACACGGAACCCAGCTCTTCATCCAACTTAAGCGCCTCCTTCAGCTTCACATTTACGCTGGAGGCCAGGCGGCGCACTTCCTCCGAGTGGTTTGACACATCGACGAACTGGAGTTCGTTTTCCGAGAGGCTTTCATTATCCACAATCTGATAATCTCCCTCCGGACCTTTCTTGACATAGCACCACATGATCATCGGCGCCGCGGTATTCACGGAGTGGAAACGGATATCCGCCAGTGCATAGACAAGCCAGCTATCCGGCGTGGTTCCCTGTCTGATATACGTCGCCACATTCTCAAAGCCCTGCACATATTTGGCATTGCTGCGCATGCGCGTCTTCTGCTCCTCAAACGCCTCCCCGGAAACCTCACCTACGCCATACAGCCGGTTCATGGTTTCCGCATCCCCGTCAGCGCGCGCCGCAAAATACTTCTTCATCAGATCAAGAACTTCCGGGATGCTGTCCCGCCTCAATGTGTCTGTCTCAAACCCATCCCCGGCTTCTGTCTCTACAGTCTCAGACTCCGGCTGAACGCTCTCCTCCGGTTCGCTCTCGTTTACCTCCCCGCCGCTCTCCGGCGCCTCCGGCTTTGTATACACCGCCGGCGTCCCGGATTCCACCGCGGATTCCGGGGCGGCAGAAGGCTTCCCCCGGTCGGCGATCACAATGATCACGATCAATATAATTACAGTAAAAGGGATCAGGAGAACGGAAAGAAGCTCCTTCCGCTCTGTGCCTGATCCGCCCTTTTGCCGTGAATTTCTGCGCTGTTCCATGACACCGATTCCTCCTAACGATACCTGCATCTCATCGAATGATGCAGAGGGCTAAAGAGTCTGGTATCATCATAGCAAAACAGCGCCCAAAAAGCAATAAATAACCCTTGCAAATCTAAAAAATTTATAGTATGATAATGGAGATGCGTCTGTAGCTCAGTGGATAGAGCAGTGGCCTCCGGAGCCGCGTGCGTAGGTTCGATTCCTATCAGACGCATTTTTTTGTTTCATAAATATGTATGTCGGTCTTTGCCCTTACTGCCCGCGCAGCGCCTGCTCATGCTTCTCCTGAATGTCCGGGAAGAAGGACAGCAGATACTTGATTCCCTTTTTATCCGCCGGCTGCTTTCCAAAGGTTCGCTCACAGTAGTTGTTGGTGATCGCTACCACCGTACCCGACAGAGAAATGACGCCGATCAGGTTCGGAATCGCCATCAGTCCGTTAAAGGTATCGGACAGATCGATCACCAGATCCGCACTCATGGTAGAACCGATCATTACCACTGCCAGGAAAATCACTTTGTAAACCACAGTGGATTTGGTGCCAAACAGGTATTCCCACGCCTTCGTTCCGTAATAGCTCCACCCAAGGACTGTGGAAAACGCAAACAGGGTCACAGCAATCGCGATAAAGATACCGCCGAACGTGCCAAACGCCTTGGTAAATGCTTCTGTCGCCAGCCCCAGCTTGGTCGCCCCGCTTAAAGAAGCGCCTGTCTCCAGGTCCACGATGCCGGAAGTGAGAATCAAAAGCGCGGTCATGGTGCATACAATGATTGTGTCAAAGAACACCTCAAAGATACCCCAGAGTCCCTGTGTCACCGGCTCTTTTACGTTGGATGCGGAGTGAACCATAACGGACGATCCAAGACCTGCCTCATTGGAGAATACGCCGCGCTTAAAGCCCCATGTAACCGCCTGTCGGATCACAGCGCCCCCGATACCGCCCGCAGCCGCTTTCATGCTGAATGCGCCCTTAAAAATAGCCGCAAATGCCGGAAGGATCATGTTGGCATTCCGCACGATGATCGCCAGAGAACCCGCGATATAGAACAGCGCCATAAACGGCACGATTCTCTCGTTGGCTCTTGCAATCCTGGTCAGACCGCCAAGAATCACCAGCGCAGCCACTATCATGATGATGGCTCCGATAATCAGGCCATTGGTTCTGTCATTCTCCGAAAAACAAACTACATGGAGGACGCTCTCCTTGATTGATGCGACCTGACCCATGTTTCCGATGCCAAAGGACGCGAACACCGCAAATACGGAGAACAGCACGGCGAGAACCCTGCCGATACCGGCACAGCCCTTCTTGGAGCCGAGACCGTCTCTCAAGTAGTACATGGCGCCTCCGCACCACTCGCCCCGCTCGTTCTTTCTCCGGAAATAGATACCCAGCACATTCTCGGAATAGTTGGTCATCATTCCGACAACCGCCGCCATCCACATCCAAAATACCGCGCCGGGGCCGCCCATGGTGATCGCGTATGCGATACCCGCGATGTTGCCGGTTCCGATGGTCGCGGAAAGCGCCGTACACAATGCCTGGAACTGGGAAATGGAGTTGGCGTCCTCATTCTTCAGAATATCCTTTTTGGAAAACAGGCTTCCCACCGTTTCCTTCATCGAATGTCCAAAGTGGGTGAACTGGAAAAACCGGGTGAGAACCGTCATCAGTACACCGGTACCGATCAGTAAAGCCAGCGCCGGAACGCCCCAGACCAGACCGTTGACAACTCCGTTGACTTGTGTGATGGTTTCAATCATAATAACTCCTCCTTCTTTTTATAATGGGAGAATGTGATCGATGCAGCCACACAGAAAAAAACAGAAATTTAATCGCTCCATCTTTTTGCATCACATCTTTATAATAGTGGCATTTTAAAGCATTGAAGCGTCTTTGTCAACCAGATTTCAAAATTTTTTCGCCTTCGGTCGCCGGCCTGGATTTCCGCCTTTGTTCGGTCGCGGCCAAAGTATTCGCTTTTGTTCGGTCGCCGGCCACAGTTTTCTCTTTTGTTCGGTCGACGGATGTAAAACTTTTGCTCGGGCACCTCGCAAAAGTGTTCACCGTCTTCCCTCACAGCAGGGTTTACACCGGTCTCCCTGTCACAGATAGCGTCTGACGTATTTGCCCGTGTAGGAGGCCGGGCACTCCGCCACTTCCTCGGGAGTTCCCTCCGCGATGACCGTCCCGCCGCGGTCTCCGCCCTCCGGCCCGATATCAATCAGATAATCCGCCGACTTGATCACATCAAGGTTATGCTCAATGACGATGACCGTGTTGCCGCTGTCCGACAATCTCCGTAGAATTTCCACCAGCTTATGCACATCCGCAAAGTGCAGTCCCGTAGTCGGCTCGTCCAGGATATAGACTGTCCTTCCCGTGCCGCGGCGGCTGAGCTCGGTCGCCAGCTTAATCCGCTGCGCCTCGCCCCCCGAGAGCTCCGTGGAGGGCTGACCGAGGCGGATGTAGGAGAGCCCCACATCGTTGAGCGTGGAAATCTTCCGGTAAATGGACGGGATGTTCTCAAAAAAGTGCATCGCCTCCTCCACCGTCATGTTGAGCACATCGTAAATGCTCTTTCCCTTATACTTTACTTCCAGTGTCTCGCGGTTGTAGCGTTTTCCACCGCAGACCTCGCAGGGCACATAGACGTCCGGCAGAAAGTGCATCTCAATCTTGATGATGCCGTCGCCGCCGCACGCTTCGCACCGCCCGCCCTTCACGTTAAAGCTGAATCGCCCTTTATTGTAACCCTTCGCCTTGGCGTCCGGGGTGGACGCGAACAGATCGCGGATCATGTCAAAGACGCCGGTGTAGGTCGCCGGGTTTGAGCGCGGCGTCCGCCCGATCGGCGACTGATCAATGTCGATCACCTTATCGAGCTGCTCCACGCCCTCCAGCTTCTTAAACTTCCCGGGGATCGTCCGCGCCCGGTTCAGCTTCCGTGCCAGAGCCTTATACAAAATCTCGTTCACCAGAGAGCTCTTCCCTGATCCGGACACGCCGGTCACACACGTCATCACGCCAAGCGGGAACGACACGTCGATATTCTTCAGATTGTTCTCCGCAGCGCCGCGCACCGTCAGCCAGCCGGTGGGCTTCCTGCGCTCCCCCGGCACCGGGATCCTGATCCGCCCGCTTAAGTACGCTCCCGTGACGGACTTCTCGCACTTCATGATCTCCTCCGCCGTGCCGACGGCGACCACCTCGCCGCCGTGCTCGCCCGCGCCCGGCCCGATATCCACGATACAGTCCGCCGCCCGCATGGTGTCCTCATCATGCTCCACCACGAGGACCGTGTTCCCCAGGTCACGCAGATGGGTCAGCGTCGCGAGCAGCTTATCATTGTCACGCTGGTGCAGACCGATGCTGGGCTCATCCAGAATATACGCCACGCCGACCAGGCCAGAGCCGATCTGCGTCGCCAGCCGGATGCGCTGCGCCTCGCCGCCGGAGAGCGTCCCGGTCGCGCGGGACAGAGAGAGATACTCCAGTCCCACATTCAGCAAAAAGTCAAGGCGCGCCTTGATCTCCTTTAAGATCTGCGCCCCGATGGAGAGCTGCATCGGCGTAAGCTCAAGATGTTCCAGGAACTCGCGGAAACGGGCAATGGACATCTCCGTCGCCTCATAGATATTGATGCCGCCGACCGTCACGGCAAGGGAGCTCGCTTTCAGGCGCTGGCCGCCGCACGCCTTGCACGGCGTGATCCGCATGAAGCTCTCATACTCCGCCTTTGACGCCTCCGAGAAGGTCTCGCGGTAGCGGCGCTCCACATTTTTCAAAAGTCCCTCAAAAGCAACCGGATAAATGCCCTCGCCGCGCTGTCCCTTGTAATGCACCTTCACCTCTCTGCCGCCGGTGCCATGTATCAGGACATCATGGACTTCCCTCGGGTACTCCTCAAAGGGTGTGTCGAGGCTGAAGCCGTACTCCTCCGCCAACGCCGACAGGATCGCGTGGGAAAAGCTGCCCTTGTCCGTGCAGGACTGCCAGCCCATCACGGTGATCGCTCCCTGCGCGATGCTCAAGGACTTGTCCGGGATCATGAGATCCTCGTCAAACTCCATCTTGTAGCCAAGCCCGAAGCACTCCGGGCAGGCGCCGAAGGGATTGTTGAAGGAAAAGCTTCTCGGCTCCACCTCATCAATGCTGATTCCGCAGTCCGGGCATGAAAAACTCATACTGAAATTGATCGGCTCCCCGTCCACCACATCCACGATCAGAAGTCCGTCCGAGAGGTTCATCACCGTCTCGATGGAATCTGTCAGACGCTTCTCGATCCCCTCCTTCACCACAAGGCGGTCCACAACGATCTCGATGTTGTGCTTGATGTTCTTCTCTAACTTAATCTCTTCCGAGAGCTCGTACATATTGCCGTCGATCCGCACGCGCACATAGCCGCTGCGCCGCGCCTGCTCCAGGAGCTTTACATGCTCGCCCTTGCGCCCCCGCACGACCGGCGCGAGAAGCTGGATCTTTGTCCGCTCGGGAAGCGCCATGACCTGATCCACCATCTGGTCGATCGTCTGTTTTTTGATCTCCCTGCCGCACTTCGGACAGTGCGGGATGCCGATCCGCGCATAGAGAAGCCGCATATAGTCGTAAATCTCCGTCACCGTGCCAACGGTGGAGCGCGGGTTGCGGTTCGTTGACTTCTGGTCGATGGAGATCGCGGGAGAAAGCCCCTCGATGCTCTCCACGTCCGGCTTTTCCATCTGCCCTAAAAACTGTCTCGCGTAGGAGGAAAGGGACTCCATATAGCGCCGCTGCCCCTCCGCGTAGATCGTGTCAAAGGCGAGGGATGACTTGCCCGATCCGCTTAAGCCCGTCAGGACGACAAGCTCATTGCGGGGAATATCCACGGAAATATTTTTCAGGTTGTGCTCATTCGCACCTCGTATTTTGATGTATTGTTTTGGCATGACCTTCAAACCTCTCTGCTGTTATCATTCGCTGATCCGATGAGGTCTATTCTACCACATTCAATCCGTTTTTGCAAACATTTGTTCGCAATTTGACGGTTTGTAAATAACAGTTTATCCGCACAGCCAAAGTGTTACGAGGACTCCCTGTTCTTGACACCCGCCAGCACGTCCGCCACATCGCTGATGGCAACATAGGCCGTCGGGTCAATCTCATAGATAATATCTTTCATCTTCGTCACCTGGAAGCGGTTTATCACGAAATAAATGACCGTCTTATGCTCGTTGGAATACCCCCCGACCGCGTCAATCATCGTCATCCCGCGCTCAAACACCGCCGAGAGCGCCCTGCTTATTTCCGGCGCCTTCGTCGTGACGATCATTGCGCTCTTTGCCCGGTCAAGACCGTCCACCACAAAGTCCACTGTCTTTAGCGCCGCCATGTATGTCACAACGGAATACAGCGGGAGAATCCAGCTTTGGATCACGGTCCCGCACACCATATAGAGGAGCACATTGTAGATCATGACAAAGGTTCCCACGGTTATCCCAAGCCGTTTCGCAAAGATGACCGCCATCACCTCGATCCCGTCCATGGCCCCTCCGAAGCGGATCGCGAGGCCGCTTCCAAGACCCGATATCATCCCGCCGAACAATGCGCACAGCAAAAGGTCCGTCCCCGCAAGCGGCGACGCGATGCTGACGTCCACAGGCAGTACATCCGTGATCAGCCACGCAACGCCCGAATACACCATGACACTGTATATGGCACACACCGTAAACTGTTTCCCCTGCCTCTTTAGACCATACAAAAACAGCGGGATATTCAGAAGAAGCAAAAACAGCGGCAGGCTCAGAGATTCCGGCGTGATCTGGTCAAGAAGCATGGATGTGCCGGAGATTCCGCTGTCATACAGCTTGACCGGCTCCATAAAAATGGTGACTCCGATCGCGTTGATGATTCCCGCCGCCGTCAGCATGAGAAGATTGAACGGCTTTAGTTTTCTCAGTAAGTGCTTCATGGGATACTCCATAACAAAGTAGAGACCACCCAGACCGCTGATGCCGACATAACGTGCCGTCTTTTCACTCTCGCCGACAACCGCGATCTCATAGCCCTGCTTGCTGTATTTAATATTGTATCTAACTTTTTTTCAGCTTCTATGCCGGCTGCGCGCCGCCCTCTCCGTCCGTCCCGGAAACGCCTCCCTTAAGGATCTCCATAAACTCCTCACCGGTGATCGTCTCCCGCTCCAGCAGATACGCGGAGATCTCGTTGAGCTTTCCGGCGTTGTCCTTCAGAATCTGCATCGCCTTCGCATACTGCTCTTTTACAATGCGGATGACCTCCTCATCCACCAGTCTCGCCGTCTCCGGGGCGCACACCATCGAGGTGTCGCCGCCAAGATACTGGTTGTTCACCGTCTCAAGCGCCACCATGCCGAACTGCTCGCTCATGCCGTAGCGCGTCACCATGGCGCGGGCAAGCTTCGTCGCCTGCTCGATATCGTTGGCCGCGCCGGTCGTGATGGAGCCAAACATGAACTCCTCCGCCGCACGCCCGCCGGTCAGCGTCGCGATCTTGTTTAACGCCTCCTCCTTACTCATCAGGAAGCGCTCTCCCTCCTCAACCTGCATCGTGTATCCGAGGGCTCCGGAGGTGCGCGGGATAATGGTGATCTTGTGTACCGGAGCGCTGTTTGTCTGACACGCCGCCACGAGCGCGTGTCCCACCTCGTGGAACGCGACGATCCGCTTCTCATCTACCGAGACGCCCGCATCCTTCCTCTGGTATCCGGCGATTACTACCTCAACGCTCTCCTCCAGATCCGCCTGGGTCACGAAGCTGCGCCCCTGGCGCACCGCCCTGAGCGCGCCCTCGTTGATGATATTGGCAAGCTCCGCTCCGCTCGCGCCGGAGGTCGCCCGCCCGATCGCGTCAAAATCAATGTCGCTTCCCATCTTGACATCCTTGGAGTGTACCCGTAGGATCGCCACGCGCCCCTTAAGGTCCGGCAGCTCCACCGGAATCCGCCTGTCAAAGCGTCCCGGGCGCAGGAGCGCCTTATCAAGAGAATCCGGGCGGTTCGTCGCCGCCAGGATCACCACGCCCTTGCGGCCGTCAAAGCCATCCATCTCCGTGAGGAGCTGGTTTAAGGTCTGCTCCCGCTCGTCATTACCGGAAAAGCCCGCGCCGTCGCGCTTTTTTCCGATAGTATCAATCTCGTCGATAAATACGATGCACGGCGCTTTCTCATTTGCCTGCTTGAACAGATCGCGCACCTTCGCGGCGCCCATGCCCACGAACATCTCCACAAACTCCGAACCGGAAATGGAGAAGAACGGCACATGCGCCTCGCCTGCCACTGCCTTCGCGAGCAGGGTCTTCCCGGTGCCGGGAGGGCCCACCAAAAGCGCGCCTTTCGGCAGCGTCGCCCCGATGTCCGCGTATTTCTGCGGGTTGTGGAGGAAATCCACGATCTCCTTTAGGGCCTCCTTTGCCTCCTCCTGACCTGCCACGTCGGCGAAGGTCTTTCCGGTCTCCGTCTCCGCGTAGATCTTGGCGTTTGACTTGCCGAAAGTCATGGCGTTTCCGCCTATACCGCCCATCCGCTTCATCATCGCCCGGCTCATAAGCTGGCCCAGCACCACGAAGATCACGATCGGCAAAATCCAGTTTAAGAAAAACTCAAGCAGCGGCGAGGCCTGCACCGGGATCACCTTCCCATAGGTCACACCCGCCCTGTACAAACGCTCGGAGAGCGCGTCATCCGGCCACAGACCGGTCTTGTACGCCGCGGTCTTTCCGTCCTCATTTTTTGCGAGGAACTGAATCTGATCCTCCTGGAGCTCCACCATATCCACTCTGCCCTGATCCACCATATTAAGGAACTCGCTGTACGCGACCTCGCGGATGCTGCGCTCCCGTATACTCGGAAACAGCAGGGTATTGAGCAACATCGTGACGATCAGCACGATGCAGTAGTAATATATCCAGCTCTTCCGCGGCTTCTTCGGTTCTTCGTTCTTAACTCCCATCGTCTTATCTCCTTTTCATCTCTGCCCTGTCTGTAAAATAATCCCAAAAACAAAAATAGGTTAAATATCAGTATACAGCAAGAGCGGGGATTTTTAAACCCCGCTCCTATAAAATCTTTATAAACAAGTAACAGTTCAGCCATGCGGCTCACCTCGGTCGCGGGCCACAGTCTTCTCTTTTGTTCGGTCGACGGATGTAAAACTTTTGCTGTAACTGTTCAGTGCCTTCACAGTTACAGGCAAAAATCCATGAAAATTGCC
>SFNH01000086.1 GCA_004554205.1 Clostridium sp.
CAGCGGCAATTATGCGACAGAGACCGGAGGTAAGAGCATCGTAAGCTTTGGCGACGGGAATCCGCAGGGATATGAGCCGACGGATTACGCAACAGTCAAATCCGCGGCAAAGGGATTATATGTGGATGCGAACGATGATGTGATCATGCTGACAGATGATGATGACTTTATCGTGCTTGGCCATATGAACGGGGAGATACTTGACGGCGCTGACGGCGGGGCGAAGCTCAGACGCATGGAGGCATTTGACGCTGTGGGCCGCAATGCGGCAAGAGGGGCCATGGCGCTCTCCCTCGTCTCACTGATAGGTAATACCGCGGAGCTGGTATGGCTGGTCATCCGCAGAAAGAGGAGGGGGGTACATAATCTTTTTTGACAGAAGGGCGTTAAAATAATAAAATATAAGAAGCTGTCGGCGAATGTCCGCGAGAGGCGCACAAAAGAAGCGGCAGACTAAGGAGGAGAACATGGGAGGTATCGCGAATGACTGGCTGCCCCCGCTGAGCGCGGAGTTTAAAAAGCCGTATTACAGGAAGCTTTACGAGACTGTGAAGCATGAATACGAGACGCGGCAGGTATTCCCGGATGCGGACGATATTTTCAACGCGTTTGAGTTTACGCCGCTCTCCGAGGTGAAGGTGGTGATCCTGGGGCAGGATCCCTATCACAATATAGGGCAGGCGCACGGGCTGTGCTTTTCCGTGAAGCCGGACGTGGAGATTCCGCCGTCGCTCGTGAATATTTATCAGGAGCTGCACGATGACCTGGGCTGCTACATTCCCAACAATGGTTATCTGGTGAAGTGGGCGAAGCAGGGAGTGATGCTCCTTAATACGGTTCTGACCGTCCGCGCGCACGCGGCGAATTCGCACCGCGGCATCGGCTGGGAGGAATTCACGGACGCGGCGATCCGCATCTTAAATGAGCAGGATAAGCCGATGGTATTTATCCTGTGGGGCAGACCGGCGCAGATGAAAAAGTCCATGCTTGACAATCCGAAGCATCTGATCCTGGAAGCGCCGCACCCGAGCCCCCTGTCGGCGTACCGCGGATTTTTCGGCAGCAGGCCATTTAGTAAGACCAACGCGTTTTTAGAGGCGAACGGGCTTGAGCCCATTGACTGGCAGATTGAGAATGTGTAGGAATGATTACACGGCAAAGTGAGGCGAACATATGGAGTTTATTGAATTTTTGAAGGTTGTGGTGCTCGGCATCGTGGAGGGCTTCACGGAGTGGCTTCCCATCAGCAGTACCGGCCATATGATCCTGGTGGATGAGATCATTCACCTGAATGTGACGGATTCGTTTATGTCGATGTTCCGCGTGGTGATCCAGCTCGGCGCGATTTTAGCAGTCGTGGTTCTGTATTTCAGGAAGCTGAATCCATTTGACAGCGGCAAGACGGCAATGCAGAAGCGGGTGACTCTGCATCTGTGGATCAAGATTGCTGTGGCGTGCGTTCCGGCGGCGGTGTTCGGACTGCTCCTTGACGACTGGATGGATGCCCACCTGTATAATGGCTATGTGGTGGCAGCCATGCTCATTCTCTACGGCGTCCTGTTTATCGTTCTGGAGAATCGAAACGGCTACAGGGAGTTCCCGATTCAGCGGACGGGTCAGATATCGTACCCCACGGCGCTCTACATAGGCCTGTTTCAGGTGCTCTCGCTGATCCCCGGCACATCGCGTTCCGGCGCGACGATCCTGGGCGCGATGATCCTCGGCTGCTCGCGCAGCGCGTCGGCGGAGTTTTCATTTTTCCTCGGGATTCCGGTGATGTTCGGCGCGAGTCTGTTAAAGATTGTAAAGTTTGGTTTTCATTTTACGGGGGTGGAGATCTTCTATCTGATTTCCGGTATGCTGATTGCCTTTGTGGTGTCGGTGTACTCGATCCGGTTTTTGATGGGCTACATTAAGCGGAATGACTTTAAGCTGTTCGGGTATTACCGGATCGTGCTGGGCGTCGTTGTTCTTTCGTATTTTACGGTCACTGCGCTGATCGGCTGACAAAAACGGTAAATCCGCGCCTGACACGAAGGCGCGTTACAAATAAAATGAGAAAGGAATCAATACCATGAGCTTATCCTATCAGAGTACCCGCGGCGGGGAGCGCGGCATGACGGCTTCCCAGGCAATCCTAAAGGGGCTTGCGGATGACGGCGGGCTGTTTATGCCGACCGAATTTCCGAAGCTCGACATTTCCATCGAGGAGCTGGCGGCGATGAATTACCGGGAGACCGCGTATCAGGTGATGAAGCTGTTTCTTACGGACTTCACCGGGGAGGAGCTGCGCTACTGTATCGACCACGCGTATGACGGCAAATTCGATACGGAGGAGATCGCGCCTCTCGTGAAGGCGGACGGCGCGTATTACCTGGAGCTGTTCCACGGGCGCACCATCGCGTTCAAGGATATGGCGCTCTCCATCCTGCCGTATCTGATGACGGTATCCGCGAAGAAAAACCATGTGGAGAATGAGATCGTGATCCTGACTGCGACCTCCGGCGACACGGGGAAGGCGGCGATGGCGGGCTTTGCGGACGTGCCGGGCACCCGGATCATCGTGTTTTATCCGAAGGGCGGCGTGAGCCGCGTGCAGGAGCTGCAGATGGTGACCCAGAAGGGGGAGAATACGGCGGTCGTGGCGATCCACGGGAATTTCGATGACGCGCAGACCGGCGTGAAAAAGATTTTCGGTGATAAGGAGTTTGCACAGAAGCTTGCGGCGAAGGGCTTTCAGCTCTCCTCCGCGAATTCCATCAATATCGGGCGGCTGGTGCCGCAGGTCGTCTACTATGTGTACGCGTACGCGAAGCTCGTCCAGAACGGGGAGATTAAAACCGGCGATGAGATCAATGTGACTGTGCCCACCGGCAATTTCGGCAACATTCTCGCGGCATATTTTGCAAAGCGGATGGGGCTTCCGATAAAGACTCTGATCTGCGCGTCGAATGACAACAGGGTGCTGTATGATTTCTTCCGGACGGGGAGGTATGACCGGAGGCGGGAGTTCATACTGACGAGCTCGCCGTCGATGGATATCCTGATCTCGAGCAATTTAGAGCGCCTGATCTACTTAAGCGCCGGCTGTGATGCGGAGGCGGACAGGCGGCTTATGGAGGAGCTTGCCGCCACTGGCTCTTACACGGTGACGGATGAGATGCGGGCATTTATGAAGGATTTTGTCGGAGGTTATGCGACCGAGGCGGAGAACGCGAGGGAGATCCGGCGTCTCTATGATGAGACGGGATACATGATTGATACGCATACCGGCGTGGCTTCCTGCGTGTACAAAAAGTATGTGGAGCAGACCGGCGACAGGACGCCGACGGTGATCGCGTCCACCGCAAGCCCCTACAAGTTTTCGCGCAGCGTGATGGGGGCGGTATTCGGCGATCAGGGGAGCAGGGATGAATTTGCGGTCATTGACGAGATGTGCCGCGCAAGCGGCGTGCCGGTGCCGGGCGCGGTGGAGAAGATCCGAAGCGCCGAGATCCGCCACAGGCGGGAGTGCGATGCGGCAGATATGGAAATGACAGTCGGGGAGATCCTTGGGATTGACTGATATATACATTTTACTTTCCAAACGGGACAAAATGTATTATAATGAAGAAGAAGGCAGGGTGCGACGCTTTTTGAGGCGCGCATGGCAGCAGAAAACGAAAAATGAATGGAGGTCTTTGAGATGTTAGTATCCGCAACAGAAATGCTTAAGAAAGCAAAAGAGGGGCACTATGCAGTAGGACAGTTCAACATCAACAACCTGGAGTGGACCAAGGCGATCCTCGCTACGGCGCAGGAGTTAAATTCTCCGGTCATCCTGGGCGTGTCCGAGGGCGCGGGCAAGTACATGACAGGTTATCACGCGGTAGTCGGCATGGTGAACGGTATGTTAAAGGATATGGGTATCACCGTTCCGGTGGCTCTGCACCTGGATCACGGCAGCTACGAGGGCTGCTTAAAGTGCATCGAGGCAGGCTTCTCTTCCGTTATGTTTGACGGCTCGCATTATCCGATTGAGGAGAATGTGGCGAAGACGACGGAGCTCGTTAAACTGTGCCATGAGAAGGGAATCTCGATCGAGGCGGAGGTTGGCTCCATCGGCGGCGAGGAGGACGGCGTGATCGGCATGGGCGAGTGCGCGGATCCGAATGAGTGCAAGGCAGTTGCGGATCTCGGAATTGACTTCCTGGCTGCGGGCATCGGAAACATCCATGGGAAATACCCGGAGAACTGGAAGGGCTTGAGTTTTGAGACTCTGGCGGCAATCCAGGAGAAGACGGGCGTGCTCCCGCTGGTTCTCCACGGCGGTACCGGCATCCCGGCTGACATGATCAAGAAGGCGATCGACTTAGGCGTGGCGAAGATCAACGTAAACACCGAGTGCCAGCTCTCCTTCGCGGCAGCTACCCGCGAGTACATCGAGGCGGGCAAGGATCAGCAGGGCAAGGGCTTTGACCCGCGCAAGCTGTTGGCTCCCGGCGCTGAGGCGATCAAGAAGACTGTCAAGGAGAAGATGGAGCTGTTCGGCTCCGTTGGAAAGGCGTAAAATAAAAAACAGAATAAAAGAGAGGCAGCCGCAGGGTGAGAAACACTCTGCGGCTGCCTCGTTTTCTTTTTAAGGTTATTCTACGGCAAACATGACGGATGTTGCCTTGATGACAGCCGTAGCATTTTTGCCGACAGTAAGACCAAGCTCATCAACGGCATTCTTGGAGATCGTTGCGGAGACCTTGATCCCGCTGGCAAGCTCTACCGTTACGATGTTGTTTACGCCTCCCTCGTTGATCTGGGTAATAACGCCCGGGAACTGATTTCTGGCGCTCAATTTCATCTCTCCGAGTCCGATCATGACCTCAGTCGCCTTGACGATAGCGACGGCCTTCTTGCCCTCGGCAAGACCGAGCTCTTTGATCGCAGCCAGAGAGATAGTCCCGGAGATGGTGCCTCCGTTAAAATCAAGGGTAACGATGCCGTTCACAATGCCCTCCTGTACGCGGACGACCTGTCCGGCAAACTGGTTTCTCGCACTTAATTTCATGATAATTCCTCCTTTTGGTATTTTCGCGTTTATCCGCATTACCAGTTTAATTGAAAAAACAGGAAAAAACAAGACTGAATGTAAAACTAATGAAAAAAACACTTGCATTTTTCCGCGGTATGCGTTATCTTAGTAAAGAACGATGGTGTTCTTTCGGGAGAAAGAGCGCCATTTTTTTACATTAAATTTATTTCAGGGGAGGAAGGGAAAGTCTATGAGTGAGATCGTAAATGTTGCAGAGGTGTTTGGAAAGAATGTATTTAATGAAGCGGTCATGAAGGAGCGTCTGCCAAAGAGCGTCTTTAAGAAAATGAAAAAGACCATCGAGAACGGCGCGGAGCTCGACCCGTCCATCGCGGATGTAGTAGCACACGCGATGAAGGACTGGGCAATCGAGCGGGGGGCGACCCATTACACCCACTGGTTCCAGCCGCTGACGGGAGTGACTGCCGAGAAGCATGATTCCTTTATCTCCGCCCCGGACCCCGAGGGCAGGGTCATCATGGAATTCTCCGGCAAGGAGCTGATCAAGGGCGAGCCGGATGCGTCCTCATTTCCGTCGGGCGGTCTGCGCGCGACCTTCGAGGCGAGAGGCTATACCGCGTGGGATTGTACGTCGCCGGCATTTCTGCGGGAGGACGCAATCGGCGTGACGCTTTGCATCCCGACCGCGTTCTGCTCCTACAAGGGTGAGGCGCTCGATCAGAAAACGCCGCTTCTGCGCTCCATGCAGGCAATCGACACACAGGCGCTACGGATTTTGAGATTGTTTGGAAACACCACGGCAAAGCGGGTATGCCCGTCGGTAGGGCCGGAGCAGGAGTATTTCCTGGTTGACCGCGCGAAATATTTACAGAGAAAGGATCTGATCTACGCGGGGCGCACCCTCTTTGGGGCGATGCCGCCGAAGGGCCAGGAGCTGGAGGATCACTACTTCGGCGCGATCCGTGAGCGGGTCGGCTCCTTTATGAATGAGGTGAACGTTGAGCTGTGGAAGCTCGGCGTGACCGCGAAGACCCAGCACAATGAGGTTGCCCCGGCACAGCATGAGCTGGCCCCGATTTACGACCAGGCAAACCTCGCGGTTGACCACAACCAGATGGTGATGGAGACCTTAAAGAAGGTCGCGGAACGCCACGGCATGAGCTGCCTGCTTCACGAGAAGCCCTTTGCGGGCGTGAATGGCTCCGGTAAGCACAATAACTGGTCTCTGACCTCCGACGACGGCGTGAATCTCCTAAGTCCGGGTGAGACGCCGCATGAGAATATCCAGTTCCTGCTTGTGCTGGCATGCATCTTAAAGGCGGTCGATACCCATGCGGATCTGCTGCGCGAGTCTGCCGCCGATGTCGGCAACGACCACCGCCTCGGCGCAAATGAGGCGCCGCCGGCGATCATTTCCGTATTCCTGGGCGAGCAGCTCGAGGACGTGATCGACCAGCTCTGCAGCACCGGCGAGGCGACCCACTCGAAGAAGGGCGGCACCTTAAAGACAGGCGTTGCGACGCTGCCTGATTTAGACCAGGACGCGACCGACAGGAACCGCACCTCACCGTTTGCATTTACCGGAAATAAATTCGAGTTCCGCATGGTCGGCTCCTCCGACTCCATCGCGGCGCCGAACGTGGTGCTCAACACCATCGTTGCCGAGGCGTTTAAGGAGGCGGCAGATGAGCTTGAGAAGGCGGAGGACTTTGAGACCGCGGTTCATGATCTGATCAAGAGGCTTCTTAAAGAACACAGGCGGATCGTCTTCAACGGAAACGGGTACTCCGACGCGTGGATTGAGGAGGCCGCAAAGCGAGGCCTTCCGAACATCCGTTCTATGGTTGACGCGATCCCCGCGCTGACGACAGAAAAAGCTGTGAAGCTGTATGAGCAGTTCGGCGTGTTCACCAGGGCGGAGCTTGAGTCCCGCGCGGAGGTTGAGTACGAGGCGTACTCCAAGGTGATCAATATCGAGGCGCGCACCATGATCGACATGGCGGGCAAGCAGATCATCCCGGCGGTGATCAAGTACACGACGGCGTTAGCGGGCTCCCTGTGCGCGGTAAAGAGCGCGTGCCCGGAGGCGGACATCAGCGTGCAGACGGAGCTTTTGACCGAGACCTCCGCGCTCTTATCCGATATGAAGGTGGCGCTTGCCGCGCTCATCGACATCACCGAGGAGTGTGCGGTCATGGATGAGAGCAGGGCACAGGCGCATGCCTACCACGACAGGGTAGTCCCGGCGATGGCGGCGCTACGCGCCCCGGCGGATAAGCTGGAGATGATCGTGGACAAGGAGCTGTGGCCGTTCCCGAGCTACGGCGATCTGATCTTTGAGGTGTAGGAAAACAGGCGAGGCATCCGCTTTCGGAGTGGATGCCTTTTTTGTTTCATAGGAAAGTTCCGGGGCATATCCTGCTTTTCCGGTGGACGCGGAGACGGCGTTGTGATATTATGATACTAGGGTCAAAAGGTCGAAAATCCGATGCAAGCTTGCTTGCAAAAGGATTTTTGACTTTGGAACCCGCCAACATCATAATATAGACCTATGACATGGTTATAATTACATCGAAAACAGAAAGGCTTAGGCGGGAGCGGGTATGGGAGATACGGGGATAGATTCCGTTGTACTGGAGGAGATTCGGGAACTGGCGAGAAAGAATCACATCAGGAAAGTGATTCTGTTCGGTTCCCGCGCAAGGGGGGATTACCATCGAGCGAGTGACATCGATCTGGCG
>SFNH01000087.1 GCA_004554205.1 Clostridium sp.
TTGCCGCCCTCAAGCTTTTCTTTTATATCCTTCACGAGATTTGCGATTACGATTCCGTCAAAAGCCATGGTAAACTCCTTTGATCGATGGATTTTTGCTTACATAATTATATAGGATTCATGCATGATTTACAAGGAAGAAGTTGACTTGTTTTTTTATTTGTTCTATAATACTACCTATCTATAATAAAGGAGCGGCACGCACAATGATAAAGAGCATGACCGGATTCGGGCGCTGTGAGGTCATCACCGCCGAATATAAGATATCTGTAGAGATCAAAGCGGTCAACCACCGTTATCTGGATCTGAGTATCAAGCTGCCGAAGAAGTTTAATTACTTTGAGGCTTCGATCCGCAATCTGCTTAAGACCTATATCCAGCGCGGAAAGGTGGATGTGTTCATAAGCTGTGAGGATTACACCGAGGAGAAGCTCTGTTTAAGATACAACGCCGCCCTTGCCGCGGAGTACATGAACTGCTTTGAGAAGATGCGGGAGCAGTTCGGTATTGAAAATGATGTGAAGGTATCCACGCTGGCGCGGATGCCCGAGGTTCTCACCATGGACCAGGCCCCCGAGGACGAGGAGCAGATGTGGAAGCAGCTCTCCGGGGTGGTGGAGGAGGCAGCGAAGAAATTTGTGGACTCCCGGGCCCAGGAGGGAGAGAAGCTCAAAAGTGACCTGCTCGGCAAGCTGGATTATATGGAGGAGCTTGTCTCTTTCATTGAGGAGCGCTCACCGCGTATCCTCGCCGAGTACCGGGCGAAGCTTGAGGGCAAGGTGAAGGAGCTTTTGAAGGGCGCCGCGATCGACGAGGGGCGTATTGCCACGGAGGTCACGATCTATGCGGACAAGATCTGTGTGGATGAGGAGATGGTGCGTCTGCGAAGTCACATCGACGCTACCAGAAAGGAGCTTATCGCGGGCGGCAGCGTCGGACGCAAGCTTGATTTCATTGCCCAGGAGATGAACCGGGAGGCCAATACCACCTTGTCAAAATCGACGGATCTGGCGCTTTCCGACAGGGCGATCGCCTTAAAGACCGAGATTGAGAAGGTCAGGGAACAGATTCAGAATATCGAGTAAAGCAGGAGCAAAAGCCATGAGCCATAGAGGAATCTTAGCGGTCGTATCGGGATTTTCCGGTGCGGGTAAGGGAACACTTATGAAGGCGCTTCTTGCGCAGTACGCGGATCAGTATGCGCTGTCTGTCTCCGCGACCACGAGGAGGCCGCGCGCGGGGGAGGAACACGGGCGCGAATATTTCTTTCTCTCACGAGAGGAATTTGAGCGGATGATCGCGCAGGACGAGCTGGTCGAGTATGCTTCCTATGTCGGCAACTATTACGGAACTCCGAAAAGCTATGTGATGGAGCAGATGGAGGCCGGGCGGGACGTGATCCTGGAGATAGAGATTCAGGGTGCCTTAAAGGTCAAGGAGAAGTTCCCTGACACTCTGCTTTTGTTTGTGACGCCGCCAAACGCCGGCGAGCTGAAACGCCGCCTTGAGGGGCGCGGCACCGAGACGGACGAGGTGATCCGAAGCCGCCTGCACCGCGCTGTGGAGGAGGCCGAGTTCATGGAGCGCTACGACTACATTCTGATCAATGATGACCTTGAGGAGTGCGTCGACGAGCTGCACCGCCTGATTCAGGCGCAACACCGGCGCACCGGCCAGAACACAGATTTTATCGCGGAAATGAAACTGGAATTAAAACAGTTTTAAGATCAATAACCCATTCCAGAAAGGAGTTTTTTACTATGTTACATCCATCCTATACCGATCTGATCAATGTTGTAAACAGCGATGTGGAGCCGGGTGAGCAGCCGGTGGTAAAGAGCCGCTATTCGATCGTGCTTGCCACCGCGAAGCGGGCAAGACAGATTATCGCGGGAGAGGAGCCGTTAGCTGCGGGAATGACAAGCAAAAAGCCGCTGTCCGCCGCTGTGCAGGAGCTCTACGAGGGCAAGATAAAGATTGTCGGCGATGAGCCTGCACAAGAGGAGCATATGCCCGGTGAGAGCGATAAGGAGCCTGCTTAAGAGTGCGGCGTGATAACGGGGAAGGAGCTTAAGCCGTCTCAAATACAGATGTGAGATGGCTTTTTCCATAGGACAGGAGCTTTTATGAAAATATTGTGTGTTTCTCTCGGCTGCGACAAGAATCTCGTGGACACCGAGATGATGCTTGGGCTTTTACACCGGGACGGCTATACCTTCACCGACGATGAGCGGGAGGCGGACATTATCGTGGTCAACACCTGCTGCTTCATAAACGACGCGAAGGAGGAGAGTGTAAACACGATCCTTGAGATGGCCGAGCTCAAGAAGACCGGGAAGCTAAAGGCGCTGATCGTGACCGGCTGTATGGCCGAGCGGTACAGGCAGGAGATCATGGAGGAGATACCGGAGGTGGACGGCATTTTGGGGACATCCACCTACGATGAGATTTCCGATGTGCTGAAACGGGTGCTCGGCGGTGAGAGCGTGAGCTGCTTTCACGACTTAAACGCATTGCCTGAGGTGGAGACCGAGCGCATGATCACCACAGGCGGGCATTACGCGTTCTTAAAAATCGCGGAGGGCTGCGACAAGCGCTGCACCTACTGCATTATCCCGCGTCTCAGAGGAAGCTACCGCAGCGTTCCGATGGAGCGCCTCTTAAAAGAGGCGCGGCAGCTCGCCGAAAAAGGCGTGCGGGAGCTGATCTTAGTGGCGCAGGAGACGACGCTTTACGGCGTGGATCTCTATGGAAAGAAGATGCTGCCGGAGCTTCTTCATGAGCTGGCACAGATTTCCGGCATCTACTGGATTCGCATTCAGTACTGCTATCCCGAGGAGATCACCGACGAGCTGATCGCGGCGGTGAAGAATGAGGAAAAGGTCTGCCACTATCTCGATATCCCGATCCAGCATGCGAGCGACCGGATCTTAAAGCGCATGGGACGGCGGACCACTGAGGCACAGCTTCGCGGGATGATCGGGAAGCTCCGTCTGGAGATTCCGGACATTGCGCTCCGCACCACGCTCATTTCAGGTTTCCCGGGGGAGACCGATGAGGACCATGAGGAATTGATGCGGTTTGTGGACGAGATGGAGTTTGAGCGGCTCGGCGTCTTTGCCTATTCCGCCGAGGAGGACACCCCCGCGGCGGATTTCCCGGATCAGGTGCCCGATCAGGTGAAGGAGGCGCGGCGCGATGAGATCATGGAGCTGCAGCAGGAGATCGCCTTTGAAAAGTCCGCATCCATGGTGGGGCGCGTCCTCGATGTGATGATCGAGGGCAAGGTCGCGGATGAGCCGGCGTATGTGGGGCGCACCTACATGGACGCGCCCGGCGTTGACGGCTACATCTTTGTAAACAGCGGTGAGCTTTTCATGTCCGGTGATTTCGTCCGGGTGAAGGTGACCGGTTCCAATGAATATGACTTGATTGGGGAGGTATATGATGAATCTGCCGAATAAACTGACTATGCTTCGCGTAATCCTGATCCCGTTTTTTGTGGTGAGCCTGCTGGCGTATGGCGGCGCGAACCAGCTTTTGCGGAATGTGTCTGCCGCGATCTTTATTGTGGCGAGCCTCACGGATATGCTGGACGGCAAGATCGCCCGCAGGTATAATCTTGTGACTAATTTCGGAAAGTTTATGGATCCGCTGGCAGACAAGCTCTTAGTCTGCTCGGCGTTAATCTGTCTGACCGGGCTATCCCAGCTTCCGGCGTGGATGACGATCATCATTGTCAGCCGCGAATTCATTATCAGCGGCTTCCGCCTTGTGGCGGCAGAGCAGGGGATCGTGATCGCGGCAAGCTATTGGGGCAAGTTTAAGACGACGTTCCAGATGATCGCGGTGATCCTTATGATCGTGAATCTGCCGGTTCTTCATGTGGCGACGAAGGTTTGCACCTGGGTCGCGCTGATCCTGACGATAGTGTCGCTTGTCGATTACATCGCAAAAAATTATAAGGTGCTCACAGAGGGGGAAATGTAGAGATGATTGCAGAGCTGATATCGGTGGGAACAGAGCTTTTGCTCGGAAACATTGTCAATACCAACACCCGCTTCCTTGCGGAACAATGCGCCCTGCTCGGGCTTTCCATGTATTATCAGGAGGTTGTCGGCGACAACCGGGAACGCCTGGCACAGACCCTTCGCACGGCGCTCGGCCGCTCCGATGTGGTGATCCTGACCGGGGGATTAGGGCCAACGGAGGATGATCTGACGAAGGAGGTGTGCGCGGAGGAGATGGGGTTTTCGCTTGTCGAGGATGCGCACACACGCGAGCGGATTGAGCAGTATTTTAAAAACAGCATTTATAAGGAAATTCCGGATAACAACTGGAAGCAGGCGGTCGTGCCGGAAGGAGCCATCGTCCTTGACAATGACAACGGGACAGCGCCGGGGCTGATCTTAGAGAAGGACGGAAAGTCCGTGATCCTTCTTCCGGGGCCGCCCGCCGAGATGTGCCCGCTTTTTACGGAGCAGGTGTTCCCGTATCTTAAGAAGCTTCAGCCGGAGGTGATCCGCTCCCAGATGGTGAAGGTGTGCGGCATCGGCGAGAGCCGGGTGGAGGAGCTTTTGCTGGACTTGATCGACGGGCAGAAAAATCCGACGATCGCCACCTACGCAAAGACCGGGGAGGTGCATATCCGGGTGACGGCGAAGGCGGCTGACGAGGACGAGGCAAAGAAGCTTGTGAAGCCGGTTGTGAAGGAGATCAAAAACCGGCTCGGCGACTGCGTCTACTCTGTGCGGGAGGATGAGACTTTAGAGCAGGCGGTCGTAAAGCTCCTAAAGAAATATGAGCTAACGGTGACGACTGCGGAATCATGCACCGGCGGACTTCTCGCGGGGCGGATCGTGAATGTGCCGGGGGCGTCGGAGGTATTTGCCGAGGGCTTCATCACCTACTCCAACAAGGCGAAGCGCAAGCGCCTCGACGTGAGCAAGAGCACCCTGAAAAAATACGGCGCGGTCAGCGAGCAGACGGCGAAGGAGATGGCGACCGGCGGCGTGTTTGCCACGGACTGCGACGCCTGCGTTGCCGTGACAGGGGTCGCGGGGCCGGACGGCGGCACTGAGGAAAAGCCGGTGGGATTAGTCTACATTGCGACCTATATGAAGGACAAGGTGAATGTGGAGGAATACCGGTTTAAGGGAAATCGTGCGAAGGTGCGCGAGCAGGCGGTCGTGAAGGCGCTCGATCTCTTGAGACGCTCGATTCTGGACAATTACCGCTGACACAGCCTATGAGGAGCGGGGATTATGTGTTGGTATGATCATCTGTACGTCGGAGAGAAGGCGAAAAAGAGGCAGGATCAGATTCTGCGGGGAATCCGGGAGAAACGTCTCCAGCCGGAGGTCTATGTGATTACACCGCCGGAGAATGGGAATAATCTCCTTGAAATCTACCCGTCGGCCATGCTTTTGCTGCCGCCGTACCGGGATGAGGATAAGAAGATCCTGGGGATTGCGGTCACCTACTGGGAGGCACTTGAACTGGTCCGCCGGATGGTGGACGATATGGTTCATGTGGCCGGGGGGCTTGAACGATTACAATAATCAGTTAGGAATGCGCGTATGTTGACGATCATATTGGGGATTTTAAAGTTCATAGGGCTGCTTTTTCTGGTTATTCTGGGGGCTTTTCTTATAGTGTTTTTTTCGGTGCTCCTGGTGCCGATCCGCTACCGGGCACAGGGGGATTACTATGAAAAGCCGAGGCTTAAGGCGACAGTGAGCTGGCTGCTACATATTTTTTCCCTGCAGGTAAGCTATGACGGGGAGTTCTCTGCGACGCTTCGACTCTTTGGGTTCCGTCTGAAAAATCTGTCGGGAAGGGATCGGGCTGAGGACAGCGGCGCCGACCGTGAGGAGAGCCCGGAGCCGGAAGAGCCGGGGGAAGTCATCCGGCGGGAGGAGACCGCAGAGAGACTTTCTGAGGAGGAGCCGGAGCCCAAAACGGAGCGGGAGTTTAAGCCGGGGCCGGGATTAAAAGACGGACGCCGCAGAAATCCCATACGGTCATTTGTAAAGCGCGTGAAAGAAATTCCGCGAAAAATACGAGTTACATTTTGCCGATTTTGTGGTAAACTAAAAAAGATCAGTGAACAGAAAGAAAGGTTTTTTGCGTTTGTCCGCGACGAGGATAACAAAAAGACCTTCCGGCTCTTAAAGGGAGAGCTTAAGCGGCTTTTGAAGCACATTTTCCCGGGAAAGATAAAGGGGGAAGTGAAATTCGGTTTTGACGACCCCTACACCACCGGGCAGGCGCTCATGTATATCAGCCCGTTTTACGGGTGGTATGCGAAGAGCCTTAAGCTGATTCCGGTATTTGAGGAAAGGGTTCTTGAGGGGGAGCTTGATATGAGGGGAAGGATCCGGATCGGCACGCTCGTCATGATTGCCGTCCGGCTGTTCTCAGACAAAAATTTCAGGCTTTTGGTAAGAAAATGGCGGGAAGCATAAAGGAGGAACGACATGGCAGATAATCAGTTTGTTTCGACGGTAGAATCCTTATTTAAAGGGATGGATCAGTTTGTGACCACGAAGACCGTGGTGGGAGAGGCGGTCAGGGCGGGTGACGCCGTGATCCTGCCGCTTGTGGATGTGACCTGCGGTATGGCGGCAGGCTCCTTCGCGGACAACGCAAAGCACAACGGCGGCGGCGGTATGAGCGCGAAGATGAGCCCGAGCGCCGTGCTGGTGATCCAGAACGGCGTCACCAAGCTCGTGAACATCAAGCAGCAGGATGCGGTGACTAAGATCCTTGACATGGTGCCGGATCTCGTAAATAAGTTTACCGGCGGCAAAAAGGAAGAGATCAGTCCCGAGGCGATGCAGGCGGCCGAGGAAGTGGCGGCCTGTCTGGAGCAGGAGGAATAGGCCTTAAGGCGTGAGTGAAGCTTGCGGGGCAGTATCGGGGGCGGGGTAATAGTTTCATGGACATCTGCATATGGTAAACCAGAACCACATTGTTCGGGAGGTTTCCATGAAGCGCGTCATTGGGCTGATGCTGTTTTGCTTCGGAATCGGGATGGCCCTGCTTTTGTTCATCCCGGAGACGATCACGACCCTGATCTTCATTATCGGCTGTCTGACTTTGGGGTATTTTCTTTTCTGCGGCTGAAATGTTACAAAATATTTTACTTGCCAAAACAAAAAACATCTGGTATAATACTCGCGTTGTGGTTTCCGAAAAGGGACCAAGTACCGGTTAAGGAGGTGCGATCATGGCTAAATGTGCAATCTGTGAAAAGGCTGCTCACTTCGGAAATAACGTAAGTCACTCCCATAGAAGATCCAACGCGATCTGGAAAGCAAACGTTAAATCTGTAAAGGTAAAGGTCAACGGGGGCGCGAAGAAGATGTATGTATGTACTTCTTGCCTGCGTTCCGGCTTAGTGGAAAGAGCATAATGAAAACCCGGTCTTAAAAGGCTGTCTTGTCCGGCGCGCCGCGTCGGCCTGGCGGCCTTTTTGTTTCGGCGGATCTTACGCCTCAGGACGCCGGAGAGGCAGCGTGTGACAAGCTGCGTTTCTGTCTGATTTTACGCCGCTTATGCCCGTAAAAGACAGCCCGTGACACGCTGCGTTTCCTGCTCGGTCCGCGCGCTTATTAGCCGCCAGTCGCGCGAAACTCGCTTCGCTCAGACAACGCGCTTTGATGATAACAGTTTACAGTAGGACTTTGCACTTGCTGCAAAGTCCGTAAGAACGTGTTATGGCAGAAAAGAATCCAGCCCTTCGCCGCAGGCGGGGCTGTCTTTCCGGGCTTTGCGGCTGGGAGTGTAGCCAGCCGTGAGGGAGCGTTATGTAAATCTTACCGTGAGGGAGGACGGTGAATGCTTTTGCGAGCTAATCGGGCAAGAGATAACTGTTCAGTAGGTCTGCGCATTTACTGCGCTGACCGTAAGAAAACGTGGCGGTTGTAGGCAAAAATCCCA
>SFNH01000088.1 GCA_004554205.1 Clostridium sp.
GAGGATGCCCAGGATGTCCAACGGCAGCTGCCGGATGACACATGGCGAGATTGATATTTATCTCTCCCTACATGAAGGGCGGCAGAGATGCCGCTCGGCTGACCCATCGCACCCGCTACTTCGCCACCCGCGAAGGTGTGCAGCTTCTCAAGGATGACAATGCCCATCTTCCTGTCACGAAGAAACAGCAGCAGTATATCCGGCGTCTGCTCCGCAGCTTCCCGGAGGCAAGGGAGCTGCCGGAGCATGAGGACTATGCAAACACACCCAACCGGCAGACTGCCTTTGCGCTCATCGCGCAGATCCACGAGGACTTTATCGAGCCCATGGATGGCCGGGAAAACTATCTTGACTATGTCGCAAACCGCCCCGGCGTAAAAGCGTTGGGCGAACACGGCCTGTGGGATGCCCATGGCAAGGTCCCGTCGCTGGAGAATGCCGTGGCAGAGGTGGCGCGGCACACGGGGAATGTGTGGACGCCGGTCATCTCCCTCTCCCGTGAGAACGCGGAGCGGCTGGGTTATACCGATCTTAAAAACTGGCAGGAGCTCATCAACGCATCTATCACCGACATCGCCAAGGGCTATAAGATCCATCCGGACCGCCTTCGCTGGTACGCAGCTATGCACGAAAAGGAGAAGCACATCCATGTTCACATGGTGCTCTTCTCAACCGATCCGAAGGAGGGCTACCTCTCCCGGCAAGGTATCCGCAGCATCAAGTCCGCGCTGGTCAGCACGATCTATCGGAACGACCGCCTGCACATCTATGAGCAGAAGGATGAACAGCGCGGCCTGCTCCGGCAGGAGGCGGAAGCACGGATGGCAACGCTCATCGGGCAGATGGCTGCCGGTAATCTGCAAAGCGATAAGCTGGAGCTGTTAGTGACGGATCTCGCCCAGCGGCTTCAAGAAGTTAGTGGCAAGAAAGTCTACGGTTACCTACCGCCCCGTGTCAAGCGCATCGTGGATGAGATCGTGGATGAACTGGCAAAGGACGAACGGGTGTCGTCCGCCTATGCTCTATGGCAGGATCTCCGAGAGCAGCTTTGCATTGACTATAATCAGACACCGCCGCGGCGTGTACCGCTGTCGCAGCAAAAGGAGTTCAAGACGGTGCGCAACATGGTCATCCGGGAAACGCTCCGACTCTCGGAGATACACTTCACCTTCGAGGATGATGCCATGCAGGATGAGCCGGAGCCGGAAGAACCGCCCGTGCCTCCAGATCCAAGTGCAGAGCAGATGATCCATCAGCGAGCGCGGTTTTACCGCAGAGCAAAAAGCATATTAGATGCTGCGGATGCAGATCCCAGCGAGAAGTCAATGGCATTGGTCACCCTCCACCGTCTGTGGGAGGAGGGCTATACCATCGCGGCACACCAGCTGGGAAGGGCATATCGGGATGGGCTTGGCATATCGATTGACCGAAAAGCAGCGGCAGAGTGGTTTCAAAAATCGGCAGAAGCCGGTAATCCTTGCTCCGCATACGCGCTGGGGAAGCTGCTGTTGGAGCAAGGCAAATTCTCGCAGGTGCGAAGCTGGCTGCGGCAGGCAGCGGAGCAGAACGATCCATACGCGCAATACCGGCTCGGCAAGCTGCTGCTCACCGGCGCGGAAGGTGTGCCGAAGGGTATAGATGCGGCCATTCAGCTTCTGAAGGGCTCTGCCACACAAGGGAATTCGTTTGCCCAATACACGCTGGGAAAGCTCTATTTGCTGGGACAAGAGGTGCAAGTGGACCGCGAAGAAGCTCTGCGCTATTTCGCACAGGCAGCGGCACAGGGCAACACCTACGCTCAATATTTCATTGACCATCAGGACGACTTCTCCGGTGCGGCGGCGGGAACCGCTATCCTTCGGATGCTCCATCAGATGAGCCGCATATTCCGCGAGAACGCCGCCCAGCCTGCCATCTATGCAGGGATGCAGATCGACAAGAAGCGTCGCCGCAGATTGCAGGAGAAGCGCATGGCGATGGGACACAAGGCGGATGACCATGAGGACATCTCTCCGCAAATGCAGTAAAAATAACCTAAGATGGAGCGGCTCTTTGAAAAACCTATTCCTCTTCAGGGAAAGCTATCTATACTAAAGTCGACAAGGAGGTGCGCACATGACCGTAAAACAAATCAATCGAAGGATCACCGCAGTGAAGACTGCCGACGCGATCAACGCCATTGAGGGCGCACCGGTGTCCCGCTATGCCCAAGCATTATCCTATGCATGGGCAAAAGTCGAACTGACCGGCGAGCAGATGAAGCAGGCTCTTCTGGATTCGCATCGAAAGCTGGCGATACAAACAAATAATCATGAATGAGGTTATTATATCGATTTTTACTTGGAGATTGGTACATGAACTCAAAAGTCCGGTGTGAGGCGTAACGAACAATTCTGCATGGTTGGCACTGCACTTCAGAACCGGGATTGAAAATTCTGGAGCGGACTATAATAGCTCTTCTATAACTAAAACTGCTCACCGTGATTAGCTTCCGGTGAGCAGTTTTGTTTTAAGAGGATTCAGACAAGCGTGTCATCCAGCAGGAAGTCGATGACGCTGATATTGAGAATACCGTTATCATCATACCAACGCTTGCGAATGTCATGACGCACGATAATCTTCGGGAAAAAATCGCCGGTCAGCGCAAAAGGCTTGTTTTCGGTGATCGCCTTTTCCTCCGTTCCAAGCGCATAGGCAGACTGAATATATGTCTTCTTGCCGCCGGAGGTCGCAATGAAGTCAATTTCCCGTGCGACCGGCACGACATTTCCTTTGGTATTTTTCTCGTTGCCGTAGACAATGCCGATGTCAACGGCGCATTCACGGATCATCAACTCATTGAAAATGATGTTCTCCATGATGTGCGTCATTTCCTGCTGGCGGAAGCCGATACGGGCATTTCTCAGTCCAATGTCCTCACAGTAGTATTTGTTGGGATAGTCAAAATAGCTCTTGCCCTTCACATCCCAGCGTTTGCATTCGGTGAAGAGGAAGGAATCCGATAAGTGATCCATATAGGCTTTCACGGTGTTTAGGGCAACAACATTCTCACCACTGCGCTTCTGCACGGTGTTGATGGTGGCTGCAACCTTTGTCGGATTGGTCAGAGAGCCGATAGACGAACACAGCAGATCGAGAATAGCGGACAGCACATCTTCGCGCTTGATTTTTTTCCGCTCTACAATGTCCTTCAGATATACCTCGGAAAACAGCGATTTCAGATAAGCCATCTTCGCGGCGTCCGTGGGACGGGAAAGAATCAGCGGCATGCCGCCGTAGAAAGCAAACTCGTCAAAAGCGTCCTGCTTATCTCCGCCAACAGCCGAGTAGTATTCGGCAAAGGAAAGCGGATGCACACGGATCTCATCGCTTCGTCCTCGAAACTCAGTCAGTATGTCAGAGGACAGCATTTTGGAGTTGCTGCCAGTCACATAAATGTCCAGGTTGGACAAGGACTTCAAATCGTTGAGCGCGTCGTAGAAGGTGATTTTCTTGCCATCCGGATTGTAGGGATTCGGAACTTCGTCGGACATCTGAATCTCGTCTACAAAGAGATAATATTGGCCTGCACTGTGTTCCACGATCTCGCGGACATGAGCCGCAAGCTCCAACGGATTGCGATAGCGAATATCACGGGTCAAATCCAGCTCGAAGGACAGAATGTGGTCTTCTGCAACGCCTTCGCTGAGAAGGTAACTCTTGAACAGATTGCGAAGCAGATAGGACTTGCCGCATCTGCGGATGCCAGTGATCACCTTCACCTGACCATCCCACATAAAGGAGATGATTTTCTTCAAATAGCGATCTCGTTTTATTTCCATAACCCAACCTCCATTGAAAACTTGCTGGCATTATCATGCTACATTTCAACGGATATTATACACTGATACGAGAGAATAATCAACTGCTTCGTTGAAAAGTTTGCTGCAAAAGTGGGCAATGTTTCAATGAGAGAGAACCAGTCAACTATAATCTCATACTTTACGATAGAAAGCCGTCCCTTTGGGGGACAGCTTTCTATCGTTTTTAGGAGGGGTCTATGAGCCAATACATCCACTTTACCGATTCGCAAAAAGAGCAAGCCGCCTCGGTGGACTTGGAGGAGTTTCTCCGCCGCCGAGGAGAAAAGCTCATTACCTCCGGCAGGGACAAACGCCTTGCCAGCGACCACAGCATCACCATCCGCGGCTGTGAGTGGTTCGACCATGCCACCGAGCAGGGCGGCAGAGCCATCAGCTTCGTCAAGCAGTTCTATGGACTCAGCTACCCGGACGCCATGTCTCTGCTCCTTGGTGACGATCTGGACGGAAGTTACCCTGCGGCAAAGGAGAAGGTGCCGGAGCCTGCAAAGCCCTTCACGCTCCCAGCGCAGAGTGAGTCCATGCGCCGTGTGTATGCCTACCTGCTGAAACAGAGGTGCATCGACCGCAAGATACTCAATGCCTTCGTGCGCAAGAAGCTCATCTACGAGAGCTGTGAAAAATCCAGGGACGGGACAAAGGAATACCACAACGCCGTGTTCGTCGGATTCGATGAACACGGCGTTCCCCGTCACGGGCATAAGCGCGGGCTGTATACCATGGGGCAAGGCTATCGCGGCAACATTGAGGGCAGCGACCCGAAGCACAGCTTTCACTATCTTGGCGGTGATGACACGCTCTATGTCTTCGAGGCCCCTATCGACCTGCTCTCTTATATCTCCCTTTTCCCGGAGGGGTGGCAGGAGCATAACTATGTGGCCTGCTGCGGGACATCCTCCATCCCCGTGCTGGAGATGCTGCGGCAGCTCCCCCAGCTCCGGCAGGTGTACCTCTGTCTGGACAATGACGCTGCCGGTCATGCCGCCAGTGAGCGCATGGGGAAGCTGCTGGAGGAGCGTGGTATCTCTGCGGAGCGGCTCGTACCGCAGCAAAAGGACTGGAACGACGATCTCAAGGCAGAACAGGAAAACAAAATGGAAAGGAGCGAGCTATGCCAAACCTTCTGCTGACAATGTGGGACACGATCAAAAGCTCCAACATCGGGACATTGGTCGCGGCAGGGCTGGGGATGTTCGCCATCATCGGGGGACTCTCCATGCTGTCCTACCACTATACACTCAGCGGCATCAAGTCCCGCACCGTGGGTGACGGACAGCACGGCACGGCGCGTTGGGCAACCGATAAGGAGATCCGTCAGACCTATACCCATGTGCCGTTCAAGGTCAGAGACTGGCGCAAGGGAGTAAGCCTTCCCACAGAACAGGGTCTGGTGCTGGGCTGCAAGGGCAAGAAAGATGAACTGACCGCGCTGGTGGACAGCGACGACATCCATTGCTTGATGATCGCCGCCTCCGGTGCGGGCAAGACGGCATTCTTTCTCTATCCCAACCTTGAATATGCCTGCGCGTCCGGCATGAGTTTTCTGGCTCTGGATACCAAGGGTGACCTCGCCCGCAACTACGGCTCTATTGCCAAAAAGTACTACGGCTACAAGCATATCTCCGTCATCGATCTGCGCAACCCCACCCGCTCGGACGGCAACAACCTGCTGACGCTCATCAACCGCTATATGGACATCGCCAGAAAACAACCGGATAACCTCGCTGCCCGTGCCAAAGCCGAAAAGTACGCCAAGATCCTCGCCAAGTCCATCGTCAGCCCAGAGGGAAACTCTGACCACGGGCAGAACGCCTTCTTCTACGATGCGGCGGAGGGCTTGCTGTCTTCCACGATCTTGCTGCTTGCAGAGTTTCTGCCACCGGACGAGGAGCACCCGGAGGAGCGACGGCACATCGTGTCGGTATTCAAGCTGGTGCAGGATCTGCTGGAGCCGGCGCGTGGTGCGCGGGGACGCTCCCGTTTCCAGCTGCTCATGGATAAGCTGCCGTCCGAGCACAAAGCACGCTGGCTGGCAGGCGCCGCACTCAACAGCTCCGAGCAGGCGATGGCATCAGTCATGTCCACGGTGCTGTCCCGGCTCAACTCGTTCCTCGATAGTGAGCTGGAGCAAATTCTGTGCTTCGACAGTGCCATTGACGCCGAAATGTTTGCGGCGGAAAAATCCGCCATCTTCCTCATCCTGCCGGAGGAGGATCAGACGAAGAACTTTATGGCGGGCTTGATGATCCAGAACCTCTCCCGTGAGCTGTTCGCGGTAGCAGATGAGAACGGCGGCAAACTGAAAAACCGCGTTATTCTCTTTTGCGATGAGCTGGGGACCATGCCGCCCTTTGATATTTTGCCGCTTTTCAGTGCTGGACGCTCTCGCCGCCTGACGATGGTACCGATCATCCAGTCAGTGGATCAGCTTGTAAAAAACTACGGAAAAGAAGGCGCCTCCATCCTGATGGACAACTGCCAGGATGTGATCTGCGGTGGCTTTGCCCCCAACAGTGAAGCAGCGGATGCCTTTTCCAAAGCCCTCGGCAGCCGCACGGTGCTCTCTGGCTCTGTGAGCCGAGGAAAAAACGATCCCAGCCAGAGCCTGCAGATGATGGAGCGCCCCCTGCTGACGGCGGATGAGCTCAAGTCGATTCCGAAAGGCAGCTTCATCGTGCAGAAGACTGGATGCCACCCCATGCGTGCCCGCCTGCGTCTGTTCCTCGAATGGGGCATCACCTTCGAGGAGGAATACCGTGTGGAGGAGCAGGCAGCCAGAAAGGTCTATTATGCCGACCAGAATGCGCTGACCCGCGCCATCATGCGAAAGTATCCGCCCAAGCTGCCGGAGCAGAAGACTACTCGCTCCGTTAAGGGCGAGGGACAGCTCCATGATGCGCCCGTGCAGGAGATGGTGGTGGCGGAGGACATCGACTATGACCGTATGGCGCACAAGCGTACCCCTTACAATCTTCCCCGGCAGGAGGTGGATCGGTGAGCTACTTTGACAGCATTTACGCCGACACGCTTCTGCCGCCCAGAGCTGTATCCGTCTATATGTACCTCAAAGATCGGTCCAATAGCGCGGGAAGCTGCTGGCCAGGGATCAAGACGATTGCGAGAGATATGAATCTCTCCCGCAGCACTGTCAAGCGGGCGCTGGCAGATCTGGAGCAGCACGGCTATCTTGCCAAGCTGCCCCGGTATCGCCCCAATGGGAGCAACACATCCAATCTCTATACGCTGAAATAATCCCAAAGAGCTTGGTATCAAAATATGACACCAAGCTCTTTATTTGGGCAAAGCGCAAAACTATCGTCCCACCAAGGGGCAACTATGCCTGTTTGCTGGACCGAGGAGGGGTTCAATATGACCCCACCGGAACAGCCCACTCTATCGGAGAATTAGGACAGAGAAAGAACAAGGATAGGAGCAGAATCGAGGCGCGAAAAAAGTATGCGGCGGCACATCGCCTCGTGGAGAGATGCGCCGCCGCCATTGCCGTCATTATTCTTTCTGTGTTTCCGACTCCTGCTGTTCCGTCCGCATGAGCGCAACGCAGAGCTGAAGCTGCCGCACCTTGTGGATGCCGGTCTTTTCATAGACCCTCTTGCGGTATGTATCTACGGTGCTGGAGGCGCAGCCGATCTGCTCCGCACATTGGCGGGTGCTCAGGCCGCTGACAAGAGCCTCGCATATTTCGAGCTCCTTTGTGCTCAGCTTGGCATAGCCCTTTAAGAATTTTTCATAGTCAGCCGGATCAAGCTCCTTCTTTCCGAGGTGAGCCAAACGACGGATCTCCGCAAGGGAATCGTCCAGCTGCCCCTGCATACCCTCTACCTGCTCTTCAAGCCCCAGCTTT
>SFNH01000089.1 GCA_004554205.1 Clostridium sp.
CCTCAACCCCCACCTGCTGGTCTCCGACCGCGCGCAGGTGCTGATGCCATACCATATTCTGCTCGACACCTATGAGGAGGAGCGCCTCGGCAAAAATGCCTTCGGCTCCACCAAGAGCGGCATTGCGCCGTTCTTCAGCGACAAGTTCTCGAAGATCGGTATTCAGGTCAACGACCTTTTCGACGACGAGACGCTCAAAGCCAAGCTCCAAAATGTCTGCACGCTCAAAAATCTCATCATTGAGCATGTGTATCACAAGCCGCTGCTGGATCCCGACGCGCTGTACAAGACCTGCGTCGACTACCGCGAGAAGATCGCGCCGTTTGTCTGCGACACGCATGCCTTCCTTTTCGCGGCACTCAAGGAGGGCAAAAACATCCTGCTCGAAGGGCAGCTCGGCACGCTCAAGGACCCCGATTTCGGCATCTACCCGATGGTGACCTCCTCGTCCACCCTCGCCGGCTACGGCGCGGTGGGGGCGGGCATCCCGCCGCATGAGATCAAGGAGATCATCGCCGTCACGAAGGCATACTCCTCTGCGGTGGGTGCGGGCGAATTTGTGTCCGAGATCCTCGACGAGGAAAAGGCACAGGAGCTGCGTCTCCACGGCGGCGACAAGGGCGAGTTCGGCGCCACGACCGGCAGACCGCGCCGCGTGGGCTGGTATGACTGCGTCGCCTCCCGCTACGGCGTCGATTGCCAGGGCGCGACCAAGGTGGTCATGACGGCGCTCGACTGCCTGTCCTATCTTGAAGAAATTCCCGTCTGCGTCGGCTATGAGATCGACGGCGAGATCACCCGCGATTTCCCCAACACCAATCGGCTGAAAAGAGCAAAGCCGGTGTTCAAGACCCTCAAGGGCTGGCACTGCGACATCCGCGGCATCCGCTCCTTTGAAGAGCTGCCCGCCGAGGCGCGCACCTATGTGGAGTTTATCGAAAAAGAATTGGGGCACCATATTGACATGGTGTCCAACGGCCCCGAGCGGGAAGCCATTATCTATCGTTGAGGTGTCATATGGAAAAAATTCTGGTTTTGGATTTCGGCGGGCAGTATAATCAGCTCATCGCCCGCCGCGTGCGCGATCACCGCGTGTTTGCGGAGATCCTCCCCTACACCACGCCGCTGTCGGTCATCAAGGAAAACGGCTATCGCGGCATCATTTTCACGGGCGGCCCGAACTCGGTGTTCGACCCCGCCTCGCCGCACTATGATCCGGCGATCCTCGACATCGGCGTGCCGATCCTCGGCATCTGCTACGGCTGCCAGCTCACCGCTTTCATGGCGGGCGGCAGGGTGGAGACCGCCGAGCAGTCGGAATACGGCAAGATCGATCTGCATGTGACCGACGCCGCATCGCCGCTTTTTGCGGACATCCCGACGGACAGCGTCGTGTGGATGAGCCACACCGACCGCGTCACTGTGCCGCCTGCCGGCTTTGCCGTCACGGCGACCACCGACGCCTGCCCCGTCGCGGCGATGGAGGATGCCACGCGCCGTTTGTATGCGGTACAGTTCCACCCCGAGGTCACCCACAGCGTTTACGGCAATAAATTGCTGGAAAACTTCCTCTATCGCGTCTGCGGCTGCAGCGGCGATTGGGAGATGGACAGCTTCATCGAGGACACCGTCGCCCGCCTGCGGGAGCAAATCGGCGACAAGCAGGTCATCCTCGGCCTGTCCGGCGGTGTCGACTCCTCGGTCGCGGCGGGACTGCTCAGCCGCGCGGTAGGCAAGCAGCTCACCTGCGTGTTCGTCGATCAGGGCCTTATGCGCAAGGACGAGGGGGATTTTGTCGAAAAGACCTTCACCTCGCTGTTTGACATGCGCTTTGTGCGCGTAAACTGTCAGGAGCATTTTCTGTCCTGCCTCAAGGGTGTCGTCGATCCCGAGCAAAAACGGCACATCATCGGCACGGAGTTTTATAAGGTGTTTTGGGAGGAGATCCGTCGCCGCAGCAGCGAAAAGGGCTTTTTCGCGCAGGGCACGATCTATCCCGACTGCATCGAGTCCGGCAAGGGCGACGCCGACAAGATCAAAACGCATCACAACAAGGTGAAGATGCCGGACGATGTGGAGTTCCTCGGCATCATCGAGCCGCTTTGCGACCTTTTCAAGGACGAGGTGCGCCGCGTCGGCGAAAAGCTCGGCATTCCGCACGAGCTTGTGTGGCGTCAGCCGTTCCCCGGTCCGGGACTCGGCGTGCGCATCATCGGCGAGATCACCGCCGAAAAGGTGGAGATCCTGCAAAACGCCGACTGGGTGCTGCGGGACGAAATGGCCAAAAACGGCTATGAGCAGCACTTGGCGCAGTTCTTCTGCGTGCTGCCGGGCGTGAGCACTGTCGGTGTCATGGGCGACCACCGCACCTATGACCACCTCGTCGCCATCCGCGCCGTCACGACCGACGACTTCATGACCGCCGACTGGGCAAAGATCCCCTATGACATCCTCGCCCGCGTCAGTAACCGCATCACCAACGAAGTAAAGCACGTCAACCGCGTGGTCTACGACATCACGACCAAGCCCCCCGCAACGGTGGAGTGGGAATAAATATTTAGTGTTTTTATGAATCCTGAAAAGCGTTGGTAATACAGCGTTTTTCAGGATTTTTCTTTTTTAGCGGCTACAAATTGGCTACATTTGCAGCGATTTTTGTAGCCAGAGGCTCACGGCATAATGCCGTCAAGCTGTCTGGCTACCTCCACCTGCTTGTTGGGGTACAGGTGACTGTACGTGTCCATCGTTGTCTGTACCTTTTCATGTCCGAGCCGCTCCGCGATCAGCAGCGGAGAGAAGCCCATCTCCACCAGCAGGCTGGCGTGGCTGTGTCGAATGTCATGCACCCGTATCCGCTTCACGCCCGAAGCCTTGCAGCCGTACTCCATTTCGTGGTACAGAAAGCTCTTGGTGTAGGGAAAGAGCCTGTCGTCCTTTTGCAGCCCGTAGCAATGGGACATATACTCCTGCAAACAGTTGCAAAGGCCGTCGGGAATAGGGATAGTACGGATGCTTTTCGGTGTTTTCGGAGTGGTGATAATATCCTCTTTGCCGAGGCGCTGATAGCTCTTGTTCACCGTCAGGGTCTTCTTCTCGAAGTCGATGTCCGACGGTGTGAGTGCCAGCAGCTCTCCCTCCCGAATCCCCGTGTAGTACATGGTCATGAATACCGTGTAGCTGGCGGGACGGTCTTTCATGCTCTCGATAAATGTCTGGAACTCGTCCTTTGTCCAGAACAGCATTTCATCGGCTTTCTTCTTGCCCATGCTCCCCGCCTTGTGGCAGGGATTTTCTTTCAGCCCATAGTATTTGACTGCGTAGTTGAAAATCGCCGTGAGCTGGTTGTTGATGCACTTGAGATAGGTCTGGGCGTAAGGCTTGCCGTTTTCATCCCGGTAGCTGGTCAGGGAGTTCTGCCATTGGCGCACGTGAGTGGGCTTGATCTCGTTCAGCGGAATTTTCTTGAAGAAAGGCGTTACCTTCAGGTCGATCAGCCATTTCTTGCTGGCAACGGTGGATGGCTTGAGGCGGTGCTCCATATCCTTGACATACAGAGAGATGAAGTCACCGAAGGTCATGCCGAGGCTGCCCGTGGATTGGCTGATAAAGTCACGTTCCCATTGCAGGGCTTCCTTCTTGGTGGCAAAGCCACGCTTCTTCTTGTGGATGGTCTTGCCTGTCCAGTCCGTCACGCGGATCTGGGACATCCAGCGACCGGTGTCGCCGTCTTTTGTTACTGACATTTTTACCTCCTTCCCTCAAGAATCAGGCTTTGATCAGGTTATTCACTCGTTACTCTCGCTTTTACCGTATTCCTTTTCCAGAAACTCCGTCCGCTTTGCGATTCGCTCATCGCGGTCAAGCTCCTCCGGCTCTGTGCATTTGACTGCGTTCGCGGCGTAATATGCCAAAGTCTGCTCCTTCCACCGCTTGTATGCCGCTTGCGTGGAGTTATAGGCGCGAAGCTCGCTGCGCTCGTCCTCCCACTGTTCAAGAAACAGGCACATATCCGCGTTGAACTCCGCCGTGCTCTTTCCATCAAAAGAAATGGAGCACTCCCATTGCTTGCTGCGGGGCGGCTTCTGCACATTGATCTTGAAGTCGATGCCCTCTACCGTTTCCAGCTTAAAGAGGAAGTCCATCACGTCGGCAAGCGTCCTGATCTGCGTCGTGCTGGATTCATACCCAAGAATATAGGTTGAGGTCGTGTCCAGCAGGTCTGCGATCTGATTGACAACGGCAATCGACACTTCAATCTCTCCGGTTTCGTACTTCTGTACGGTGCGGAGAGATTTTTTCAGCATTTGTGCCAGCTCGGTCTGGTTCAGCCCTTTGCGTTTTCGGAGCTGCTTGATTCTCTGCCCAATGGCGGGATAATCGAAATTGTCCATGTCTGATTCACCTCGTCCATATCATACCACAGAATAAAGCGAATTGCAAGTACATATTTTTATTTTCTAAAGGCTTGACAGATGCATCTTGTGTGCGTATAATAAAATATGTACTCAGGATGCGTATTTCGGAGAGACTGGGAAAAGGAGCGTGAACAAAAGATACGCAGACTGAGAAAAATCACATTGAAACAGGAGGTACTATGAGAGCACAGTTTATCACAGCGTCAGAGGTGGCGGAGATCATGGGCATCAGCCGTAGCAAGGCATATCAGATTGTCCGGGAAATGAACAGAGAGCTGAAATCCCAGGGCTATCTGACCGTAGCCGGAAAATGCCCCGCCCAGTATTTCAAGCAGAAGTTCTACGGCTTCCAGATTCCCGGAGGTGAGCGCAATGACGGAAAATGAGAAAACGACCGCCCTCATTCCATCTGTTGGCGCAGATGGAGGGCAGCCGCCTCACAATTCAACTAAACAGAGGATACCACATGAAACCTGCGAAAGCAATCCTTCGGAGGAAAATATTGAGGAAATGCGTGAGAGAATCCGGCGCATGAACGACCCGCATTATCTTCATACCGTTTCCATGGCAGAGCTGTATCAGACCGCATACAAGAGCAGGCCGCCCGTCATAGACGGTCTGCTCTACTCCGGGGCATATATCCTCGCAGGAGCGCCCAAAATCGGAAAATCGTTTCTGGTAGCGCAGCTTGCCTACCATGTCAGCACAGGGCAAAGGCTGTGGGGCTATGAAGTCCATCAGGGTACGGTTCTGTACCTTGCACTGGAGGATGATTTCCAGAGAATCCAGAGTCGAATGTTTATGATGTACGGCGTGGCGGATACCGCCAGCCTGCATTTTGCAACGGCAGCAAGCAAAATCGGAAACGGTCTTGACGAGCAGCTTGAGAATTTCATAAAGGAACACCCCGACACGAAGCTGGTTATCATTGACACCATGCAGAAGATTCGGGAAACCGGAGGTGAGGCTTACAGCTACGCCAGCGACTATGAGATCATCGGCAAACTCAAGCGTTTTGCAGACAGGCACAGCATTTGCATCGTTACCGTCCATCACACAAGAAAACAGCCAGCCGGGGACAGCTTTGAAACGATCTCCGGCACAACAGGACTTCTCGGTTGTGCAGACGGAGCACTCCTGATGCAGAAGAAGAAACGGACAGCATTGGAGGCCACGGTCGATGCCGTGGGGCGAGATCAACAGGATCAGATTCTATATCTGAAAAAAGATGCCGACACGCAGATATGGAGCCTTGAACGGACAGAGAACGAGCCGTATCAGGAGCCGCCCGACCCGGTATTGGATACGGTTTCCCAGCTTGTTTCCTCCGAAAGCAGAGAATGGACAGGCAGTCCGACCGAGCTTGCGGAAGCGGTGAATACAGGCATGGCGGCAAATGCCCTCACCAAATACCTGAACGTTAAATCCGGCAGGCTGCTGGACGAGTACCATGTGAGGTATGAGAACAGAGCAAAACACTCCGGACGGCAGGTGAAGCTCACCTATATGGTAATCGGCAATGTTGAGTACGAAGTAATCGACTGAGGACAGCGCGACGGCTGCGACGGTCGCGACGGTGGAAATGATGCCATCAAAGCAACCGTCGCAATCGTTGCGACCGTCGCGGATAGGAAAGGATAGGAAAATGAAAAGCGTACAAATCCCCTATGATCTGTTCATCGACCTCGCCATGTACCATCTGCGGGGCGAGGATGATCTTGAAGAAGAAATCCGGCAGGGCTTGGAGCAAAAGCTCGACGCCATACTGAACCGGCAGCTCTATTCCCGGTACAAAACCGCTCCCAACGAAGAAGAACGGGAGCAGGCGCGGCAGGAGTATCTTGACCGGCGTGGAGTGCCGCAGAGCTACCGATGGACTACTCCTCCTTGGGAGCTGTGACAGGAGCGTGCCACGCTCCTGTTGCTGGCAGACAAGGTAAAGCATTGGCTGACACAGCCCCTCGCATCCCCGTCCCCATCGAAAAACCCGCAGATTTTGAGATGGATGGCGGAGAGGATTTTCAAAATTCTCTCCGCCTGTGGGCGGCAGCGTTGAAGCAAATTCGATTGCTGAAAGGCTGGCGGTCACGCCGTGGATTTTGCAAAGTGGGTACTACTTGCAAGCCACGGCAGAGGCTTCCGCAGAAGCCGCATTCCCCGTTCCCCCTCGGAGAGCCCACGATACTTTGCAGCCGCAGGATGAAAGTATCATAGTGGGTTATTACACTTCCGCAGAAGTGCTCCCCCGAAAGCCACCTTGTCCTGCGAAATCTGAAATCAGGAGGTAAATGCCCATGGCAAGATGCGACGGTATCCATCGTACCAACGCAAGAAATATGAGACTGACCGCTGCCAGAATCGGCAACGCGCAGCAGCACAACGAACGGGAAAAGGAATCCTATGTCAATCAGGATATTGTCCCGGAGAGAACGCACCTCAATGTTCATTTCAAGAAACCGGCCGCCGGATATGCGGAGATGTTTGAGCAGTTGAAAAAGGACGGGATCATCTCCACCCGTGGATTGAAAGAGGATGCCTTTCTCTACGGCGAGCTGGTCTTTGACGTAAACACTGCCTATTTTCATAATCACGGCGGCTATGACTTCGCAAAACAATTCTACACCGACGCATACAAATCCGCAATAGAAATCGTAGGCGGAGAGCAGTACATTCTCTCTGCGGTCATGCACGCCGACGAGCGCAACCGCGCCATGTCCGACGCGCTGGGCAAGGACGTGTACCATTATCACCTTCATGTGGTCTATATCCCCGTCGTAGAGAAGAAAATTCTGTGGTCGAAGCGGTGCAAGGATAAATCGCTGGTTGGGACAGTCAAGGAAACGATACAGCAGGTCAGTATGAGTAAAAAGTGGGATTCCAAGCCCGCGCTGGACGAGCATGGGAAACCGCTGCTGAACGCAAACGGGAAAACTGTGCTCCGAAAATCCTATTCCGTTCTGCAAGATGATTTCTTCGCCGCCATGCGAAAGGCAGGGTATGACGATGTGGAGCGAGGCGAACGCGGCAGCTCCGAGGAACATCTGACGGTGACGCAGTTCAAGGTGCAGCAGGAGCAGGCGCGGCTGGCTGAACTCACAGAGCAGAACCGCCAGCAGGAGCAGCAGGCAGCGGCGCTCGGCAGGCAGATTGAGAAAATCCAGAATCAGCAGGTCGCTGTGGCGGCTATCGAAAAAATCGTGGCAACGTCCATTCCCTTCTCACCCAAAGTTGCCGTGGAGCGTGAGGACTTTGACCGACTTTCCACTCTGGCAAAGAAGTACGAAGAAGTACGTTACAGCAGAGAAAAAGGAATCCAAACTGCAAAAGGCGTTGGATGCGGCAAACAAACTGATTGCAAAACTCAAGGCTGAGATTGACGGTTTGAAGCAGGAGATTTCCGATTATAAGTCTGTTCGCGGCAAGCTCCGTGCGGCAGAATTGGAGCGTGAGAATATGGAGCTGCGCGGGAAAGTCCGCAGCTATGAGGATGTGATTCAGCGCAATAATCTGTGGCGATTCTTCCATCCGCACAGAGAAAAAGCGGTCACGAGGGACGAAGCTCGCTGATTCCTGTGTAGAGCCGGAAAAAACGCATTTTACCGAATGGGAGCGCGTCAGACAGGGCAGACATCGTCCGGCGCGCTCCTGTTTGAAAATCGCCGTTTTCCCCAAGTCAAGAGCCGGACAGGGGCGCAGAAAGGAGAGTTTATGAGAACAGGGCTTACGAAGCAGGAAAAAACCACCGATATTTGGTTTGACGAGAAAGACCCGCTAATCTATATCCGCACACACAACACTGACCTCAAGAACAGGCTGACCGCCTATGCCGCAGCTCACCCCGGCGAGTGCTGCCAGACCGATGC
>SFNH01000090.1 GCA_004554205.1 Clostridium sp.
GATACCGGATTTCTCCGCACTTTGTGCTCCCGAAATCCTAAAAACATTCGGAATTCGCTCATTTTTCTACGAAAAATGGCTACTTCCTCATGTTTTTGGCGGGTCCCAAAGTCAAAAATCCTTTTGCAAGCAAGCTTGCATCGGACTTTTGACCTTTTGACCCTGGTATCATAAATTGTATTCGATTGTACAATGTTTACCATATCCTGTCAATAGCTCAACCGTGAGGAAGCGCGGTGTAAACCTCACCGTCGACCGAACAAAAGCGACTACCTCGCGCGCGGACCGAGCCGGAAACGCAGCGTGTCACATGGGACTGTCTTGCCGGGAGCTGCGGCGTAAAATCCGCTGGAAACGCCGCACGGCCGAACTGATACCTTTAATAATAAGAAGCGCTCCGGCCCCGAGGAACACAAACAGATCCCCAAGGTTAAACACAACCTTTTCTAACGCCCCGGCCCGGACATTTAAATAGTCTACCACATAGCGCCGCGCGTACCGGTCGTAGAGATTGCTCAAGGCGCCGCCCAAAAGCACCGCGAGGGCGGTTTTCTCCGCGGTGTGCCTTCTTTTCGGGATCAGGTAGCAGAGCACGCCGCCGAGCCCCGAGATGATGATGAGCGGAACCGTGCGCACCACCTCCCCGTACTTCTCCAAAAATCCGAAGGGAAATCCCGCATTGTGATTGCGATACAGCCGGATCTTTTCGTTTGTATGCTTTAGCGGGCGCGGAAACGCCCCCGGCTCCTGCCGCTCGATAAGCCACTTAAAGCCGAGATCCAGCGCCGCCAAAACCCCGATGATCACCACATACGCCACGATCTTACCTCCTGATAATACTTTTTTTCAGTATACTATTTTTAATGAAATCCGTCAAATATGTTCCGCCTTCTTTTCCCCGTGCATAGTCTAACTGAAAGAAATACTGGTGATCCTATGATTCCATGTGATTTTTATCCGGCGTCGGAGGAATACGCCGACTTCATCGGCAGCTACACGCAGCCATCCCTCGGAAACCTCTATGAATTCGCCGCGGGCGGCTGTGTCAATCTGGTGAGCCGGGAGTACGCCATCGTCCATGTGCCCCTTGAGCAGGCAGAGCCCTTGAGCATCGCCCGCTACGGCTACAATCCCATCCCGAAGCTCTACGGACTTTTAGACACCACCGCCCTCGAGAAAAGCGGCGTCCTCCCCGTCTTTGATCAGCCCTCCCTCATGGCGACCGGCGAGGGGATTCTCATAGGGTTTATTGATACCGGGATTGATTATATGAATCCGCTCTTTCGCCGCTCAGACGGCAGCACCCGCATCCTCTCCATCTGGGATCAGAGCATACGCGGGGAAGATGCGCCGCCCGCGGTCGGAAGCTTCCAGCCGTTTTACGGAAGCGTCTATGACCGCGAGACCATCAATGAGGCGCTCCTCTCGGAGGATCCTTACCGGCTTGTGCCGAGCCGTGACGCCGATGGACACGGCACCTTCATGGCCGGAGTTGCGGCCGGAAACCGCACCGGAGAGCCTTCGCCCTTCTCAGGAGCCGCGCCGGACGCCGCCATCGCCGTCGTAAAGCTAAAGCCCGCCAAGAGGTATCTCCGGGATTTCTTCCTGATCTCTCCAGATGCGGCCGCTTACCAGGAGAATGATATCATGACCGGGGTTGCGTTCCTGCTGGCACTTGCGGGCGAACTCAAAATGCCCCTCGTCATCTGCCTCGGCGTCGGCACATCGCAGGGCGCTCACGACGGCGCCTCGCCCCTCGCCATGCAGCTCCAGCTTCTCATGGGGATAAGGGGGATCTCCGCCGTTGCGGGCGCCGGAAACGAGGTGGGCTTCCGCCGCCATTTTCTCGGCGAGCTCGCCGAGAACCAGGAATTTCAGGACGTCGAGCTTCGGGTGGCGCAGGGCGAGCCAGGCTTCTGTCTGGAGCTGTGGGCGGAAACCCCGGAGCTCTACACGGTAGGCTTTATCTCGCCCTCCGGCGAGGTTGTCCCCCCCGTCGCCATGCTCACCGAAAATGAAATTTCCATCCCGCTGCGCCTCGACTCCACACGCATCTCGCTGACCTACAAGCCCTACGAGGCGGGCTCGGGAAGCCAGCTCATCTTCCTGCGCTTTCAGACTCCGTCGCCCGGGCTCTGGCATATCCGGGTCTACCCGTCCGTCTCCGTGCTGGGCCGCTTCCATATGTGGCTTCCGATGCAGGGCTTTGTCTCGAATGATACCTTCTTTCTCCGCTCCAACCCGGACACCACGATCACCGACCCCGGAAACGGGATCATGCCGATCACTGTAAGCACTTACAATCACCGGAACAACAGCATCTACATCCACAGCAGCCGGGGCTACACCCGCTCGGGGCGCCAAAAGCCGGAGCTTGCGGCTCCCGGCGTGGAGGTGCAGGGGCCCTCTCTCCTGCCTCCCTCCGGGGACGGAGGCGTCTCCTTTTCGCGCCGCTCCGGCTCGTCCGTAGCTGCGGCCATCATGGCGGGCGCGGTTGCCGACATCCAGTCGTGGAGCTTAAAGGAAACCGAGACGGTGCTCACCAGCACCGCCGTCAAATCCCTGCTCATCCGCGGCGCGGACCGGAATCCGGACTTAAGCTATCCCAACCGCCAGTGGGGGTACGGCACCTTAAACCTCTACGCTTCCTTCCTGCTGATCCGCTAGCACAGAGGCGGCGCAGTCATAGACTGCGCCGTCTCTGTGCTCAAATCAAATTTAATTCTCTTCCGTGACCGGCCTCCTGCCGAGAGTGACCGTTACGGTGCGCTCCACATACTGACCGTTCTCTAACGACTGCACCGTGAGGTCTACCGTGTCGCCGCCCGCGTAATAGGTCAGCATTTTCTTTAAGTCAGCCATGGTGCGGACCGTCTGTCCGTCAAATTTGGTGATGATATCCTTCTCTCTTAAGTCCGAGTGGGACGCCGCGCTGTCCTCCACGATCTTGTATACATAGACGCCGCGCGGCATACCGTACATGGAAGAGGCCGTCTCGTCGATATTCTGGCCCTGAATCCCCAGGTAGCCCTGATCCTTCTCGTCCACCGTGACGCGGGTCTTCTTGCTCATCAGTTCATTGATGATATCCTGCGCCTGGGATATCGGGATCGCATATCCCATGCCCTCAACCGAGGTGGATGAGTATTTGGCGGCATTGATGCCGATCAGCTCACCCTTTAAGTTTAACAGGGCGCCGCCGCTGTTGCCGGGATTGATGGCTGCATCCGTCTGGAGCAGGGTGCGGGAGGTATTGTCATCCGCTTTTACTTCCCGGTTCAGCGCGCTCACATAGCCGACCGTCACAGACTGGCCGTAGCCCAGCGCGTTTCCGATGGCGATCACGCCCTGACCGACCTTGAGGGCATCGGAGTCCCCCATCACAGCGATCTTGATCTGAGCCATCGTCTCTGCCGGAATATCCTTTAACGGCACAGCAACGACCGCGAGATCCGTGCCGGAGTCCGTACCCTTGATCGCGGCTGATGCCTGGTTGCCGTCGATAAAGGTGATCGTCAGTTCCCTGGAATCCTCGACAACATGGTTATTCGTCACGATCAGAAGCTCCTCGTCATTCTGCCCGACGATAATGCCGGAACCGCTGCTTGGAACCTCGACCGCCTGACTCATCCCGAACCAGGTCTGCTGCTGCAGCACCACGGTATTGTTGATCGCCACGACGGACGGCATCGCCTTCTCCACGATGGAGGAGACATCCAGCATAACCGCGGAGCCTGCCTGGGAATTGGCGGCAACGCTGCCCCCGGCGCTCTCCGTCTCCGCCTGCGCCACCGTGGGCGCTGTCTCCTGCTTCGCTGCCCCCGGCGCGTACTGCATCTTAAAATATTCGCCTATCGTGTTGACGGCAAACATCGTACCGCCTGCCACCGCGCCGAAGAGCAGCGCTCCCGCCGCAACCCCGAGCGCCTTTAATGCCAATGAGCTTTTTTTCTTCTCTCCCGTGCGCTCTGTGGGCTCCTTGGGAATATAGGAATCATCCCTCCGGTTCTCCTCCCAGCCGCCTCGTGTGTCTTCCTGTGCTCCAGCCGAAATTACAGGGCTCTCATTTTCGGTGTCTGTATTTTCATTATACTCATTCCAACCAGTCTGCAGATAATCGTCTCTCTCGTCATCGTACATAATTATAATCCCCTTTCCTGTACTTTAATAGTAACCATACCAGTCTTTTGTGATGAAATTGTGTCGGAATTATAATATATATGTGAACTCATCCCGCGAGCTCTCTACTCTCCCGGGGACGCTATGATCCCATTCTGCATCGGCGAACTGCTCACGGTGCCGCCCGGCTCCTGATGGATGATCGTCTCCGGCGGCCTTGCGGTCGGGGTCGTGCCGCCACCCGGCGCATTATGTCCCGCGTTTGCTCCGGGACCGGCAGGAGCCGTCGGCGCGGCAGTATTTCCCGGGTCTACGAGTACATTTCCGCCCGGACGAATCACGTTTGCGCCGCCTGGGCCCGCGGTCTGACTGGGGCGTGTCGCCTCCGTCGTCTGCGTACTCTCGCCGGGGCGGTCTACAATGGAAGGATTCCTGGTCGTCTCCTCCGTGCTCACATCCGGCCGGGCAGATGTACCAGCCGTCGGCTTCACGGCGCCGCCGGGGCCTGCCTCCTGTGTCGTTGCGTTCGTGCTGCCGCCGGGACGTGTCCCCTCTGTGGTCTGCTCCGTCGCGGTGGGACGGTCTACGATGATCGGACGTCCCCCGAAATCCTCGAGCGAATCCGTCGGATTCGGGCGGCGGTTCGCACTGTCCTCTGTCTCTATGGGATTTCCGTACTCATCCGTCTCCGTGGCAGAAGTCGGCTTCGCACCTCCATCCTCATTTTCAGAATCATACTCATCGTCCTTCTCCGTGGAGGCCGGAGTCGTCTTCGGAGGCTGGATAACGCCGCCGGAGGTGCCTACCTTGTCGATGAACTGCCCCTCCTTGTAGATGCCGGTGTCGGCCGAGATCTTTGCGCTGATCCTCTTTACCGTCTCGGACGGCGTATAATTATCATCGCCGAAGAGGAACTGATGCAGCCGGATGACATTGCTCTCAAGCGTAGCGGGGACCACCACCGCGCCCTTCTTGCCCATATTTGCCTCTCCGCGCGCCTGCGGGAAGCCGGTGGTCTCGCCTAAGCGAAACTTGCTGATATTCTTTGCGTTGCTTACGAGATCATCCACCCAGATGCTTGTGGACACCTGCGGGAATACCGTCCCGATCAGCACATACAATGTCTGGAAATCCGCTTTTTTTGCCTTCTCAAAAGCCTGGGCGATCACCTTTCTCTGGCGCTCGGTGCGGGCGTAGTCCGTGTCCATCAGGCGCAGACGCCCGTAGGCGACTGCCTGTACGCCGTCCAGATGGTTCATGCCAGCATGAGTGAGCTGATGCGAGCCGATCCCGGTCGCCTTTACAGTCTCCGTGATAAAGGAATTGATGTAATAAAACTCCGCCTTGCTCAGCTCAATATCCACGCCGCCCAGAATATCGATGGCGTTCGCCACCGCCTTCCAGTTAAACGTCATGTAATCCTGAATCTGCAGATCCAGGTTCCTGTTTAACGCCTCCACCGCCTGCTTCGGGCCGCCCGTCGCGTAGGCGTTGTTGATCTTATTGTAGCTGCCGCCCTCGCTCGTATTTAAATAGGAGTCGCGGTACACGGACACCAGTTTGATCTCCCCCGTGTCGCGGTTGATATTGCAGATCATATTTACATCGGAATTTGTGCCCTTCGTGATGGAGTTATCGCGGGAGTCCACGCCGAATATGGCGATGGTCCAATAGCCCTTCATCTTCTCCTCAGCGTCTACCGCAATATCGTTCGTCTTGATCTCGCTGATCTCAAAATCGTCCGGCCGCTGAATCTTGGCGGCGATCCGGGCAACAAAGCCGTATCCGAAGATTGCCGCCAGCGCAAAGCACTCCGCAACGATCATGGCGATCATGCGGCGGCGTCTCTTTTTCTGTCTGGCCTCCGACTCCATCCGTGGATTTCTGCGGCTTCTCGGCGTCTCGTTTCTCTCTGATCCATTATCAAAATTGTGATTCATGCTGATACCTCATCCTTGTCTCATGCCGCCCGACCCCGGGTCAATAGGCATTTTTATTGATAAAGCCTTTGAAAAATGTCAAAAACAAAATTTTGAAATCAAATCCCAAAGTCCAGTTTTCAATGTAATACAGATCGCATTCAATCCGTTTGATTATGGAGGTGTCCCCCCTGTAACCGTTGACCTGCGCCCAGCCGGTCATGCCGGGGCGCACCTGGTGCTTGATCATGTAGCGCGGGATCTCCTCCTTAAACTTCTCCACAAAAAACGGCCGCTCGGGCCTCGGCCCCACGAGGCTCATGTCACCGATCAGCACATTGATAAGCTGCGGCATCTCGTCAATGCTTGTCTTGCGGATAAAACGCCCCACCGGCGTCACCCGCGGGTCATGGCGTGTCGTCCACTCCCCCTTCTCCCTGTCCGGCTCCTGCACCTCCATGGAGCGGAATTTGTACATCCGGAAGGGCCGGTTGTGAAGCCCTACCCGCTCCTGGCTGTAAATGACCGGGCCCTTTGAGGTCAGCTTGACGGCAATGGCCGCAACCAGCATGATCGGCGAAAATAAAGCCAGCGCCACGACCGCCCCAAACACATCCACGATCCGCTTGAGCGCGGCGTTGAGCGGGTCGTTTAACGGCACATGCCGGATATTGATGACCGGAAGTCCCTGCAGATCCTCGGTGTAAGGTCTTGTGGGGATCATGTTGTTGTAATCCGGTATAAATTTCGTGTGCACGCCGGACTTCTCGCACTCGGCGACAAGATGCTCCAATTCGCCGTACTCGTCGATGCTTAAGGTGATGGCGATCTCATCCAGCTCATTTAAGTCCAGAATCCCCTTTAGATCGCCTAAAGGGCCGATCACCCTGACGCCGCGGTACTCATATCCGCTCTCTTTGCGGTTGTCCAGAATGCCGCGTATCTGATAGCCCCACTCCGGGTTTGCGAGCACACGGTCAATGTAGCTTTCCGCCGCCCGGCTGTACCCGACAAGCAGCACATGCTTCTGGTTGTAGCCCCGCGCGCGCATGGAGCGCAGCGCCAGACGGATCAGATTGCGCTCCAGAGTCTCCGCCGCAATGTTGGTGAAGAAGAAGCCGATCAGAAGCCTTGCGGAGAACTCCTGCAGGTACGGGTTCTTTCTGCCCAGGTACAAGATCGTGCCTAAGAGGAACAGCCCGGTGATATTCGCCTTGCAGATGTTGGCAAACTCCAGTCTGCGGCTCTGAATCCGCTTCGGCGCAAAAAGCTGGAATATTGTGTAGAGCAGCAGATACCCCGGCACGATCAGAACCAGCGCCCCCATATAAAACCAGGTGGGGAGCACTCCGACCGTTCCGAACAGCCCGCTCTTTAATGTAATAAACCAACTGACGATATAAGCCGCCGCTATCACCAGCGCGTCAAGCGCCACATGCAGGCGGTTCAATCTCTTTTGGTTATTCTTTATCATATCGTTTCACCCTAGTCATGTATGAAAATCACGAAAAACAGTTCAGCCATACATTTTCTAAACAGCTATGTCTGCTGACGCAGACACCACCATACATGAAAGTCGATTGCTCCGTGCTTCGCACTCCCGCAATCGCCGCCGGTATTCGCAAATCGCC